>NZ_CP034449.1:937500-1250000 GCF_003952425.1 Mesorhizobium sp. M2A.F.Ca.ET.046.03.2.1 | reverse complement strand
GCCCGCTGAACGAGGCAGGCCGCACCCGAAGGGCCGGAACGGAGTGGAGGATGTGAGCGGAGCGAACATTGCGGCCTGCCGCAGCGGGCCTAGAAAGGAGCGTCGCCCACCCCGCGAGCGGGGGCAGGCAACAACCAAAACCACATCGCGAAGCGATGACTGCAGCTGCGATCAACTCGCTTTGGCCGGCGTATTGCTCATGAACAACTTGGAGGGATAGAACACATGAAAGCTGAAAACGTGACTGAGATTGAAACCGATGCGGTCCATACGACACTCGGCGCTATCTTCCTGTCCCTGGAACTCAGTCGCTCGAGCTGGTTGGTGACAAGCTTGTTGCCGTGCAACGGAGAGAAGATGTCAAAGCGCGTCGTCAAGGCAGGCGATACGGCCGGATTGTTCGACCTTATCAGCCAGTTGAAGTCGACGGTTCGGCGCAGAACGGGCCGTGACGTGCCGATGATCGCAATCCAGGAGGCTGGCCTGGACGGCTTCTGGATACATCGGATCCTTGAGCGTGACGGTATCGAAAGCCATGTGGTTGATGCAGCATCCATTGCCACGTCACGCAGGAAGCGCCGGGCGAAGACGGACAAGCTGGATGGCGAGACCCTCCTTCGCGCCCTGCTTGCCTACAAGCGCGGCGAGCCGCGGGTATGCGCCATGGTCGTTCCGCCATCGCCCGAGCAAGAGGACCGAAAGCGCAACAGCCGTGAGCGACGCGCTCTCATCGCGGAGCGGATCAAGATCGTGAATCGGGTCAAGGGGCTCTTGTTCTCGCAGGGCATCGTTGGATTTGAGCCGCTGAAGCGGGACCGCCGCACTCGACTGGAAGAACTTAGGACCGGAGACGGTCGTGAACTACCGTCTAATCTCAAAGCGGAGATTGTCCGTGCACTGGACCGGATCGAGCTCGTGCTTCGGCAAATCAAGGACGTGGAAGCAGCGCGTGACGAAGTGGCTCGCAATGAATGCGACCCATCAAAAGTCGCCAATGGAATGTCGATGCTCAAGCAACTGCGCGGCGTGGGAGCGGACTTTGCCGAGGTGCTTTGGTCCGAGGGTCTGTATCGCGAATTTGCGAATCGAAGGCAGCTTGCCTCCTATGCCGGTCTGACGCCGACACCGTGGCAAAGCGGATCGATCAGCCGGGAACAGGGCGTATCGAAAGCGGGCAATCCGAGGCTGAGGACCGTGATGGTGCAATTGTCGTGGTTCTGGCTTTTGCATCAACCTCGATCGGCTTTAGCACAATGGTTCCAGGAGAGGGTCGCGCTCGACGGTGGCAGGCGCCGGAAGCCGGCCATTATTGCGCTCGCGAGAAAACTTCTGATCGCGCTATGGAAGTATGTTCATCATGGTGCTGTCATTGAGGGCGCTGTCATGAAGCCGGCATGATCAACGTACTCTTTTCCATCCGCCGGGATTGATCGCTCCCGGCTGATCCTGGGCGAACGAACCTCCCACCCCACTTGGCCTAAAATGCCGTCCGGAAGATTGGTCGCGTTCCCCTGAGCCTTACCGACGAAAGCGGGATGTTGGTGCAGCTGCCACAGCGCAGCGACCGTATGTGAGTTTGGACCGGTGTTATCACCGCGCCAAGACGACAGGCTCGGACCTAGGATCACAACGCATTGAGGTAGATATGCGAAGACAGCCTTGACGACAAAGTCCCCATGTGAGCGGGGTGGGCGGCGAAAGCGACCGGAAAGGCCCGACGTCCAAGGCGGGCCGCATCCGAAGGACCGGAACGAAGAGGAGGACCCGAAGCGTCAAGCGAAGGGTTGCGGGACGCCGCGGCGGGCCTAGAAGGGAGTGCCGCCCACCGCGCGCCACCGGGGAAGGCCAGTACAAGAAACGACGCCGGCCCATGGGCCGGCGACCGTCAGCAGCCGAGAGGCTGCCCGCGCCAGGGGGCGAAGCCGCATGGCCGAGACCGCCTGAGCTTGCCGAAGAAAAAGCGGGCTCGGTTCACGAGCACCCGACGCGCGCCTTCAGGCGCGCGGGCGCTGAGCAGTGCCAACGGCGTGAAGTCGACCGCTGCGAATTCGACCCCTTTGGCGGCCTTCAGGAACTTGCGGATTGTCGGCGAGGGGCGAAGCGGGGTGGTTGAGGAGTGCGGCGCGAGTTGGCCAGCCGCTCCCGGCCGTTTCGCCGCGCGGGCAATGTTCATGCGCGAGCAGAGAGCTGTGAGCAAGCCGTGAGCGTCACCGCAATCACCATTGCGCGCGATTGCCCACGCAGTGGCGATGAAAACGTCCGCTTGACCACGGCTTCGGCCGATATCTGGGGCCGCTGACGTGGAAGCGGGCGAAAACCTCGAGGCCTGCGGCGCTGAACATCGAGCAGCATGAAGAGGCCGGGTACGTCAACGGCTGTGACCATCAACCGGAGCCAGCCAAACCTGTTGCGTTGGTTGCCTGGCACGGCTCAAAGACGCTTTAGCTTACCGTGCGAGCGACATTCGCGCGCTCTCGCCACCGACATTTCTGCGCGACGCCAAGCCCAACGTCCACACTAGCCATCACGCCAGATGTCTCGAGTAGGTCTGTCGGCTTTGCAACAAAGTCAGAGGTCCGTCGGACATAGGGCGACTCACAATGTTGTAATTGAAAGCTTTTTCCTTTGGCAAGCTTCCTGCAACAGATGATCCTCAAACGTTGCAGGCAACAGCGACACACCGATGGCCGAATGCCGCCATCGGTCGCGCTGTCGATTTGTCTGGCGGCCAGACACAGGAACAGATGGAAGCAGGACTAATATCATTACGAAGTCGACCATACAAACCGGCCTTCCTCAAGAGCGAGCAGAGCGTGTTTTCACGTGGGAAAGGCTGAGCCCCAGCTTGAATACAGTTGCGACGCCTAATGCAGGTCGGCGGCGAAAAGGCAAGTATAGGCTGTGCGAATAAGACTGGCCGATCACGGTGGTCCGATGCAGAAGGAAAAAACTCGCAATGTCGATTCCGCGGGCTGAAGAGCGACACACCACCGTAAGCCAGCCGGCTTGGCTCGAACGCATCGAACTAGACAGAGGACAATGTCTGCCAGAACGTTCGGATCAGAAGCGGAAGTTAGGCGGCTCAATGGTGCTGACTTGTACAAAGGAATTCTCGCGATTTTCATGATCTGGCGGGACTGTTTCGTTTTTCAGCGACGCCGGGAGGCGAGCCGGCCGAGTGTGAGGTCGGGCTCTGGGCCGTTCGGGAAGACGACATGAACGGCAGGTTTTCGCGGCGCCAGTTCATAGCGGCGGCTGCCGGCGCGGGGATATCGGTCAAGATCGGGTTTCTGGGTCGGCCTGCGGCGGCGCTCATTGCCAATCGGTCGGACGGTTTGCCGAACTGGATCGGACCGGCTGGTCGGCCGCGCTTCCGGATCGACGCCGTAGCCAAGGTCACCGGCGACAAGACTTTCACCCGCGATTTTCGAGCCCGCGACGTGGCCGGCTGGCCGCAGGAACAGAGCCATGCTTTCCTTATTCGTGGAACTCGGGCCAACGCTCCGTTCGACGGACTGGACCTCTCATTGCTCGGCGAGGATCTCAAGCCCGACCGGCTCGTGCTTGGCGAAGACCTTGTCCGCGATGGCCTTGTGCCGCCGGAAACAGCGGCCCCGGGCTTTTACGGCGACATGTTCCTGGTGACAAAGGGATGCACGCCGCGTCTGCTCGGTCAGCCCGTTGCGCTCTTGATCTACAAGGATTTCGCGCGATTCGACGCCGCGAAGCGGCTGGTCCGTGTCGCCGAGGGGGTCGTGCGCTGGGGCGCGGTCGGCGGATACTGCACGCCGCCGCATTACGGCGCCGGCCGTGTCGTGCGCATCGTCGGCGCGACATCGGACGATGCCAACATTTTTGCTCCACTCGAAAAAGGCACGACGATCTACGGCGATTTCGACGGAGATCAGGTCGTCTGGCCGAAGCCGGATCAGAGCGGTGATGCCGAGGCCCGTGCCATGTGGGCGGCTGGCGAGATCGAGCGCGAGATCGCGGCCACCGGCGCCGACGCGTTGATCCTGAAGCGAAGTTATTTCTCGCAATCGATCGACGCCTCGGCGATGGAAGCCGACAACGGCAATATCTGGTTCGAGCCGGGCAGTTCGACGTTGCACGCAATCCTCGCGACCCAATCGCCTTACGAGGTGGCGACCTCGACGCTTGAAATGCTGTCGAAATCGCGGTTCGCAGTGAAGGCGCTCGATCTTTCGATCGGCCATACGGTCGGGTACGGCACTAAAAACCATTCGATCTTCCCTCACTACGCCGTCCTGGCAGGCCTCTATGGCGACGGGCGGCCGGTGCGTCTTGCCAACGATCGGTTCGAGCAGTTCCAGATGGGGTTGAAGCGCCATGCCTTCTGGATGGAGAACACGCTGGTCGTCGATCGCTCCACGCACGCCTTTCGCATCATGAAGGGGAGCTATCGCATGGACGCCGGCGGGCGGCGCAATGTCTCGCCCGATGTCGGCAATGTCGGCGCCAACGCGGCGCGCAGTATCTACTACGTGCCTAAGAGCGATTTCTCTGTCGAGGTCCGGGCCTCGCGCGCCGTTGACGCCGGCTCGACGCGTGGATACGGCGCGCTCCAGACCTTGGCAGCGACCGAGATGATGGTCGACGAGGCGGCCGAACTGCTCGGCATCGATCCGATCGAGCTTCGCCTCAAGAATGCGTTCAAGACTGGCATGAAGAACTCGCAGGGCGCCCGTCCCGGCGGGGTCCTGAGGACGGAGGAAATCCTGGAACGGGCCCGTGCCCATCCGCTCTGGAAGGGTCGCGCCGCGAAGAAAACGGCGTTCGACACCGCCAATCCGGGCAAGCGCTATGGCGTCGGTTTCGCGCAGGTGCAGAAGGATTACGGGACCAGAGCGGACGCAGCGGTGACCACGCTGTCGCTCGATCCGTCCGGCCAGCTCACCATGCGGCAGAACGGCAACGACATCGGTACGGGCCTGACCACGTCGCAGGCGGTCATGGTCGCCGACATCATCGGCCAGGTGCCGGACGACTGCGCCTTCGGCGTGGTCGAGTGGCCGGAAATGCCGCTCGTTTCTACCGAGGAGCCCTATACGACGCCACAGGACGAGGAGGACGCGCTGGCGCAGAACCCGCGCTGGACGCCCTCATTCATTTCACCGATGAGCGCCTCCAGCAGCGCGTGTTTCATCGGCCACGCAACGCGCACGGCGGCCCGCGCACTGCTGCGCCTGTCGCTCTGGCCGGCGGCAATCGCGCTCTGGTCGGGCGGGCCGGGTGGCGGGCAGGCGCGTCCGCTCGCGATCGATATCGCCGATGCGCGAGTCCTCGACGGCAAATTGACGGCAGATGGAATGGAGCCGCTTGGACTGGATCAGCTCGCGGCAGTGGCGCACAAGCTCGGTCTGGTCACCGGGGTCAGCGTCCATGTCTTCAATCGCTGGCAATGGGCCGAGGCGGTGTTCGACGTGCCGAACGTCGGCGCCGTCCGGTTGCCGGTCGATGCGCTTTCGGTCTGCTATGGCCGAAGCGCGCCAGCCGAGTTGAAGGCGCTGATGACCTCGGGCGGGTTCCATTTTCTCGACCGGCGCCAGGTCTTCTATCCGCCGCAGTGCCAGAACGGTGCCGGCACCTGTTATACTGGCATGGCGACGATCGCAGAGGTCGCCGTCGACACCTCCTCGGGCGACGTGAAGCTCCTATCACATCATTCTATCCTTGAATGCGGCACTCAAATCGTACCGGAACTCGTCTCCGGCCAGATCCAGGGCGGCCTCGCGATGGGAGTCGGCCATGCCTTGCTCGAGGAGTTGCCGCTCTATGAGGACGGCCCCGGTGACGGCACCTGGAACTGGAACCGCTATCGCCTGCCGCAAGCGACCGATGTCGCGGTCTGGACGCAGACGTCGGAGGTGCTGCCGCCACTATCTGAAACCGATCCGCCGAAGGGCATGGCCGAGGTCGTGATGATTGCGATCGTTCCGGCGGTTGCTAACGCCCTAAACCATGCCATCGGCAAGCGCTTCTATCAGACACCGATCACGCCCGAGAAGATCCTGGAGGCCCTGCTGTGAGCCTCGCCACGCGACCACTCTCCATGATCGTCAACAATCGCAAGGTCGGCCCGGTCGATGTGCCGGACGATCTGATGATGATCGACTTCCTGCACGAATATCTGAACCTTACAGGCTCGCGGCTCGGCTGCGGGGAAGGCATGTGCCACGCCTGCGCGATCATTCTCGATGGGCCGGACGGAAGTTCCCGCGAGATCCGGACCTGCATCACCGGCGCGCATTTGTTCGAGGGCAAGTCCGTCCGCACCATCGAAGCGCATGCCGAACGCGGCGCGAATGGCGATGTCATCCGGCTCTCCGCGATTCAGCAGGCCTTCGTCGAACATTTTTCGTTCCAGTGCGGCTATTGCACGCCGGGTTTTGTCACTGGTGCAACCGTGCTGGTTGAGCATCTAATGAGGAAGCCGATCCGCAGGGCCGAAGTCGAACGCACGATCGAGCAGGCGCTTGCGCAGCACATTTGTCGTTGCACCGGTTATGTCGGCTACTATGAGGCGGTTCGCGACGTGATCCTGAGCACGCCCGGACTGGTTCGGGGCTGAGTTTCGGGCGATGAGGCGCGCCTGGCGATTTAGCCTGCGGCATTTTCTCCTTCTCTTGCGGCCCTGGCGGTGTTCCTCGGTCGGTTCGAAAGGACCGCCGTCGGTGCGGTAATGAACAAACAGTAGTTGACAAGCCGCTGTCCGGTAATCTTGCCCAAGCGGCCGACTGGGCCGCCTGCCATATGGCGCCCGGCGCCGCGTCCGGCGCCGGTGGCCTAGCCTTCAACCACACTCATTCGGCGCCGCCGGAACACGAGCCGGGCCGATTGGTGCGCAGAGACTGGTCGCCGCGCCGATCAAGTCGGACACGTCGGCCCCGGTCGTCGCGAAAGAGGTGACGAACCTCACGATTCCGGACTGCCAGCGATCATGGTAGAAGCAGAATCCCATGTCGAGCAGCCCCCGGATCAGGGGCATGGGAAGCCGGCAGAACAATATATTGGCGTCGGGACGCTGCTGGATCTTTACAGCCGGCAGGGGAGCCAACCCCTGCGCGAGCTCCGACGCCATCGCATTGGCATGGGCCGCGTTGCGAAGCCAGACACCATCTCTCAGATAACCGTCCATTTGCGCCGCCATGAAGCGCATCTTGGAACTCAACTGGCCGGCCCGCTTTCGCCGAAAGGCGATCGTGCTCGCGAGATCTTTGCGGAACGAGACGACCGCATCGACCCCAAATGTTCCATTCTTCGTGGCGCCAAACGACAAAAGGTCGACGCCGGCTTTCCAAGTCATCTCGGCCGGCGAGCAGCCGAGAGTGACGAGAGCATTGGCGAAGCGGGCACCGTCCATGTGGAGCGGCAGGTTCGCCGACCGGCAGATATGGCCGATCGCCTTGATCTCATCAAGAGCGTAGACCGATCCGACCTCGGTCGCCTGCGTGATGCTGACGCTGGATGGCTGGACCGAGTGGACGTCGCCCACCATGCGCGTGGTACTGGCCGCCAAGGCGTCGATGTCGATTTTGCCGGCCTCACCCGGGAGCTGCACCAACTTTGCTCCCGCAGTATAGAACTCCGGCGCGCCGCACTCGTCGCGGTGGATGTGTGCATCGGCGTGCGAGAGGATGCTGCCCCATGGCGGCGTAATCGCCGCGAGCGCCAGTGCGTTCGCCGCAGACCCCGTCGAGACCAGGAACACGTCGACCTCATGCTCGAACATTGCGGCGAGCTGGCGCTCGACCGTGTGCGTCAGCTCATCATTGCCGTAGGGAAGCGCCTGACCCGAAGCGCACGCCGTGATTGCTGCGATAACCTCAGGGGAGGCTCCGGCGATGTTGTCGCTGGTGAAGCCGCGAGGGCGGGTCTGCTTGCTGTCGCTCATGGTCTTGACGCTCGTTTCATCCATTGAGCGTCCAAGTTAGACGGGTCGCCGAGCGCTTTATTGAACGATATTCAAATTGAGAGGTAACGTGCCGGCGTCACCCCCAATACGGCCTTGAACTGTCGGGTCAGGTGGCTCTGGTCTGCGAACCCGACCGCCACGGCTACCTCGGCGACGTTCTGACCTCGCCTCAGCAGCCGTCGCGCCTCGTCGATGCGGACCTGGATCAGGTAGCGGGTGGGAGGCACCCCGAAATGGGCCTTGAAGCCGTCGATCAGCGTCGCTTTGGAGCATCCGGCGAGGGCGGCAAGGGCGGCGAGCTGCAGGACTTCATCGGAGTGGGCATGGATGAAGTCGCGCACGTCGCGGAATCTGGGTGGCACGGATTTGCGCTCAGCAACGCGCGACCTGCCGACCTGTGCGAAGATGTAGGGCAGGCAACGGATCAGATGCTCCTCTATCTCCAGTGCCGAGCTGTGCTGATGTTCAAGCTGGCGCCAAAGCGCGCTGAGGCCGCGCGCAACTGCGGCATTCTCCTGGAACGGGCTCTTGAAGTCGATCGTTCCGGGTTCGGTTTGGCCGCTGTCCTCAAGCACCTGCCTGACAAGGCCTTCGGGTAGGTAGAAGATCTTCTGACTCCAGCCAAGATCGTCACCGGCACCCCCGAAATGCGGTTCGCCGGGCGCGAAGGTCGCGATGGTGCCGCTGCCGGCGTGCCACGTCTCGCCCCGGCACCAGACGTCATGGACGCCCCGCTCGATCAGGCCTACCAGATACTCGTTGTGGACGTGCCTGGAGAAGTCGTGCCGGTGATAATCCGCCGCGAGGTAGTCGAGCCCGCCAAGGACATCGGAGTGCTTCATCACCGCACGGTTGTGCGGCGGCCGACCCCGAAGAGAGGAACGGCCACGCACCTTTTGCCCATACTCGCCGGCGGTATTGGCCACTTATTGATCATCCAGCTTTCGCTCATCGTCGTGCATCAACCGGGCCAGTCGCCCGTGGACATGGCACGCATATTCACAGCATGGATGCAATATATCCAAACAATCAAGTTTACCGATGGGGCCTCATATTGCATAGCGCATTGCTTGAAAGCCTATGTTCCGTGCTTTCCATCTCACGTTTCCTCGGCTGTTCTAAGTTGTTCCACAGCTAACTTTGACATGGATCCATAATGCGAATTTGCGGCATCAAGCTCACGCACGACGGGGCAATCGCTGTCGTCGAGGACGGCCGATTGGTCTTTTGCATCGAGCAGGAGAAACTCGACAATAATCCACGATATCAATCGATCGATCGTCTTGAAACGATTGTTGCCGCCTTAGCGGAACATGGCCTGGATCCGCGCGATGTTGATCGGTTCGTCATCGATGGCTGGGACGGTGAGATCGAGTCGCAATTCCAGGTTGTTAGTGAGGGCACGCCGGTCACTCTCAACGGGGCACCATATATGGAGCGGGATCCTAAAAGTCCCCTGACAGCTTGTCACGGCTCAGGCCTCGTGCTGGGCGGCGGAGTATTTTCTTATGAAAGTTATCCGCATGTCCTTGGCCACGTAGCTTCCGCATACTGCACCAGCCCATTCGCTAAAGCCAAAGAACCTGCCCTTTGCCTGGTATGGGACGGCTTCATCTTTCCGCGGCTTTACTACGTGGAACCAAGCGGAGTGCGGTTTATCGAATGCCTGTTTCCGATGATGGGTCATGCCTATGCCGCCGCGGGCCAACACTTCGGTCCTTACAGGCAGGAAACGAGGACCGGCTGGAATCTGGATATTGCCGGCAAGCTGATGGCCTATATCGCGCTCGGATCTGTCAACGAAAAGATCGAGACAGTATTTGGGGAGCTTTACGACCAACATTTCGCTGGTGACACGAAGCGTGCAATTGAATATAGAAACAACAGCCGCTCCGAAGACGCATTACTCACGGCCGTGCATGATTTCTTCGATGCAGCCGAGTCACGGCTGGTCGCCGAGACACCTGAGGACATACTTGCTTCGTTTCATGCCTTTCTCGAGCGTCTTCTCGTTCGCGAGATGGCAATCGCGCTGCGTGGGCTCTCGGTTGCCGGAACGCGAAACCTGTGCATCGCCGGCGGATGCGGGCTGAATATCAAATGGAACAGCGCACTTCGGGCGAGCGGTTTGTTCGACACAGTTTGGGTGCCTCCGTTTCCAAACGACAGCGGGTCGGCGATCGGTGCTGCTTGCTGCGCGCTGTCTGCCGACAAAGGCCTCGTTCACCTCGATTGGTCGGTCTACAGCGGACCAAACATTAAGGATGGCCCTGTGCCTCCGGGATGGCAGGCTGCTCCATGCAGCGTGGCAGAACTGGCCAGCGTGCTCGCCGACGGCAAGCCCGTCGTTTTCCTCACCGGCCGTGCAGAGCTTGGTCCACGAGCCTTGGGAGGCAGAAGCATCCTGGCAGCCGCGACTTCGCCGCAAATGAAGGACCACCTCAATAAAGTGAAACGTCGAGAGCACTTCCGGCCGGTAGCGCCAATATGCTTGGAGGATCGTGCACATGAGATATTCGAACCTGGCACGCCGGATCCTTACATGCTGTTCGATCACCGAACACGTTCGGAGTGGAAAGAGAAAATCCCGGCAGTCGTTCATTTAGACGGGACGGCACGATTACAGACAGTGTCTAGAAAATCTGATCACCCTATTGCAGAGCTCCTGGAGAAATATGAACAACTCACCGGCATTCCGCTGCTCTGCAACACCAGTGCCAACCTTAACGGACGTGGGTTCTTTCCGGATGCCGCGGCGGCGTGCGAGTGGGGATGCGTGGACCACGTTTGGAGCAATGGGTTGCTGTTGACTAAGACAGGTTAGTCGCCGCTCCCGTCGTCAATAGCGCTGGCTGGGTCTACGGGGACGATCGCGCCCGGTTTGGCGCATACATGCTGTAGCATCGGGCAGCGTCACATGCCCGTGGCGATAGGGCATCAAGGCTCTCGTCGCGGTGTTTCGCGTCAGAATTCGACAGCGCCACGCCGTCTAATCGTTGGCCAATCACGGCTGAGCTTTATGAAGCACTGCTGACGTCTTCACTGACAAAATTGTCGAGGAAGTGATTGCCGTGTCATTTGCCTTTCATGCCCCCGTACGGGCAGACCGGCCGTGGCGATCTTTTGGTCGCTCTTGCGACATTCTCGTCCGCCTTGGGACACAACAACGTTTCCGGATAGGCGCACGGCCGAGCCGCGGGCAAACCGGCGCGCGCGGTGCTGATGGGGGGAGGCGTCAAAGACCCTCCTCGATAGCGGGAGCAGCAACAACGCGATGGTAGAGGTGCGATGCCCGCGTCCTCCAAGATCGGCGGCCTTCGGACGCAATTGCCCGCTAGAGACAAAGCCTTACGCGGTCGATGCAGGGCGGCGTGCGGCAATGCATCGGGCTCGGTGCCTTCCCGAGCCGGTGCCCGGCCAATACGCTCTTTTGATCGGTTCGGGTGACGAAATCGATGTGCGGCGCACTCGGTCTAGGTCAAGGCACCGCAGCCCTGCTCAAGCCAACAGGAATTCGGCAAAGACAGTCCGATTCGGTGCCTCCAAGCGAAATGGCATGGCGCTTGCTGTCACCCGTTAGAGCCCATCAACGCACGTAGAACAACAGAACCATGGCAAAACGCGAGCGCCCAAGGACCGTGCACATTTGCGCCGAACGTTTGCGTATCGCGAAGCGATGAACACCCCCTGCGTGCAACGCCCGAGCGGAAGGCCCTTCTGGCGTCAATGCGGGAGCGCAGCCTCGCCGATGTTGCAGCACGTCGAAACTGGAGACCCTGTTCATGACCGATTCGGCGACAGGCTTCATGGGCGGCGTTCTGCATGACCCGGAACAGCCAAATCAACGGGCGGGCCCCGCATGGGGTGCGGTCATTTCGCTTGCCTTGGGCACCTTCGGGCTTGTGACGGCAGAGTTTCTGCCTGCCAGCGTGCTGACGCCGCTCGCGCATGATCTCGGTATCACCGAGGGTGCAGCTGGACAGGCGCTGACAGCGACTGCAATCGTCGGTGCCGTCGCGGCGCCGATGATGGCCATCATCACAAATCGCCTGGACCGCAGGATCGTCATGTGGGCGATGACGCTGCTGCTGATCCTGTCGAACGTTCTGTCGGCCGTAGCGGGGTCGCTGCCGGTTCTCCTGACTGCCCGCGTCGTGCTCGGAATAGCGATTGGAGGCTTCTGGTCGATGTCGGCAGCGCTGGCGATGCGGCTCGTTCCAAGTGACCTCCTGCCGCGAGCCATGTCGATTATTCTCACCGGCGTTACCGTCGCTAACGTTTGCGCGGCTCCAATTGGCGCCTATGTCGGCGACATCTGGGGATGGCGAAGCGGCTTCATGCTCGCTGCAGTCGCAGGCGCCGCTACACTGGTAGTGCAACTCGTGACGCTTCCGAGGCTGCCTCCGATTGGAGCGGCCAGCTTTCGCAGTCTGCTGGATGTGGCCAGGACCCCGACCATCAAAGTCGCGATTTTGGTGGTCCTGCTGGCCGCTTCCGGGCACTTTGCCGCCTTCACCTATATCCGCGCCTTCCTTGAGGATGTTCCCGCGCTCGATATCGAGACAATCTCGCTCGTGTTGCTCGCCTTTGGCATCGGCGGCTTCTTCGGCAATCTAGCCGGCGGATTCTTGGCCGAGCACAGCCTCAAGGCAGTCGCGGCCCTGGCGCCCCTGATCATAACGACGGCCGCTGTCTCGCTGCTTACGCTGGGAGCATGGGCCTGGACCGCGGCGATTGCGGTTGCAGTATGGGGCTTCGCCTTCGGCGCGGTGCCGGTGGGACTGCAGACATGGATGGTGCTGCGCGCTGCTCCCGAGCAGGCGGAGAACGCCGGTGGGCTGATGGCCGCAACGTTCCAAGTGGCCATCGCAGCCGGCGCGGCTTTCGGCGGACTGCTCGTGGACACTGCCGGAGTGGCCAGTGTTTTTGCCTACAGCGCCGTAGCCTCGTTCCTCGCCGCCTTGACGGTGTTCTTGCTTGGCCCGAAGCGCGAACCCTAGACCGCTTGAAAGAGGCCGTCAGTGCAGTGCGGGGAAGATGCAAACACATCAGCCGCGCGGTCCGATCCTACGCACGATTTTTGGCGGTTGCAGGCTTGGTCTCTGCTAACGGCGGTATCTCAATCGCCGCCTGATCTTTCGGGAAGCACCCGGCTGCAGCGTCGGGAAATCAGCACCACACCTGGTCATGCAAAATCATCGAATCTCAGTCAGACCCGGTTTTTGCGGGTCGTTTGCACCCTACGAGGCGCTGAGTACCATCTGGACTTAGACCAGGAGCGCCCGCGACTTCACATGCGGGATGCCTCCTGCAACATTATCTGCCGCATCCAGGTGCTTGCCGGATCGCTGTTGTGAAGGGTGGGCCACTGGACGGCCTCGGTGAATGTGGGTAGTGGCCGCGGAAGTTCGACGATCCGCAGGGGGAAAGTCTTTTTGAAATGCTGAACCAGCCGGAATGGTATGGACGCTATACGAGATGTGCCTGAGACCATCGGCGGGATCATGCTGAAGGCCTGCACGATGATCTCCACACGTCTCTTCAGGCCATGCTCAAGCAAAAACCGTTCCTCGATGGAGGGCATCTGCGCACGGCCGAGCCTGAAGGCAACATGCCTCATCGACACGTACCTCTCGAATGTAATCTGCCCCGGCAGCTGCTTGTTCGTGGGGCAGCCTACGCACACGAATCTTTCGTCGAACAGCGGCGCTCTTGGATGCGCGCTCGACATGAACAATTCCGGAAGGATCAGGAAATCGACGTCACCGCGCCGGAGAAGGTCATCCGGATCGTCGTCGAGCGGCAGCAATTCGAAGCTGACGGCGGGTGCTTCGCGTGCAACACGCTCCACGACCTTTTCAAAAAACACGAGTGTGACGAAATCCGATGCCGTGATCCGGAAGCGGCGATCGGATTGAGCCGGTTTAAACGGCTCCCAAGAAATAATCGAGCACTGGATGTGCAGGAGTGCGCCGCGAACCGCGGGGGCGAGTGTTTCCGCACGTGGGGTTAGAACCCGTTCGCGGCCGCTCATCGTAAACAGTTCATCGTTGAAGTAATTACGCAGCCGGCCGACGGCGGCGCTCATGGCCGGCTGACTAAGGTTGATGCTGTTTGCCGCCGCCGTAAGGTTGCGCTCGGTCAGCAGCGCATCGAGCACGACGAGGAGGTTCAGATCAAGGCCTTTGAAACGCATGCCCTATCCGTCCGTAACGTGGTTGCTTGTCATCGCGACCATCGTGTGCGTTCGCGTACGGTCCAACTCAGAGGTGTTGTATCTCGACCTGCCGCCCACGCGTGTGGAGGACGTGCTCGTCGTGTTCATGCCGATTTCGCGGCAGATGAGCGAATGGCCGACATGAACAACAGTTGATCGGATAGGTCCGGAGCGATGAAAAGAATTTTTCACGTGGCTAGTTGCTTACAGATTGAGGTTTGAGCAGACTTGGGCGTGGCGTCGCTCCGACAACGGTGCGCGACACATATCCAAGGTCGCGCGCAATCTTTCGAATTGCCATCGCGATCAGGACGATGGCCACTCCAAGAACACCTGCGAACGCGATTCTGGTCGTGAGATTCCAGGCTTCCCCAAACTGTATAAAATCCGTGAGGCGAAACACGGCACCCTGAACCAGATAAAGCAGCAGCGTGCTCTGACCAAGCTCGACCGCGACAAAGCGAGCTATTCTGGTCGAATGGACATTTCTCCAGCATTGAAACATAAGCTGCACTGCCACTCCAGAAGCCGACACAGAGCCGGAAAACATCAGCAATACTTGCTTAGCTGACAGTTCATCATTGATGAACACGTGATTGTTGAAGGCGTAGGTCTGCTTATCCCACCATAGGAGGCATATGAGAGCTGCTATCGAGAGTAAAAATAAGAAAATTGATTTATTCGCCCAGATGATACTCTCCTGCCAGCCTTTAGATTGAGCAAAAAAGAACCCAAGACAATAAAATGGGTAAGTGTATCTTATCGACGGGATTATCGATGATGTGATGGGGGCGATTGCGATCGCAATTGCAGATGCGCCTATGATCCACATCGATAGACGATTGAAAGTTGTAAAAAACTTAACCAGGATGAACGAAATAAACGCAGCCCATATGAACCAGTATGTTCCAATGACCTCGGTTAACAGTCCCAAGAATCCATCAGTTACACTCTTCGGCGGAACCATCACGGTGGACTTTAGCGTCCAAATCAACGCACACCAGAAAAGCATTGGCAGCAGTAACTGGGTTGCTCGATCGCTGACCGCTTGAATGAACGGTTTTCGCAAAATTGCCCTGGAAGAGAGATAGCCGCTTATCGCCATAAAGAGAGGCATGTGAAATATGTATATCGACTTGTAATACGGCGACAGCCAAAAGGCGTCAGTGCCGCGGTAAATACAATATTGCAATAGGTGCCCAATTATCACCAAAGTAATGAGTATACCTTTGGCGAAATCAAAGCTTAGGTCTCGGTTGTTTACTCCTGCTCGGCGCGAGCCGCGTGCCTCCGCTCCGACTGTTATGTGATCAAGCATCAGACCTCAGCCTATCTATCGCAGTTGCTACTTGCCGCTTACGGGCACGGCGAGTGCGCCAGTTTCGGTGCAAAGGATCGAAATTGACGCGGATCGCGGGGTGGATTTGAGGGCCGACCGGGTGCAAGCGGACAAGTGCCTGATCGCAATCTCGACCGCAGTGGCGGTCGCGATCATGTGTGGCGACGCAGACGCCCGGCACTACGCCGTCTGTGCAGAACCTCTCAAGATGGTTCCGCGGCGCGTGCCGAACCGTGCCGAAGGCGAATGGAATGCCGAACTGCTGCAGCACCGGGCGCATGACGCGGATAGAATGGCTCATTCCGAGTCTCTCAAGATCCGGATGCACCGTGTACAATCCGAGTTCGCCTACCAAAAAATCAACCTCGCCAGCCGTGAGGAAACGGCGCAGCAGGTCCAAGTGAGCGGCTACGCCGTGCAGTGGCGTGATCGGTTGCATCTCAGGTGTCTATGCAGCGCCATGGAAGTTTGGTAAAATCGATTGTTTAGATCGCGAGCATCCACGCTATGGATAATTGAAAGCCATGCGCTTCAAGGGTCTTGATCTGAACCTCCTCGTCGTGCTCGACGCGCTGCTGACCCAGCGCAACCTCTCGGCGGCCGCAAACAGCATCAACCTAAGTCAGCCGGCCATGAGCGCGGCCGTCGCCCGGCTGCGCGATTATTTCAACGATGAACTGTTTACGATGAGCGGCCGCGAACGTGTTCTAACAGCGCGTGCGGAAACACTCGCCCCGGCAGTTCGCGGTGCACTCCTGAAAATCCAGTGCTCGATTATTTCCTGGGAGCCGTTTAACCCAGCTCAATCCGATCGCCGCTTCAGGATCGTTGTTTCCGATTTCGTCACACTTGTGTTTTTCGAAAAGGTCGTGGAGCGTGTTGCACGCGAAGCACCCGCCATCAGCTTCGAATTGCTGCCTCTCGACGACGAGCCCGATGAGCTTCTCCGGCGCGGCGACGTCGATTTTCTGATTTGTGCGGAATTTTCATGTCGAGCGCGCATCCAAGAGCGGCGCTGTTCGACGACACATTCGTATGCGTAGGCTGCCCCACGAACAAGCAGCTGCCAGGGAAGCTGACATTCGAGAGATACATGTCGATGAGGCACGTTGCGGTCAAGTTCGGGCGACTGCTGAAGCCCTCCATCGAGGAACGGTTCTTGCTTGAGCATGGCCTGAAGAGACGTATCGAGGTCGTCGTGCAGGCCTTCAGCATGATCCCGCCGATGGTTTCAGGCACAGCTCGTATAGGGAGCATGCCCTTCCGGCTGGTTAAATATTTCGAAAGAACCTTGCCCCTGCGGATCGTCGAACTGCCGCTGCCACTACCCACGTTCACTGAGGCCGTCCAATGGCCCGCCCTTCACAACAGCGATCCGGCAAGCATATGGATGCGGGAGGTATTGTTACAGGAGGCGTCTCGAATGACTTCTCTGCAGGACGCCAAAAGGCGTCGCAGGCACGCCTAATTTACTCCCGCGTCTTACGCCGCCACTCGCGTCAATAGTCCGTGTCGGACTAGATCAATGCTCGCTGCAAGTGAGCCTGCGAGGTCCTCCAGCGGGTCGGTTGCGTCGACAAAGGATGCCAATGAGAAGGGCCCCATAACCGCCATCAAGCAGGGCCCGGATCTGGCTGCCATTGTCGGAACCGGCTAGGACGCGATCCGGGTAAATCCAGTGAATTGGATCGTTCACTCTTGAAATGTGCACAAGACCGGTCAGGTCGCAGGAGAAGAACGTCTCCCCGGCGAGCGTGTGGTGGAACGTGTCGTGCACGAGGCGGAAGACTGACTGGCCATCAATCGCGGCAATGGCCTTAGCCGCTTCGTGCTTCGATCGAAGCGAGCAGGTTTGGAAGCCCAGCGGCTCGATGAGACCGATCAGACCGCGCGACTGGAGGATCGGCTTGAGCGCCTTCAAGGCGACGCGGAGATCGCCTCGGCGCTCGCCATTGGCAGGCCATGAGCCGTCGTTGACCGGCACTAACATGAGCATCTTGGCTCCGCAGGCCGCCGCATAATCGGCGAGCTTGCTCGCCTCGGCCTTGCGGGCGGGTGTCCACTCATTGAAGCGCTGCAGGGCATTGACGGAAATAATCCCAACGCCCGCCTCGGCGGCGGCAGACCGGACGTCTGCAGCGGGCATGCCGAGTGCAATATCGTTACCGCACAGCTGGCTGCGGATCTGGACATCGGTCAGGCCCTGGTCGCGGGCAAAAGCGAAAAGTGCCCTGACGTCAAGTCCGGGTGTCGCCATATGATCGAGTGCAAAGCGGGGCGATGCTTGGCCCATGGGCTGGTTTTCCTTCCATGAACGGGTTTCATTCTGGGCTGACATGGCTTTTACCGTGCGTTGATTCACGGCGAGTCAGTCGAACTCACGCTTGTCTAACTGTGGTGCCGCGCCTGCTGAGACATCGCCTGGTGCAATGACCGAAGCTGGTTCGCGGCCTTCCATCTGCTTCCGCAAGCTCACCCGCCTACACGGAGAGATGCCCAACCGATCGGATTCAAAGTTCAGCAGGAGGGTGCTTCGCGAGAGCCGAGGCCGACGCACAGCGCGACCATCGCGCCGCCCGACGCTTGCCTCAGGCGGCGGATCAACCCGGGACGCGCTGCCGCACCCTCTTGAATGCCGCTAGCCACGAAGGCAGCCCTGCGCCGTTGGTCGCGAAGGCACCTTGTGCTCGTCGCGGAAAGCGGTAGGGTCTACATCGCGAAACTCCTTGCGTTACCAGTCACATACCGGCAAGCTCGGCCTGCTGAAAACAGCCAGTCAGAAGCTATCGACGTGGTCCAGTTATGCTTGCACGTGATGCGCGCGCCTGGCTTGCTGCCGAAACGCTGTCTCGGGCATGCCCAGGTCATCACGACCTTCAACCTGCCCGTTGATCACGCAGGCCGGCAATTTACAGCTCCGCGAATTGTGCCATCGTGCTGTCGAACACGCGCTTTGCCATTTCATCGAGGCCCAGTTTGCGGTGGCGTGCCGACAGGATTTCTGTCCCGTAGACGCCTTTGTAACCAGCGGCCCGAATTTCTCGCAAGAACGCCGGGACATCGAGCTCTCCCTCACCGCAGAGTTCGCGATGATGGATGGTGTCTTCCCAAAGGTCGTCAACCGGCGGCACTTTCATGGCGTCGTCAACTTCTACCGCTTTGATAAAGCGGGTCGGGATCTTGCGGATATCGCTGAACGGAATCCCCCGCGTGCCAGATGCCAGATGTCGACAAGCAGGCCGCCGTTCGGTTGGTCTGCCTCGCTTACAATGGCAAGGCCAGTCTCGATCGTGCGAACGTTCGACCAAGGCATGATCTCCAACACGATATCTGCGCCATAGACCGCCGCCTCTTGGCACAGTTTTGCGAACTCAGCCGCCATAAGCGGGACATCCGCAGTCTGTTCGTGAAAACCGGGGCCGATCTTGATATCGCGCATACCGAGCTCTGCGGCGACATCGAACAACTGGCGGCGGAATTTATCCGACTCCTTCCGCTTCTCGTCGTTACGATACCAGTTCAACAAGAACTCGATTTCGAGATATTTCATCCCGTTTGCGTTGAGGATGCGCTTCATCTCGGCAAAGCCAATTTTGCTCTGCGTGGCTATCGTGTCCTCATAGTGAAGTCCGAAGCCTTTGAAGCCGGCTCGCGCTGCTGCCTCTACCCTGTCCTTGAATGGAAACGGGCTGATCTCGACAGGGCCGAGAGGATAAACGTCGCCCGAAAGGGCAAAATACGAGATCAGGAGTTCAACGTCTTGAGCCACGATGTTGCATCCTATCATTGAAATTTTGGCAGCCCCGTCCCGCCTGCCCAAGGGAATATCATGCCGAATTTAGAAAGAAAGGGAAGCGTTTAAGAAACACTTTTGCAGTTTTCGCAATAAGCGGTGTGGCGGGGGGTGGCCGGGGACTGCCGACGCCAGTGGCCGCCCGACACTAACCGCCTACTCCTCAGGCCTTTCTGTGGGCTTTTTGCGTTGGGAGCAACACTGTTTCCCTATCCATCGCCTTTATCCCACCTGATGGGAATGGCATGAATCTAGAGCCATCAAGGGAGGTAGATTGTGAATAAGCTGCACAGATCAATGCTCACCACGACGCTGCTCGTCTCAGCGGCTGCATTCGCGTCGCAATGTTATGCGGCCGAGAAAATGAAGCTCGGCCTCTCAATGCCTACGCTCAACACTCCGTTCTTCACCGTTCTGGTGAACGCAGCCACCGATGGGGCCACGTCGGTCGGTGGAGAGGTCGTGCAAACGACGAACGCAAACAGGGACGCGAGCCAGCAGGTAACGGATTTCCGCAACCTGATCAGTGCTGGCGCAAACGTGATCCTGGCCGGCGTCGTGGATCGCGCCGCCATCAAGCCAGCGCTCGACTACGCAAAGAGCCGCAAGGTTCCGGTGGTCATCGTCGACGATAAGCCTGCCGCCGGCGAGGTTTACGCCGTTGTGCGTGCCGACAATCTCGAGATGGGAGCGCGCGCAGCTGAAGCTCTCAAAGCCGCCATGGGCGACAAGAAAGGCACTGTTCTACAAATCACCGGAGCGCTGACGACCACCAACGGCCGCAATCGCAAGGACGGCTTCGACAAGGCGTTCAAAAAAGCCTCCGACGCAAAAATCATTGAACAGACCGCCAACTGGGACGGTCCGACAAGCGCGAACGTTGCGCTCACCGTCATGAGCGGCAATCCTGACATCGCCGGCATCTATCTGGCAACGGACACCCTCTACTATGATCCGGTTTCTTCGGCGCTGAAGTCCCGTGGCCGCCTCGTTCCGGCTGGCGAGTCGGGACACATCGCCATGGTTGCCATCGACGGCGGCTC
Organism: Mesorhizobium sp. M2A.F.Ca.ET.046.03.2.1; assembly: GCF_003952425.1. NCBI lineage: Bacteria > Pseudomonadati > Pseudomonadota > Alphaproteobacteria > Hyphomicrobiales > Phyllobacteriaceae > Mesorhizobium > Mesorhizobium sp. M2A.F.Ca.ET.046.03.2.1. The sequence continues at coordinate 1,229,672 of NZ_CP034449.1, read as the reverse complement.
GGGTGCCCTGAAGGCAATTCGCGCGGGTTTCCTGGACGCCACCATTTCTCAGCCTGTCGTGGACTACGCCAAGCACGGCGTCGAGTATCTCAATGCTGCACTCGAGGGAAAGCCGATGAAAGAAGGCCCGACCGATCACGGCAGCACGGTCGTGAGGGACGGCGCGTATTTCGTCGACGAACTGCCCTCGCCGATTATCACCAAAGCAAATGTCGACGACAAAACCCTCTGGGGCAACGCGAAGTAGTCATGGCCGCCCGCCCCGAATATTCGAATGCGTCGGCGGCGTCCGAGCAGATCGTCAAGATCGACGGCGCCGTCAAACGCTTCGGCGGGACCACCGCTCTCAATGGGTTGTCCATCGAGATTAGACGGGGCGAGTCGCATGGCCTGATCGGCCGCAATGGCGCGGGCAAGTCTACCCTCGTATCAGTCCTCACGGGCCTGAGGGCGATCGATTCCGGGACCTTCTTGCTGAATGGCTCAGCGCCGCCGGCGCTGAGCGATCGAAATGCGTGGCGCGAGGCGGTAGCCTGCGTCTATCAGCATCGAACTCTCGTTCCAGACCTCAGCGTCGCCGAGAATCTCTACCTTGGGCGCTACCAAGGCAAACGGATGATTTCCTGGCGCGCCTTGAACCGGGAAGCTGCAGCGGCCCTGGAGAGCTGGAACATTCCCATCCTCCCCACTACGCAGGTCAGAGACCTCGGCGTCGGGGAAGCGCAAATGGTGGAGATAGCGCGCGCCCTCAGCCAGGGGTCGCGGTTCGTTATCCTCGATGAACCGACTGCTCAGCTTATCACAAGCGAGATCGATCAGCTTATAACGCGGGTTAATGAACTTCGAGAGCGAGGGGTGACCTTCCTTTTTATCTCGCACCACTTGGATGAGGTGCCGCGCGTCTGTGACGCCGTGACTGTGCTCCGCAACGGTCGCGATGTTTTGCATGGAGACGCGCAAAAGCTCTCTACTGGCCAGATCGTGTCAGCCATGGTAGGGGATGAGGCGACCGGCATCGCTTTAACGGCCAGCGAGCACGTAGCGCGGCCGGCGCTCCCCCCCAAGACCCCTGTAGTGCTCAAGGCGCAAGTTAAGGTGGGCGCTTGCCAGGATGCCCTTGATCTCTCGCTCCGCGCTGGAGAGGTCGTCGGATTGGCCGGACATTCTGGCTCAGGTTCTCGCCATATGGCGCTCGCATTGGCGGGACACGTTTCGAGGTGGTCGGGCGAGATTGTGCTGAACGGTAAAACCGTTCCCAAGCCTTGGAATCCTGGGACAGCGGTCGCGCGAGGCATGGCGCTTTTGCCGGAGGATCGCATCAAAACCGGCCTCGTCGGCTCAATGTCCATCGAGGACAACATCACTCTACCGTCCCTCAAAGCATTTTCGAAACGCGTTCTCATTGACCGGCGGGCTCGCAAAAAATTTGCGGAAGACAATCGCGCAGATCTCGGAATTGTCTGTCATTCGATCAAGCAAGGCGTCGGAGAATTGAGTGGTGGCAACCAGCAAAAGGTGTTGCTGGGGTCGGCGCTCAGCAGCAACCCATCCGTGCTGATCCTCTTCCACCCAACCGCCGGCGTCGACATCGCCTCGAAGGCCACCATCCTCGAGATTGTCGAACGGCACCGTCGGGAGGGATTGGCCGTTGTCCTCGTCAGCGACGAACCCGAGGAACTTGCGTTCTGCGATCGTGTCCAAGTCTGGGTTCGCGGGCGAAAAGTCATCGAAAAAAGCGGGATGAGCGAGGAAGAGCTCGTGTCCGCAATGGAAGGGTTCCATCTGTCTCCGGAGTTACCATGACACACAACCCAATCGCAGGCGCGGTCGCGCCAAAAAGGGTTCTGAGCGATCTGCTCCAGCCGGAATGGGCAATCTTGCCGGTCCTGGTCGTCGTCATGATCGTCGGCGCCGCGCTGAACTCGTCTTTCCTGTCTTACGACAATTTTTATGGCGTGGTGCAGCAGGCCAGTGAGCTTGGGATTCTCACCATGGGCCTGACCGTGGTTCTCATCGCCGGCAAGTTCGACTTGTCGCTTGAATCCACTTTTGGGCTAGCGCCTATGGTCGGCGTCTATTGCCTTCTCGATGCAGGCGGTAGTGGCCTGAACCTCGCAGGCTCTCCGTTCCTGGCGCTTATCGCAATTTTCCTAACGGGCGCAGTGATCGGTGCATTCAACGGCATCTTGGTGGTCTATCTCAAGTTCAACGCCTTCATCGCCACCTTGGCCACCCTGATCCTGCTGCGCGGCATCAGCCTCGGGCTGACACGTGGCGAAACTCTTTCTGATTTGCCTCCGCTTCTGACATATCCCGGAGAAGCGACTGCTCTGGGAGCGCCGGTCTCCTTCTTGGTCGCCGTCGGCTTGCTGATCATTCTCACCGTATTCATGTCCCGGCACAGGATCGGGAGGATGCTCTACGCGGTTGGCGGCAACCCACAGGCAGCTCGGGTCGCAGGTATCCCGGTGGAGCGAATTCTGATGGGCGTATTCGTGGTAGCCGGCGTCCTCGCGGCGCTGGCAGGGTTGCTGCAGGCAGGACGAATTGCGTCAATCCCGTCATCTCTCGGACAGAACCTGATCTTCAATGCCTTCGCAGCCGCTGTCTTGGGCGGAGTAAGTTTGAACGGCGGGCGCGGTACCATCGCTGGCGCGTGTGGGGGTGTGCTTCTCCTTGTTCTGATCCAGGACGTGTTGGTCCTGTCCCAAGTCCCCGCATATTGGATCAATGCCACGACAGGCGGGATCATCCTCGTTGCGCTCTTCATCAGCAAAATAAGCGGAGCCGACAAGGCCAATTGAAACGGTCCACGGCACGACACGGGAGAAAAGACGATGCGTCTTAGGGACAAGGTGGCACTCATAACCGGCGGAGCACGAGGTATAGGCAAGGCTACTGTGGAGCTGTTTGAGAGGGAAGGCGCGAAGGTCCACGCATGCGATCTCAGTTTCGATGACGAACCCACCGGCAAGAGCGTGGTTCGACACAAGCTCGACGTTACAGAGTTTGAGAATTGGACTGCCGTCGTGGAAGCCATCATCGCTGAAGACGGCAGGATCGACATCCTTTTCAACAATGCGGGGACGGTTCTGTCCTACGAGGGGATCGCAGAGATCGCGATCGAGGACTGGAACAAAGTCATTGCCATCAATCAAACTGGCCCATTCTACGGAATGAAGGTCGTCATCCCTCACATGAAGGCAAATGGCGGCGGGTCAATTATCAACACGTCGTCGATCTGGGGAATTGCCGGAGCGGCAGGCGTGTCCGCCTATACCGCGTCCAAGGCCGCTGTCCGGCATATGAGTAAGAACGCGGCTCTGACCTATGTGGGCGACGGTATACGCGTCAATTCAATCCACCCGGGGATTATCAGCACGCCGATGATCGACGCCCAGGATTCGAGCATCACGGCGGCCATCGTCAATATCACACCCATGAAGCGGCTCGGGAGACCAGAAGAGATCGCCTACGGCGCATTGTTCCTGGCCAGTGACGAATCCAGCTTCATGACTGGCGCCGAGCTCGTCATTGATGGCGGCTACACTGCGCCATAGACCGATCGAAAACTCGGGAGATACAAGTTGCTCTTTGCCGTTCACTGCCTTGACCATGCAGATGCACTTCCGCGGCGTCTTGCAAATTACGACGCGCACAAGGCGTACCTTGCGAGCGGTTCCGTCGCGACCGTGATTTCCGGGCCGTTGGTCGCGCAGGACGGTGTGACCATGATTGGATCGCTCTTCGTTTTCTCGGCCAACGCTATCGACGACGTAAAGGCCTTTAACGCTGCAGATCCATTCGCTTCGGCCAATGTCTGGCAGAGCGTGAACATCCATCCCTTTCTGATGCGTGTGGACAACCGCCTCTGACGCGAAAGGAATGACAATGAAGACGTTCGTCTATAACGGCCAACCTGCTCGAGTGATCTTCGGCTCCGGCACGATCTCGACCCTGCCGGAAGAGGTCCAGCGGATGGGCCTGCAACGCGTTCTCGTGCTGGCGACCCCGCCGCAGGAGGCCGATGCCTTACGTCTTTCAGAGTCAATCGGGGAACGGGCTGCTGGTGTCTATGCAAAAGCAACAATGCATACGCCAGTTTCGGTCACGGAAGAGGCGATGCGCACGGTGGCCGATCTCAATATCGACGGGTTGGTTGCAGTTGGAGGTGGCTCAACCACGGGACTCGCCAAAGCAATCGCGCTGCGCACCGACTTGCCGCAGATCGTAGCCCCAACAACCTATGCTGGCTCGGAGATGACCCCGATCCTTGGTGAGACCAAAGACGGTGCGAAGATTACCCAATCGAGCCCGAAGGTCCTGCCAGAGGTTGTCATCTATGACGTGGAGCTCACGATGACACTTCCCGCCGCTATGTCTGGAACAAGCGGCATGAACGCGATTGCACACGCGGTTGAGGCCCTCTATGCCCGGGAAAGCAATCCGGTAATCAGCTTGATGGCGAAAGAAGCGATTGGTGCTCTCGCTGACGCTTTGCCGGTCATTGCGCTACGGCCGCAAGACCCAGAGGCGCGGTGGAAAGCGCTGTATGGCGCCTGGCTCTGTGGCATATGTCTTGGCTCGGTTGGAATGGCGTTGCATCACAAGCTCTGCCACACTTTGGGAGGCACCTTCGACCTGCCACATGCGGAGACCCACACGATCGTGTTGCCGCATGCGCTAGCCTACAACGCTCCTGCCATTCCGACGGTCGTCGACAATTTGCGTGCGATCCTGAAGGCCGATCCTGCGATGGCGCTCTATGACCTCGCCGGACAGATTGGGGCCAAACGTGCACTTTCGGACATCGGCATGCCGCAGAGCGGAATCGATATCGCAACCGACCGTGCGCTCGCAAATCCGTATTGGAATCCGCGCACCTTGGAGCGCGGTCCAATCAGGGAACTGATCGCCCGGGCCTATGCCGGAGAACCACCACAGGCTTGAAAAGTGTGGGCCGATCCTCCCTCGCCTTCGCGAGAGCAAGCCCGGTCCAAGAGGAGATGGTATGGACAAAACTATCGCGTCTCTGCGCGAAGCGGTGAGGGGCATCGAAGACGGCATGACGGTGATGATCGGCGGCTTCGGAGGGTCCGGGGCACCGATCGAGCTGATCCACGCTTTGATCGACCGTTTTGTGCAAACCGGCCATCCGACGAACTTGACGGTTGTGAACAACAACGCTGGCAACGGGCATGTCGGGCTCGCAGCCCTCATCGAACAGGGAATGGTGTCTAAACTGATCTGCTCGTTCCCGAGGTCGGCCGATCCGCGGGTTTTCACTGACCTCTATTTGGCCGGCAAGATCGAACTCGAACTCGTTCCGCAGGGCACACTCGCCGAACGTATTCGTGCGGGAGGCGCCGGCATCCCGGCCTTCTACACGCCAACAGGATACGGAACGGACCTTGCAAAGGGCAAGCCGGTCGAGGAGTTCGAGGGACGCGGCTACATCAGGGAGCGTTGGCTGAAGGCGGACTTCGCATTGGTGAAGGCGCATCTTGGCGACACGTTTGGCAACCTCACCTTCAACAAAGCCGCGCGAAATTTCAATCCGCTGATGTGTATGGCAGCCCAGACCACAATAGCCCAGGTCTCCAGCATTGTTCGCCCGGGAGACATCGATCCGGAGACCGTCGTTACTCCCGGCATTTTTGTGCAAGGCCTCGTGGAGGTTGCGGAGCCGGCGCAGGAGGAGACGCTTAACCGGGCAAATGCCGTCTACCCGGAGGCCGTCCAATGAACAAGTTGAACCCCACCCAGATCGCGTGGCGGGCTGCCCAGGACATAGCTGATGGCGCATACGTGAACCTCGGCATAGGGCTCCCTGAGCTCGTCGCGCGCTTTCAGCCGCCCGGACGCCAAGCGATCTTTCATACCGAAAATGGAATCCTGGGTTTCGGCGAAGCTCCTGCAGCAGGACAAGAGGACTGGGATTTGATCAATGCAGGTAAGAAGGCAGTGACACTGAACCCAGGGACCGCCTTCTTCCATCATGCCGACAGCTTCGCGATGGTTCGTGGCGGCCATCTGGATGTCGCTATTCTCGGTGCCTACGAAGTGGCTGAAAATGGCGATCTGGCAAATTGGTCGACCGGGCCAAGAGGTGTCCCCGCCGTCGGTGGGGCCATGGACCTGGTCCATGGCGCCAAACGGGTAGCGGTGATAACCGACCACATCACCAAGGATGGTAAGGCCAAACTCGTCAAGCGATGCAGTCTGCCGCTTACCGGTGTCCAGTGCGTGACACGCATCTACACCAGCCTGGCATTGATCGACGTCGAGGACGAGCACTTCGTGCTTCGTGAAAAACTGTCCTCCATTTCAATCGACGAATTGCAGGCGCTGACCGGCGCTGAATTGCACGTTGTCGGCGGGGTCGCCGACCTTATCGTTGCGGATGTTTGACATGAGCGAAGCGTTTATCTGCGACTACATTCGCACGCCGATCGGCCGCTTCGGCGGCGTGCTTTCGTCGGTGCGAGCTGACGACCTCGGAGCTGTTCCGCTGAAGGAACTGATGAAGCGACACGGGTCCCTCGACTGGCAAGCGGTGGATGAGGTGATATTCGGCTGCGCGAACCAAGCAGGCGAAGACAATCGCAACGTGGCAAGAATGTCGTTGCTGCTAGCCGGACTACCTGAAACGGTGCCCGGAACGACGATGAACCGCCTATGCGGCTCAGGCATGGATGCTCTGATCACCGCGGCCCGCGCTATCAAGGCAGGTGAAGCAGACCTTGTGATCGCAGGGGGCGTTGAGTCCATGTCGCGGGCGCCGTTCGTATTGCCCAAAGCAGAAACGGCATTCTCTCGACATGCAGAGGTCCACGACACGACGATCGGCTGGCGCTTCGTCAATCCAGCGATGGCGGGGCGCTACGGTGTCGATTCGATGCCGCAGACTGGCCAAAACGTTGCGGACGATTTCGGGATCAGCCGGGAGGATCAAGACCTGTTTGCGGTAGCTTCGCAGAACAAGGCGGCAAATGCTCAGTCGAATGGGCGCCTGGCGCGAGAAATCACGCCTGTCGTTATTCCCCAGCGCAAGGGCGACCCTGTGATGGTCGACCGCGACGAACATCCTCGCGCCACTACCTTCGAAACCCTTTCCAAACTGAAGCCGCTCTTCAATGGTGGCAGCGTGACAGCTGGCAACTCGTCAGGAGTAAATGACGGGGCCGCGGCCTTGATCATCGCAACCGAGACCGCCGCCAAAAAGAATGGACTGGCACCAATCGCGCGCATCGTGGCCGGCGCTACCGCGGGCGTTCCACCGCGGATCATGGGCATCGGCCCCGCGCCAGCATCTCAGAAGTTGATGAGCCGTTTGGGGTTAGTGGCGGACGATTTCGACGTCATCGAACTCAACGAGGCTTTTGCCTCGCAAGGTCTGGCGACGCTTCGTGAGCTAGGGGTAGCTCTGAATGATGATCGGGTTAACCGCAATGGCGGTGCGATCGCACTGGGTCATCCCTTGGGCATGTCGGGCGCCCGCATTGCCGGCACGGCAGCAATCGAGATGTCTCTGTCGGGCGGCAGGCGAGCCCTTGCTACCATGTGCGTCGGTGTCGGACAGGGGATCGCGGTGGCATTGGAGAGAACATAGGCAGTTGCCGCCAATGCCGGGCGTTCGTGCGACCCGAGGCACCAACACACGCTTAACTCGTCCAAATTTTTTCGTATTCGCCGACGCGGAAGCGTTCGACCAGGAAATCTATGAACAGGCGGGTTCGTGTTGGAAGCATGACCTTGGTAGGAAACGCGATGTTCATGGTAAGGCGGGGCAAGTCCCAGTCGTCCAAAACCCTGACGAGACGCCCGGCGTCCAGATCGGCCTGTATGATGTAGGCTGGCTGGGCCAGAATTCCCAACCCGTTTCGCGCAGCCACGCAGATCAACTGGCCATCATTTGCATTGATGATGCCGTCCACGTCGATCCTTAGTTGGTCGGCGCCCTTGCGGAAATTGAACTGGTTCCAGTTGTCGGCGAGTGTGTAGAGAATGAGATCATGATCGGCCAGATCACTGGGATGCTGGGGCGTGCCACGACGCTCCAGGTAGGCTGGAGACGCCGCCAAAAGACGCCGCGTCTCGGCTAGGCGTCTGATTGTGATGGAACTGTCCGCTTCTACACGGCGCGTTCTGATTGCGAGATCGAGGCCATTCTCGACGATGTCATAGTATCGGTTGGACGACACGATATCGATAATGACGTTGGGGTATCGATCGCGAAACTGTTGTACGACAGGCATCAGATGCAGCAAGGAGAATGAAAGAGAGGCTCCGACCCGCAGTCGACCATTCGGGCTAGCCGCTTTGGCTGACACGTTTGCTTCAGCATCGAGAAGGTTGTGGATGATTTCCCGTGCCTGTTCATAAAACTGCTCACCCTCGCTGGTGAGGCTCAATTGGCGGGTGGATCGCTGGACCAAGCGAACGCCGAGGCGTGTCTCCAAGTTCATCAGGTTGCGGCTTACGCTCGAAATAGACATTCCGAGCGTCTCGCCTGCTCGAGTTAGGCTCGCTTCCTCCGCGATCCTTACAAACACGTCCAGTTCGGTCCAGCGATCCATTTTTGCGCCCAGCGGGAAGGTGTTTTCTCGTTGGCAGTCTTTATCGTCTCTACGGCAAATGCAATTCCTGCTGACGATAATCAGTTGTCACACGCCTGAGAGGGTCGGATGGGTCTCCCCAGCATTGAAAACCGAACTGTTGGCGACTGTATAAAGCACATCGTCATGTGGAACGTTGCTGGCGCGAACGAGACCGAGAAGGATCAGGCTGCCGCTATAATAAAATTGAGGTTCGAGGGCCTCAGGGGCCTCATTCCCGGGCTCCTCCATCTGGAAATCGGTGTGGATTTCAGCCGGGTATCCTATGCCTGCGATGTGGTCCTGTATTCCGAGTTCAGCAGTAAGGAAGCACTTGCTGCATACGCGACCCACCCAGCTCATTTGAAAGTCCGAGATGAGTTGGAGGGTATGCGCATAGCGAGGCACCAAGTTGACTACGTCCAGGACGTAGAGGCAGTCGCCTCCTCTTCCAGGAGCGCGCTCTCAAGCACTGGTCGATCGCACAACGCCGTCGAATAGGCTTGAATCGCTTAGCCTTGCCGATCGCCGTTCGAAGTTGGAGGATATACATCAATGCCAACGCTCACCTTCGGATTGCCCGACCTAATCGTCGTTACCGGCACCGCGTCCGGGCTTGGGAGCGAGATCGCGACTTTGCTGCTGGATTGTGGATCGAAGGTCGTCGGAGTGGATCTGACGTCCTCCCGATTGTCTGAACGTGAAGGCTACACCCAGGTTCTAGGTTCTGTTTCCGACCGGAGCACCTGGACAAAGGTGAAAGACGCCATCAATTCCACGAGCTCCGGGAAGCTAGGTCTGGTTACCTCCGCAGCGATCCTCGACACAGGTTTCATACCGGACACAACCCCCGAGATTATCGCGCGTGCGATGGACGTGAACGTCACGGGCACTGCGCTTGCAATGGCCGCGTTGATCCCGCTGATGGAGAGGAGAGGGGGCTCAGTCGTTGCAGTAGCATCGGTAAATGCAGGTTTGGCCGAGCAGCAATTGGCTGTCTACAACGCAACCAAAGCTGCGGTAAGGCAACTTGCACGAACTGCAGCCCTGGACCATGCTCGCGCCGGTGTTCGCATCAACGTCCTCAGCCCCGGCCCTATGATGGCTGGACTGTTCAAGCGCCACCTCGAATCCGCGACCGACGGCGACAAATTCCTGGCGACGCGCTCCAACAGGCAGCCGGAGGGAAAGATCCTGGAGGCGGTCGAAGTCGCTCGAGCAGCGCTGTTCCTTTTGTCTGACGGCGCCCACGCGATCTTGGGTGCAGACCTCGTCGCAGACGGCGGCCTGACTGCTGGCTTTGACTTCCGCACCGGGGCCGAAGGGGCTTCAATCTAAGCGGGACCATATGGAGGAAGACAATGGAAACTGGTCTCAAAGGTAAAGTCGCGTTTATCACTGGCGGTGCGAACGGAATTGGTCGGTCCACGGCTATAGCGTTCGCGAAAGAGGGTGCGCACGTCGGCATCCTGGATATCGATGAGGCCGAAATGCAAAAGGTAGCCGAGGCTGCCAAGGCTCTCGGAGTCACGGTGCACACCGCGGCCGGAGATCTTTCGACCGCGCGCGGCGTATCCGATGGTATGGACACGTTACTCGCCGCCTTCGGCAATCGCATTGATATTCTGGTGAACAATGTCGGGTCGGGGGCCATCCGCTCCTTCGACGACGTCGATGATGCTGCTTGGGATGCTACCCTGGCCCTGAACTTCATGAGCTACGTGCGGGCCATCCGCAAAGTGTTGCCAATCCTTCGCGAAAAGGGCGGCGTGATCGTCAACAACGCATCCGATCTTGCCAGGCAACCTGAACCGGTGCCGATCGACTATTCGGTGTCGAAGGCTGCTGTGCTCTCCCTGACCAAAGCCCTTGCTCGCGCCGAAGGCCCTAAGATCCGCGTTAACGCAGTGGCACCCGGTCCCATCTGGACGCCGTTCTGGACAAAGCCTGGTGGATTCGCCGAGACGATGGGCAAGTATCACAAGATGGAGCCGCAAGCCGCCGTGGAGCATGAGATGAAGCTCCGCCAGCTGCCACTCCAGCGACTTGGCGATCCCGACGAGGTCGCAAATGTCCTCGTCTTCCTCGCTTCCGACCTTGCGAGTTTCGTCACTTCGGCCGTCTGGGGTGTCGATGGTGGATCGATCCGGTCGATTGTTTAACGACTAGAGCCGGCCGAGCAACAATGCGCCGCCGGTTGCTGGAACGGAGGCTCCGCATCTCCTTCGGCGAATTCGTGGAGGATACCTGACATGAAAGCAGCTCGGTTTCACGCGAAGGGCGATGTTCGCGTCGAGGAAGTAGAATTGCCAGCACAGCTCGCTCCCGACGAAGTTCTCGTTCGAAACCAACTCTGCGGAATCTGCGGGACCGACCTTCATGAGTTCGCTGCCGGTCCGATTTTCATCTCGCCTCAACCGAATGCATTTTCTGGCGCCTCTATTCCGCAAATCCTGGGACATGAGTTCAGCGCGATCGTCGAGAAGGTAGGCGGTGAAATCACCCACCTGAAACCCGGCGATCGCGTTTCGATCCAGCCCCACATGGGACCGCTTGATGGCTATTTTGGCGTTCGCGGATTGCATTTCCTGGGCACGCGCGGGGCCGCCACCGGACTAACCTGGCCTTGGGGCGGCTTCGCGCAATATGCGGTGATGAAGGGTTACGCCACCGTGAAAATGCCCGAGAAGCTGACGTTTCGCCAGGGCGCCCTGGTCGAACCCGCGGCTGTCGCGGTGACCGCGGTTGATCGAAGTGGACTACAGCCTGGGGGGTCGGTTCTAATCACTGGGGGCGGCCCAATCGGAGCGCTGACTGTCTTGGCGGCCCACGCCGCCGGAGCAGCGAAGATCTTCCTTAGTGAACCCAATGCATCAAGGCGTCGCCGCATAGAAAACCTCGGGGTTCCGGTTACGACGATCGACCCGACGCAATCCTCTCTGGCCTCGTCGATCAGCAGACAAACGTTCGAAGGGCTCGGTTGCGACGCCGCGATCGAATGCGCCGGCAACCCACGCGCGATCTCCGATTGTCTATCGGCCGTCCGACCGCAGGGAACAGTGGTGTTGATCGGCCTCACGAATGGCAAGGTCGAGGTCTCACCATTCGACCTCATTGTGCGGGATATCCGGCTGCAGGGCTCACTGTGTTACCCGACCTCGATGTGGCCACGGGTATTCTCGATGATAGAAAGCGGGCGGCTTCCAGTCGATCAACTGGTTGATGAGGTCATCTCGCTCGACGAGCTTGTGGACAAGGGTTTCCAACCACTGTTGGACCCGAGTGGAACGAAAATGAAAATTCTTGTAGACCTCAACGCCTAATCCCGAACGAGGCGTTCTACGCCGGGCGCTCTGACGACCTGACCTTAGAAGCAACGGTGCAATAGCCGTCGATCACGGTGGTGGTCGGCCGGGCTTCGCTTGCGCGATGCCCTTGCTTTGCAGCTCGCACGAAAGATCAAGTCAGGAAAAGCTTTTTGCAAGTAGTGCAAGACTGTTTCCTTGATTGCCCCGTTTATCCCGATTGCCGCTATCTGCATAAATGAACATACGTTGGACCTGGCAGCCGGGCTGCCCGGACAGCGGGGAGGTCGCTTCAAGCAACGTTGGGCAGAGCGACAGCAAGATTCCACCAGGGAGGATCCAATGAAATCTTCATTCAAGAACGCACTGCTTTCGGCCGTATTCACCGTCGCCACCGTCGGTTGGAATGTATCCGCTCATGCGGATGGCGAGAAATACGTCCTCATCGAGCATTCGCCCGATAGCGAGACCTTCTGGAACACCGTGAAGAACGGCGCCAGCTTGGCGGCTAAGGAAGTGGGAGCGGAGGTTACGTTCCGCAATCCGCCGACCGGCGATCTTGCCGACATGGTTCGCATCATTCAACAGACCACTGCAGAAGCGCCGAGTGGGATCATCGTAACGATTCCCGATGCCGACCTCGTCGGCGGCCCCATCGCTGATGCGGTCGCCAAGGGCATTCCGGTGGTGACGATGAACACCGGAACGGCCGAACAGTCGAAGAAGCTCGGAGCGCTTCTGCATGTGGGGCAACCAGAGTTCGACGCGGGCGAGGGCGCCGGTGAACGAGCGAAGGCTGCAGGCATCAAATCGTTCCTCTGCGTGAACAGCCTGTTTCCGAATGTCGCCGGCGAGCAGCGCTGCCAGGGCTTCGCGAAGGGTCTTGGCGTAGAACTCGGTAAGCAGATGATTGACTCTGGCACCGATGCCGCGGAGATCGCCAACAGGGTGAAGGCCTATCTCTCTGCCAACCCTGATACCGGCGCCGTCCTGGCGCTCGGCCCGATGACTGCGCTCCCGACCATCCAGGCCCTGAAGGACAACGGAATGGCGGGACAGATCTTCTTCGCGACCTTTGACTTGAACCCCGACATCTCCAAGGCCATCAAGGATGGCGTCATCAATTTCGCCATTGACCAGCAGCCCTTCCTGCAGGGCTACCTGCCGGTGATCACTCTGACCAACTACCTCCGTTACGGCGTCGTTCCGGCGAACTCGGTCCTCTCCGGACCCGGCTTCGTGACCAAGGACAACATCAAGTTGGTTGAATCCCTCGCGGGTCAGTACCGCTAGGGCAATCACCATCGAGCACGGCGGAGGCATGTGCTTCCGCCGCAGCTTTGCGGCAGGAGTTGGAATCATGACGAACGTCCAGACCAACGAGGCCCCACGGCCTACGCTCCCTAAAGACGAGCGCGTCAAAGAGCTGCATCGCCTCCACAAGGCGCTCATCCGCCCGGAGCTCGGGGCAATCTGTGGCACGATCGCGGTCTTTGTATTCTTCATGATCCTTGCTGGCGGCACGCAAATGTTCGCCCTCGAGGGAGTGATGAATTGGGGCACGGTTTCGGCTCAGTTCGTCGTGCTTGCAGTAGGTGTATGTCTTTTGATGATTGCGGGTGAATTCGACCTCTCGCTAGGCTCGATGGTCGGCTTCTCTGGGATGATATTTGCACTTCTTGTCATGAAGCTCGGCATTCCCGTTTGGGGAGGAATCCTGCTGACGATGATGCTCTGCGCTAGCCTAGGCATGATCAACGGCTGGCTTGTCATCCGAACCGGGCTGCCATCGTTCATCGTCACACTCGCTTTTCTTTTCATTCTTCGCGGCGCCACGATCTGGAGCGCCATTACATTCAACCGTCAGCCCGTTGTTTCGGGCGTTGGCGAAGTCGCGGCCGGAGATCCGATCGCCTGGCTCTTTGGAGGCGAGGCGTTCACAGGACTATTCCAGTGGCTTGGCCAGCAAGGCGTCATCGCGACCTTCACCAAGGGCACCCGCATGGGGCAGCCAGTCGTGAGCGGCATCCCCATGTTGATGGTCTGGGCCATCGTTTTCGTGCTTGTCGGGCAATGGGTTCTCACCCGGACCCGCTTCGGAAACTGGATTTTTGCTGCAGGCGGTGATCCGGAAGCTGCCCGATACGTTGGTGTTCCAGTTGCTCGCGTGAAGATACTCATGTTTATGGTTGCGGCCCTTTGTGCCGCGTTCCTCGGCATCGAGCAAGTCATCGAATTCGGTTCGGCAGCCTCTGATCGGGGAATCATGAAGGAGTTCGAGGCCATCATCTGCGTGGTGATCGGCGGCGCACTTCTGACCGGTGGCTACGGCTCTGTGGTCGGCGCCGCGCTGGGCGCGATTATTTTCGGTGTCGTCCAGCAAGGCCTGTTTTTCACCAACGTGGAGAGCTCGCTTTTCCGAGTGTTCCTAGGGAGCATCCTGCTTGCCGCGGTCCTGGCCAATACGTATGTCCGCCGCCTGATCACGGGAGAGAAGTGATGGCTGCCCCGATCCTCGAAATGGTCGACATTCGCAAGCAGTTTGGCCACATCATAGCCTTGTCTGGAGTGTCTTTCGGCGTGCAGGCTGGCGAGTGCCATTGCCTCCTCGGAGACAACGGCGCAGGCAAGTCGACTTTGATCAAAACTATGTCCGGCGTGCATGTGCCTTCCCAAGGGGAGATAAGAGTCGGAGGGCAGGTCGCCCACTTCACCACCCCTCGAGACGCAATGGCGGCGGGCATCGCAACGGTCTATCAGGACCTCGCGATGATCCCTCTGATGAGCGTCGCGCGAAACTTCTGGATGGGCAGGGAGCCCCAGAAGGGTTTTTGGCCTTTCCGTTGCTTCGACCTTGAAACGGCCGACACCATAACTATGCAGGAAATGCGGCATATGGGCATCAGTCTGCGCGAGCCTGGCCAGGCAGTGGGAACCCTTTCTGGCGGCGAGCGCCAAACCGTTGCCATCGCGCGCGCGGTTTACTTCGGTGCGAAGGTTCTCATTTTGGACGAGCCCACATCAGCCCTTGGGGTCCGGCAGACGGCCAATGTCCTCACCACCATCGATCATGTCCGAAAAAAGGGCATCGGTGTCGTGTTCATCACGCATAATGTTCGGCACGCACTTGCAGTCGGAGACCGCTTCACGGTCCTCAATCGGGGCAAGACCCTGGGGACAGCTGACCGGGGTCATATCAGCGCCGAAGAGCTGCAAAATTTGATGGCCGGCGGACAAGAGCTTGCCCAGTTGGAAGCATCACTGGGGGGAACGGTCTGACTTGGTCGACCAACGAGCAAGCGCGCAAATGGGAAGAGTGGAACATGGCGAAGTATCTGAACGAACACAACTCAGCCGAAACGGTCAACGCGCGTATGGGCAACAACGCCAACCCGCGCCTCCGCCAGGTTATGGGCTCCCTCGTTGCCCATCTGCACGCTTTCGTCAAAGACATCGAACCAACGGAAGAGGAATGGGGCCTTGCCATCGAATTCCTCACACGGACCGGGCAAATCTGCAGTCAATCGCGGCAAGAGTTCATCCTGCTCTCCGATGTGCTCGGCGTTTCAATGCTGGTTGACGCGATCAATCACCGGAGACCGAGCGGCGCGACGGAAAGCACTGTGTATGGCCCATTCCATGTTGATGGCGCCCCCGAAAGGCAGATGGGCGACAGTATCAACCTAGATGGCTTGGGGGAGCTTTGCCTCTATGAGGGGCGTGTTATCGACCTAGACGGAACGCCCATTGAAAACGCCTGCATTGACGTATGGTCTGACAATGAAGAGGGCTTTTACGATGTCCAGCAGCCGGACATCCAGCCGCCCTTTAACAACCGTGGCATCTTTAGGACCGGAGCGGACGGTCGCTATTTCTTCCGCGGCATCAAGCCTGTCTCCTATCCGATCCCCGACGACGGACCAGTCGGCCAGATGCTGGAGAAGCTGGGCCGCCATCCCTACCGGCCGGCACACGTGCATTTCCTATGCGGCGCGCCTGGGTATGATCGCGTTTGCACGCATATCTTCGTCGCGGGCGACCGCTATATCGAGTCGGATGCGGTGTTCGGCGTAAAGGATTCGCTGATCGTGGATTTCGTCAAGGTCGATGAGGGGGACGTCAAATGGAAAGCGCAGTTCGATTTCGTGCTGAAGAAGCAGTGACCCGCCCAGCGGAAGCCGATCGCGAGGATATCTCCCCCTCGCTCGAACTCGGCCCTTCGATAAAGAAGGCAGAAAGGTGCTCGGTGTTGTCCGCTCGCAGCGCTCGGTGCGGGTGTCTTGAACAATGTCGAGTTCAGACTACGACCGATAATTTTCTTCAGGCGGGGGTATGACTGCGGTCGGTCTGCGCCTTTCAAATTGCGTTATCTCAAGGCCAAAGCCGCTCCCCCCAAGTATTCTGGAAACACCGCCCGATGTGTGGTTCTTCCGCGCCGCCCCACATGAGCGCCAACATCAGCAAGCGCTGGTGCCCTGATGTGCCGGTCAGGCTTCAATAACGAGGAAGTGGGAGGACGGCGCGTTCGCGGGGGTGTGTCGCCGGTCTGGCGCGGGACGATCGTATACTATCCGACACTGTTCTGTCGCTTTTGTCGGGTCCCTGCCACCGGTCTTTTTCGCGGAGCTCTTGTCTGGCCTCACGCTAATCGGCTGAAAACAATCACAATGTTTTTTCTTCTGTCGGGTCGGCCAAATTGGCACGAGTTTTGAAACTCCTTCGTTGGGAGCCGGGGGCCGCCGACCGACCTTCATTCGTGGATGACACCGCGATCGGTGGAACGAAGAAAGAAAAGCAAATGTCAAATCCCCATCAGATAGCATTCTATGGCAGGGCGGCCTCGGCGAGACCGCCCCGTACCCAAACAGGCGCCGCCCTTGCCGACCCTTGCGCACGAAATCTTGATGGCCGGCTGCCACTCAAAGGCCGGCCTACCACACTCGCTTTATCCTGACATCAAAGGCGCAGGATGAGTTCTGCATCTCGCCCCGCGCGGTGCCTGCACAGTTATACCTTGGCCAATCTTGATAATCGCGCCGGCTACGCCGCGGAGGACGTCTACATGCCGTCTTACGTCATTCGCTGCCCGCAGCGCCTTCCGCCCTTCCATCGCTTAGAGAAGTGAAGTGCCACCATGTCCGAACACTCCTTGCCGACGCTGCCGATGTGGCGCGTCGATCACATCGAGCCCTCGCCCGAGATGTTGGCGCTACGCGCCAACGGTCCGATCCACCGCGTGCGCTTCCCGTCCGGGCACGAAGGCTGGTTGGTGACAGGCTACGACGAGGCCAAGGCGACGCTTTCCGACGCGGCGTTCCGACCCGGGGGAATGCCGCCGGCGGCATTCACCCCGGATTCGGTGATTCTCGGTTCGCCGGGGTGGCTGGTCTCCCACGAGGGGGCCGAGCACGATCGGTTACGTACGATCGTGGCGCCGGCCTTCAGCAACCGCAGGGTGAAGCTGCTCGCGCAGCAGGTCGAGGCGATCGCCGCGAAGTTGTTCGAGACGTTAGCTGTCCAGCCCCAGCCCGCCGACCTGAGGCGCCACTTCTCCTTTCCGCTTCCGGCCATGGTCATCAGCGCGCTGATTGGGGTGCTCTATGAGGATCACGCCTTTTTCGCCGGGCTGTCCGACGAGGTGATGACGCATCAGCATGAAAGCGGTCCGCGCAGCGCGTCTCGCCTGGCCTGGGAAGAACTGCGCGCCTACATTCGCGGCAAGATGTGGGACAAGCGCCAGGATCCGGGCGACAACCTGCTGACGGATCTGCTCTCGGCGGTCGACCAGGGCAAGGCGACCGAGGAAGAGGCGATCGGCCTGGCGGCGGGCATGCTGGTGGCTGGGCACGAGAGCACCGTCGCGCAGATCGAATTCGGCCTGCTGGCCATGTTCCGCCATCCGCAACAGCGCGAACGCCTGGTCGGCGATCCATCCCTGGTGGACAAGGCCGTGGAGGAAATCCTGCGCATGTACCCGCCGGGCGCGGGCTGGGACGGCATCATGCGCTATCCGAGGACCGACGTGACTATCGCGGGCGTGCATATCCCCGCGGAGAGCAAGGTGCTCGTCGGCCTGCCGGCGACGTCGTTCGACCCGCGCCATTTCGACGACCCGGAAATCTTCGATATTGGACGCGACGAAAATCCGCACCTGACGTTCTCGCACGGGCCGCACTACTGCATCGGCATGGCGCTGGCCAGGCTAGAACTCAAGGTGGTGTTCGGTTCGATCTTCCAGCGCTTTCCCGCGCTGCGCCTGGCCGTGGCGCCCGAAGCGCTAAAGTTGCGCAAGGAGATCATCACCGGCGGGTTCGAGGAGTTCCCGGTGCTCTGGTGATTCACCGACGCCGCCGGGAACCGCGATCTTAACTTGCCGGCGCCCCTGGCGCGCGCCGGTCAGATCTCCAGCCAACAGGTAACCAAGATGGACGTGCAAGAAACCATGGCAGCATGCCGGGACGCCTTTGCCGAACTGGCATCTCCAGCGTGCATCAACGACCCGTATCCATTCATGCGGTGGTTGCGCGAGCACGATCCGGTGCATCGCGCGGCGTCGGGCCTCTTTCTGTTGAGCCGCCACGCCGACATCTACTGGGTGCTCAAGGCCACGGGCGATGCGTTTCGGGGACCGGCTCCGGGCGAACTGGCGCGCTATTTCCCGCGCGCGGCGACCAGCCTCTCGCTCAGTCTGCTGGCGTCAACGCTGGCGATGAAGGAACCACCGACGCATACGCGTCTGCGCCGGCTGATCTCGCGCGATTTCACCATGCGCGAGATCGACAACCTGCGGCCGACCATCGCGCGCATCGTCGCAGCGCGCCTGGACGCCATGGCGCCCGCGCTGGAGCGCGGGGAGGCGGTGGACCTGCATCGGGAATTCGCTCTGGCCTTGCCCATGCTGGTCTTCGCCGAACTGTTCGGCATGCCCCAGGACGACATGTTCGGGCTCGCCGCCGGCATCGGCGCCATTCTGGAAGGCTTGAGCCCGCACGCCAGCGATCCCCAACTCGCCGCGGCGGACGCGGCCAGCACCAAGGTGCATGCCTACTTTGGCGACCTCATACAGCGCAAACGCACCGATCCCCGCCACGACATCGTGTCGATGCTGGTCGGCGCACACGACGACGATGCCGACACGCTGTCGGATGCGGAGTTGATCAGCATGCTGTGGGGCATGCTGCTGGGCGGCTTCGCCACCACTGCTTCGAGTATCGACCATGCGGTCTTGGCGATGCTGGCGTTTCCCGAACAGCGGCACTGGCTGCAGGGGGACGCCGTGGGAGTGAAGGCATTCGTCGAAGAAGTCCTGCGCTGCGACGCGCCCGCCATGTTCAGCTCCATTCCGCGTATCGCCCAGCGCGACATCGAACTGGGCGGCGTGGTAATCCCAAAGAACGCGGACGTGCGCGTGCTGATCGCGGCCGGCAATCGCGACCCGGACGCCTTCGCCGATCCCGACCGCTTCGATCCCGCGCGGTTCTACGGCACCAGTCCTGGCATGTCGAGCGATGGGAAGATCATGCTGAGCTTCGGCCACGGCATCCACTTCTGCCTCGGTGCGCAACTCGCCCGGGTGCAGTTGGCCGAGAGCCTGCCGCGGATCCAGGCGCGCTTCCCCACGCTGGCATTGGCCGAGCAGCCGACCCGGGAGCCCTCCGCGTTCCTTAGGACGTTCCGCGCGCTGCCGGTGCGGCTGCAAGCGCAGGGGGGCTGAGATGCGCGTCGTGGTCGACCAGGACCTGTGCGGAACCACCGGGCAGTGCGCGCTGACGCTGCCGGGCACCTTTCGCCAGCGCGAACCGGACGGAGTGGCCGAACTTTGCGTGGCAACGATTCCGCAGGCGCTGCACGCCGCCGTGCGACTCGCAGCCAGCCAGTGCCCAGTCGCCGCCATTCTGGTCATCGAAAGCGACGCTGGCGATGAGGAGCTCGCCAGCGCCGACCCTGCGCCTTCTCCGGTGGAGGTCGAGCGGCATGCCGCGAAAGACCAACGCAATCCAGGAGGACACGATGGGACGGTTTGAGGGCAAGGTGGCGGTGGTGACCGGCGCCGGCGCCGGCATCGGCAAGGCATGCGCCCTCGCCATCGCGCGCGAGGGCGGCAGAGTGGTGGTGGCCGACATTGATGCCTCGGCGGCCATCGCCTGCACCACGCAGATCGGGGCCGAAGCAGACCACACGCTGGCCCTGGCCATGGACATCGCCGATGCGCAGGCGGTGGCAGCGCTGTTCGAGACGGCGCAGCGGCACTTCGGTGGGGTCGACCTGCTGGTGAACAACGCGAGCGCCATGCATCTGACCCCGCGCGACTGCGCGATCCTCGACCTGGACCTGGCGGTCTGGGATCAGACCATGGCGACCAATCTGCGCGGCACGCTGCTCTGCTGCCGACAGGCCATCCCATTGATGATCGCCCGCGGCGGTGGTGCGATCGTCAACATGTCGTCGTGCCAGGGGCTCAGCGGTGACACCGCGCAGACGTCCTACGCCGCGTCGAAGGCGGCGCTGAACATGTTGTCGGCCTCGCTCGCCACGCAGTACGGTCATGCGCACATCCGCTGCAACGCCGTTGCGCCGGGTCTCATCATGACCGAGCGTCTCCTCGCCAAGCTTGACGAATGCATGCAACGGCATCTGCGCCGGCACCAGCTCCTGCCGCGTGTCGGCCGCCCCGAGGACGTGGCCGCGCTGGTGGCGTTCCTGCTCTCCGATGATGCTGCATTCATTACCGGGCAGGTCGTGTGCATCGACGGCGGCATGCTGGCGCATGTGCCGACATACGCTGACGGAGGCAACAGCGCCGCCGCGCGGCCTCCCGGCGGCATCGCCGAAGCGGCCGAGGAGCAGCACTGCTGATGGACATGCTCCTCAACCCCCTGAACCGTCGGCGCCGGTTGCGGCAAAACATCCCGGTCATGCCCGGCGCTTTCCCGCTGATCGGGCATCTTCCCGCCATCATCTGCGACCTGCCGCGCCTGCTGCGGCGCGCGGAACTGACGCTGGGCAGCCACTTCTGGCTGGATTTCGGCCCCGCCGGCCACCTGATGACCTGCATGGATCCGGATGCGTTCGCACTGCTCCGACACAAGGACGTGTCCTCGGCGCTGATCGAAGAGATCGCGCCCGAATTGCTTGGCGGAACGTTGGTCGCCCAGGACGGCGGCGCGCACCGGCAGGCGCGCGATGCGATCAAGGCGGCGTTCCTGCCGAAGGGGCTGACCCAGGCCGGGATCGGCGACCTGTTCGCGCCCGTCATCCGAGCGCGGGTGCAGGCGTGGCGCGACCGCGGCGACGTAACCATCCTGCGCGAAACCGGCGACTTGATGCTCAAGCTAATCTTCAGCCTCATGGGAATCCCCGCGCAGGACCTGCCGAGATGGCATCGCAAGTACCGGCAACTGCTGCAGTTGATCGTCGCGCCCCCCCTCGATCTCCCCGGACTGCCCTTGCGGCGCGGCCGCGCCGCCCGCGACTGGATCGACGCGCAGTTGCACCAGTTCGTCCGCGACGCGCGCGCGAATGCCGCGCGCACCGGGTTGATCAACGACATGGTGAGCGCCTTCGATCGCAGCGACGATGCGCTCTCCGATGACGTACTGGTCGCCAACATCCGCTTGCTGCTGCTCGCCGGTCACGACACCACCGCCTCGACAATGGCCTGGATGGTGATCGAGCTGGCGCGGCAGCCTATGCTGTGGGACGCCCTGGTCGAGGAAGCGCAACGCGTAGGCGCGGTGCCGACCCGGCACGCGGACCTGGCGCAGTGTCCGGTCGCCGAGGCGCTGTTCCGCGAGACGCTGCGAGTGCATCCGGCGACCACGCTCCTGCCGCGTCGCGCGCTGCAGGAACTGCAGCTCGGCCAACGGCGCATTCCCGCGGGCACCCATCTGTGCATCCCACTGCTGCATTTCTCGACCTCGGCGCTGCTGCACGAGGCGCCTGATCAGTTCCGCCTGGCACGGTGGCTGCAACGCACGGATCCGATCCGTCCGGTGGACATGCTGCAGTTCGGTACCGGCCCACACGTCTGCATCGGCTACCACTTGGTATGGCTGGAAATGGTGCAGTTCTGCATCGCCTTGGCGCTGACCATGCACGAGGCCGGAGTGCGGCCGCGTTTGCTGAGCGGCGTCGAAAAAGGCCGGCGCTATTACCCGACCGCACATCCGTCCATGACAGTCCGCATCGGTTTCTCATGAGCTGGCATGGCATGCCCCGTGTGGCGAGGCAGCGGCGCCGGCGACGGGCAGCATTGCAGCACTCGGCGCAACCGCTCGGCGCCGGCGACACTGCGGCTCGGCGCTCGCAGTGGCCGTGTCAGGTACAAGGACTATGAACAGCATGCAGACCGGTTCCACGCTACACGACGACCGAACTGGCGTTTCCGCGCTCGGCGGATTGGGCGCGCAGTCGCGCGGCGCATCCGGCGCGCTACCGCCGGAGATCTGGATGCAGGACGGCGCAAAGCGCGTCGAACAGGCGCTTGCGCGTCTTCTCTGCGCCGAAGATGACGGTGAGACCGAGCTGATGGCGGCCATGCGCTACGCCACCTTGCACGGCGGCAAGCGCACCCGCGCCTTGCTCTGTCTGGCTGCCGGCGCACTGGCCGATACGCCGGCGCACATGCTCGACGACGTCGGAGCCGCCATCGAGATGATGCACGCCTGTACCCTGGTCCACGATGACCTGCCCGCGATGGACAACGACGTGCTTCGCCGCGGCCTTCCGACCGTGCACGTCAAGTTCGGCGAAGCCACTGCGATCCTGGTCGGAGATGCGCTGCAGGCGCACGCCTTCCTGACCTTGGCGAGGCTGGATGCGCCAGGTAACAACCGTATAGCGATCGTGCGCGAACTGGCGCAGGCGGTGTCCGCCCAAGGTGCCGCAGGGGGGCAAGCCTTGGATCTGTCGCTAGTCGGAAAGCACGTCGAGCTGGACAGGATCGTGGCGATGCACCGGATGAAGAGCGGAGCGCTAGTACGCGCGTCCGTTCGCATGGGCGCGCTCTGTGCCATTGCGGAGGATACCCTGCACGCTGCGCTGTACTGTGCGCTCGATCGCTATAGCGCCTGTTTCGGACTCGCCTTGCAGGTGGTCGACGACATTCTCGACGCGACAGCGGATGCCGCGACGCTGGGCAAGACCCCTGGCAAGGACGCGGCGGCGCAGAAGCCGACCTGCGCGTCGATCATGGGGCTGCCGGCAGCGCGCCAGTTCGCGCTGGATCTGTTGCGCGACGCCGGGGAGGCCATCGCCCCGCTGGGGCCGCGTGCGGAACCGTTGGCGCAGATGCTGCAGCGGGCCAAAGCGTATCTCTTCAAGCACGCGTCATGCGCATGAGCGCGCCCGTCCGCATAAAGTCGCCCCTGTGCCGCTGCGATCGGCCGGGGCCACCGGTGCATGCTGCGCTGCGTCCGCGTCCGCGGCGATGGTCAGCGCTTGCCCAGCACGGTCGCGGCACACCGGCGCTCTGCGCGCAAGCCTATGCAGCGCACCGGCGCCAGCATCGGGGCGCGTCGCCGCGCCGCAGCAGGGCGGCCGCACGGCGTTGCACATGCGCCGGGCCGCGACGGGCCTGCGGCGAGGCGCGCGGCGTCTGCCCGATCTTGATTCTCGGTAACCGTCTGCCGAAGGAACATCCCGCGTGAACGCGCTGTCCGAACAGGTCCTTTCCGAACTGCGCCAGCTGCTGAGCGAGATGAGCGACGGCGGCGCCGTCGGTCCGTCCGTATACGACACGGCGCGAGCTCTGCATTTCCACGGCAACGTCACCGGTCGGCAGGAGGCCTACGCGTGGCTCATCGCGCAGCAACAGGCCGATGGCGGATGGGGAAACGCGGACTTCCCGCTGTTCCGCCATGCGCCCACGTGGGCGGCGTTGCTGGCACTGCAACGTGCCGATTCTATTCCCGACGCTGCCGACGCAGTCCAGGCTGCAACCCGATTCCTCGAGCGCCAGCCCGATCCCTACGCGGATGCGGTGCCGGAAGACGCGCCGATCGGGGCGGAGCTGATTCTGCCGCAGTTATCCGGCGAGGCTTCATCCCTGCTGGGCGGCGTGGCGTTTCCGCGCCACGCGGCGCTGTTGCCGTTGCGGCAAGCGTGCCTGGTCAAGCTGGGGGCGGTGGCGACGTTGCCGAGCGGCCATCCGTTGCTGCACTCCTGGGAAGCCTGGGGGACGTCGCCGACCACCGCATGCCCGGATGCCGACGGCAGCATCGGCATCAGTCCGGCGGCCACCGCCGCGTGGCGTGCGCAGGCCGTGAGACAAGGGAGCACGCCGCAAGTCGGGCGCGCCGACGCGTATCTGCAAACGGCATCGCGGGCGACACGCAGCGGCATCGAAGGTGTCGTTCCCAACGTCTGGCCGATCAATGTGTTCGAGCCATGCTGGTCGCTGTACACCCTGCATCTGGCCGGGCTGTTCGCGCATCCCGCGCTCGCCGAGATGGTGCGCGTGATCGTCGCGCAGCTCGAGGCCCGCCTGGGCGAGCGCGGTCTGGGCCCGGCCCTGCAGTTCGCGGCCGATGCGGACGACACCGCCGTTGCGTTGTGCGTCCTGCGCCTTGCAGGCCGCGACCCGGCGGTCGACACGTTGCGCCATTTCGAAATCGGCGAGCTATTCGTGACCTTCCCCGGCGAGCGTAATGCTTCGGTCTCGACCAACATCCATGCCCTGCATGCGTTGCGACTGTCGGGCAAGCCCGCCGCCGGCGCCAGCGCCTACGTCGAGGCCAATCGCAACCCGCACGGTCTATGGGACAACGAAAAATGGCATGTTTCTTGGCTGTATCCCACCGCGCATGCGGTCGCTGCGCTGGCGCAAGGCAAGCCCCACTGGCGCGACGAGCGCGCGGTGGCGGCGCTGCTGCAGGCGCAGCGCGACGACGGCGGCTGGGGCGCCGGTCGCGCGTCCACATTCGAGGAAACCGCCTATGCGCTGTTCGCGTTGCACGTGATGGACGGAAGCGAAGAGCCGATAGGGCGCCGACGCATCGCGCAGGCCGTGGCGCGTGCGCTGGAGTGGATGCTCGCCCGCTATAGGGCGCATGCATTGCGGCAGATGCCGCTGTGGATCGGCAAAGAACTGTATTGCCCAACCCGGGTGGTGCGCGTGGCCGAACTCGCCGGGTTGTGGCTGGCGCTTGGTTGGGGGCAGCGCGTGCTGGCCGAGGGAGCAGGAGCGGCGCCATGACCCAGACCGAACGCGCGCTGCAGCAGGTGCTGGAGTGGGGGCGTTCCCTGACCGGGTTCGCCGAGGAGCATGCCGTGGAAGCGGTCAGGGGCGGCCGGTACATCCTGCAGCGCATCGACCAGAGCCTGCGCGAAACCAGCGCCCGCACTGGCCGCGATCCGCAGGATGAAACGCTGATCGTGACGTTCTATCGCGAACTGGCGCTGCTGTTTTGGCTCGACGATTGCAATGACCTTGGGCTGATCGCGCCGGAGCAGCTCGCCGCGGTGGAGCAGGCGCTGGGGCAGGGCGTACCGTGCGCACTCCCAGGATTCGAGGGCTGCGCTGTGCTAAGCGCTTCGCTGGCCGCGCTCGCCTACGATCGTCGCGACTATGCTCAGCTTCTCGACGATACCCGGTGCTACTGCGCGGCGCTGCGCGCCGGAGAGGCGCAGGCAGCAGGGCGGAGCGCTGGTCCTACGCCGAGTACCTGCACAACGGCGTCGATTCGATCGCCTACAGGAACGTGTTGTGTTGCCTGTCGTTGTTGTGGGGGCTGGACATGGCTACTTTGCGCGCGCGTCCGGCGTTTCGCCAGGTCCTGCGGCTCATCTCCGCGATAGGGCGCCTGCAGAACGATCTGCATGGACGCGACAAGGACAGGTCGGCCGGCGAGGCCGACAACGCGGCGATTCTGCTGCTGCAGCGCTATCCGGCTATGCCTGTGGTGAAGTTCCTCAACGACGAGCTGGCCGGCCATACGCGCATGCTGCACCGAGTGATGGCGGAAGCAGGCTTTCCCGCGCCGTGGGGACCGTTGATCGAGGCCATGGCAGCCATCCGCACGCAGTACTACCAGACATCGGCAAGCCGCTACCGCACGGACACTGCGGGGGAGGCCAGGGACACTGCGGGGGAGGCCAGCGTGGGCCGGCCTGAAGGCGCGGGAGGCGGCGACGTGCGCGCGCTGCCGTCAGTCCGATCCGACGCAACGCCGTCGCCCGATGCGACCGATGGAGCGAGCATGAACGACACCACCCTGAGCCGCCGCAAGGACGACCATCTTGGCATCGTGCTGGATCGGCGAACGGCGCCGGCCACGGTCGCCGCCGGCTGGGAGTATATCCGTTTCGAACACTGCGCATTGCCCGAGTTGGACCTGACGCAGATCGACCTGCGCGCCTCGCTGCTAGGCAAGACCATGCGCGCGCCGCTGCTGATCAGCTCCATGACCGGCGGCACGCCGCGCGCCGAGGCCATCAACCGGCATCTGAGCGAGGCAGCTCAAGCCTTGGGGATTGCGATGTGCGTCGGTTCCCAGCGCGTTAGCCTGCAATCCCGCAACTCCCAAGGGCTGACGCGCGCGCTGCGACACCTGGCCCCAGACATCCCCCTGTTGGCCAATATCGGCGCCGCGCAACTGCGCGAGGCCGACGGCCTGGACTTGGCGCGCCGGGCGGTTGATGCGCTGGAGGCCGATGGACTGATCGTCCATCTCAATCCGCTGCAGGAATCGGTACAGCCGGAGGGCGACCGCGACTGGCGCGGCGTCCTGGCGCAGATCGCTCGTGCCGCGCGCAGCGTGGGCGTGCCGATCGTGGCCAAGGAAGTGGGGTCGGGCCTGTCCGCCTCGGTGGCCTCTGCGCTCGTCGAGGCGGGCGTGGCGATGATCGATGTCGCCGGCGCCGGCGGCACCAGTTGGGCCGCGGTGGAGGGCGAGCGGGCCCGCGATGCCGCCGACCGTGCAGTGGCGATGTCGTTCGCCGACTGGGGGATTCCGACCCCGGCCGGCGTGCAGGCGGTGCGTCGGGCGCTGCCAACGGTGAAGTTAATCGCGTCGGGCGGTATCCGAGACGGCGGCGACGTGGCCAAGGCCATCCGCCTGGGCGCGGACTTCGCCGGCCAGGCGGCCGGCGTGCTGCCCGCGGCGATGGTGTCCACCGAGGCGGTTGTCGCGCATTTCGAGATCGTCATCCGCCAGCTGGCAGTCGCCTGCTTCTGCACCGGCTCGGCTGATCTGGCGGCGTTGCGTCAGGCGCGCTTGTTGCCCTCGGCGCATCTGCCCGCCGGTTAATGCCGGCGTAGTCCGCACGTGGTTAAAGGCGGTGTTGAGCAGCTATCCAATTCTGCGCCGCCTGACTTCCATCTCGAACGGTGCGGGGAACGCCAGCGCGCGGGCTGCTTAGTGTAGCAGTTGCACTGCGCATGCTGTGTGGAGCTTCTCCAGTGCCTGCCTAATGTCATCTCCGGCGTTGTCCGGCAACGGCAAAATAGGGCGCGGTGGCTCGACGTGCGCCAGACCGAGGTATTCGGCGATGATGAACATAACGCGGAAGCTGCCGTAGTGCTTGAACAAGGTCCAGAGCGGCTCGAAAGCGCGGTTCAACCGAGCGGACTCCGCCACGTCGCCGGACTGCGCCGCACGCGTCAGCGCAAGCGCCGGGACCGCCAGCAAACCTGCCGCAACGCTGTACCAGGTGTCACATCCGGCGAGCAGGGCATCCGCCGCGCCCCAATCGCCGCTGTATCCGATTGTGAACGTGTCAGGCGTCATCGACCGCAAGCGTGCCAGTTCTCCCGTGTAATCCTCATTCGCCGCCAGAGGCATTTTCACGGCGACGATGTTGGACACCTCTGACAGCCGGGCGATCAATGCGTCGCTGAATGTGAAGCGCGTGGTGCTTGGATTGTTGTATATGCACAAAGGCAGTTCCCCCGCCTCGGCAACCGCGACGAAGTGCTGGAAGACTTCATCCTCATTCAGGGGAACGTAGGACATGGGTGCCAGGAGCAGGCCGTCAGCGCCAGCGGATTTTGCATCGCGCGCCAGAGCCTGAGCTTCGTCGGTACGCAATGCACCCACCCCCACGAAAAGAGGCGTTTTGCCGCCAATGCATTCCACGGCAGCCTGAACGGCGCGCTTGCGTTCTTCCCTCGTGAGGTAAGCATAGCCGCCCGTGCTCCCCAAAAGGCCGATGGAGTCTGCTCCCGCTCGTTGAATACGCTCGAGAAAACGAGCCAATGCCTCGGTGTCGACATGCCCTTTCGCATCGGTTGGCGTGAGGGGGAACGCCGACATGCCGCGAAACAAAGTCATCATCCATTCCTTTCGAAACTACATAGGGGAAAGCAGCATGCGCAGCCCGGCGAATACGAAGAACATTGCCAGCAGACTTTCGATCCAACGGCGACAGCGGCGATACAGAGCCACCATCGGCGGTGTGGAGAAGACAATGGCGTAGCCGCAGAATATCGTGACACTTAAGACGGCGCAGCCACCCAATATGGCCGCCATGGTCTGCCACGACGAATTCGGGCCGATTCCCAGTGTGACGAGCGCGATCCATGCCAGCACGGATTTTGGGTTCGCCAAATGCATCAGGAGGCCCCTTCCATAGAGCTTACCCCGTGAAAAAGCGACTTCGTCGGTCGAGGCGCGCACCGCCAGCTTCTCGTTCGACGTAAGCGCCGACCGTCCCGCCCTGAAGGCGAGTAATAGCAAGTAAAGGCCCCCGAAAACCTGCAGGACGAGTAGTGCCTGGGCGTACCTGGCCAAGAGGGCGGAGATGCCGGTCGAGGCCATAAAACCCCAGAAGATCGAGCCGCTGACGACGCCAGACGCGAGTATGAGCGCGGCACCCCTGCCGCGCGACATGGCAACCCCCATGATGCGCATGTTGCTCGGGCCGGGGCTCCCTGCGGCAATGACATATGCAGCAAAGACGATGAGTAACTGATGGAGATCGACATTCATTCTCTCAGCCCTTCATAATCTCGATCGGATCGATCGCACCGGATTGCCACGACCATGGATCCCTCGACCGGAAACGTCATCCGGGGGCAATTTCTTGGCTCGCATTGCATCAAGCATTCAATCTCCGACCAGGGCATTCGTCGCCTCCGCCAATGCGTCGTCCGGCACGGTCACCAACGCAGGTGACGCAAATGTCGTCGCGCCATCGTTGACTGCCTCTCCGTTCATCATTGTGTCGGGCATTCCACTCCCGTCAGAAGTGGCATCGACGTGGACGCTCACGGCTCTTAATCCCGGCGCAATATTCTCGATTCGACGTCGATGATGGGACCCTCAAACATCCAGGCAACTCCATCAATTCAAGCGCAAAGCATCCAAGAACGACGCGACCCGGTCCCGATCGCTTCCATGACTACAAGCCAAAATCGCAGTTCACTGGTTCAAGATAAACTGCCACTTTCTGAGATTTTCAGCGGTCCAGTATAGGAGGTTTCTCGCAGTACGGGAGCGACCGGTCCAATTAGCAATCCCTGCTCAAGAATGCGCCGCAAGAGCGGTCGCAGGTGGACAGCGCCATCACCCGCAGCGGCCGGGGTTTATTCATCCATAGCGTGGATGATAGCCATCCTAACAATCAATTTTACTGATCTCACTGGATTTCATTAGAAGATTCTAACTGAGCACGCCGGGCGCGTGTTCGTCCTCGTCTGCGTCGGCTGCCGGGAAGAATTCGGAGAAGAACATGTGCGGGATTGTTGGCATCGTTGGGCAACAGCCGGTGTCGGAGCGCCTGGTCGACGCGTTGAAGCGTCTGGAATATCGCGGCTATGATTCGGCCGGCATTGCGACGATCACCGAGGGCACCTTGCACCGCCGGCGCGCCGAGGGCAAGCTCGTCAATCTCGAGACGAGACTGAAGGAAGAGCCGCTGAGTGGCACCATCGGCATCGCCCACACCCGCTGGGCAACCCATGGGCCACCGACGGAACGCAATGCACACCCGCACTTCACGGACGGTGTGGCCGTCGTCCATAACGGCATCATCGAGAATTTCGCCGAACTGAAGGACGAATTGGCGGCGACGGGAACCGAGTTCCAGACCGACACCGACACTGAGGTCCTTGCGCATCTCTTGGCAGGACACCGCCGGGCGGGCATGGGGCGCGGTGAGGCGGTGCATGCCATGCTGAAAAGCGTCAGGGGTGCCTACGCGCTTGCCATCCTCTTTGAAGATGATCCGTCGACCATCATTGCGGCGCGCAATGGACCACCGCTGGCGATCGGTCATGGCGACGGCGAGATGTTCCTGGGCTCCGACGCGATCGCGCTTGCTCCATTCACGAATGAAATCACCTATCTCGTCGACGGCGACTGGGCCGTTGTCAGCAGACGGGCGCCGACATCTTTGATCAACGGACGGCTCGTGGCCCGGGCCGTCGTCCATAACGGCATCATCGAGAATTTCGCCGAACTGAAGGACGAATTGGCGGCGACGGGAACCGAGTTCCAGACCGACACCGACACTGAGGGTCCTTGCGCATCTCTTGGCAGGACACCGCCGGGCGGGCATGGGGCGCGGTGAGGCGGTGCATGCCATGCTGAAAAGCGTCAGGGGTGCCTACGCGCCTTGCCATCCTCTTTGAAGATGATCCGTCGACCATCATTGCGGCGCGCAATGGACCACCGCTGGCGATCGGTCATGGCGACGGCGAGATGTTCCTGGGCTCCGACGCGATCGCGCTTGCTCCATTCACGAATGAAATCACCTATCTCGTCGACGGCGACTGGGCCGTTGTCAGCAGGACGGGCGCCGACATCTTTGATAACGACGGCCTCCCCGTCGCGCGTCCGCGCCAGACCTCGATGGCTGCGGCCACTCTGGCCAACAAGGGCAACCATCGCCACTTCATGGAGAAGGAAATCCTCGAGCAGCCCGAGGTCATCGCCGATGCGCTCGGTCAGTATACCAATCTCATAGAAAATGGCGCCGATGCGGCATTTGGCATCGACTTCGCCAGGATCCCGAGCTTGGCGATCTCTGCCTGCGGCACCGCGTATCTCGCGGGACTGATCGGAAAATACTGGTTCGAGCGCTATGCGCGCCTGCCCGTCGAAATAGATGTTGCATCCGAATTCCGCTATCGCGAGATCCCGCTGTCTGCGCAGTCTGCGGCTCTTTTCATTTCACAGTCGGGCGAAACCGCCGATACGCTGGCATCGCTGAGGTACTGCAAGCAGCTTGGGCTGAAAATTGGCGCCGTCGTCAATGCGCGCGAATCGACCATCGCTCGGGAGGCCGATGTGGTCTTCCCGATCCTTGCCGGCCCGGAGATCGGTGTCGCCTCCACCAAGGCCTTCACCTGCCAGCTTGCCGTACTTGCAGCACTCGCCATCCACGCAGCCAAGGTCCGCGGAACCGTGACCGAAGATGAGGCGCAGGCGTTCGTCGGGAGCTTCACGGAAATGCCGCGCCTCATGAGGCAGGTGCTGAACAGCATCCAGCCGCAGATTGAGCTTCTGTCGCGCGAACTGTCAAAGTGTCATCATGTCCTGTACCTCGGCCGTGGCACAAATTTCCCACTCGCGATGGAAGGTGCGCTGAAGCTCAAGGAAATTTCCTACATCCACGCCGAGGGCTATGCGGCAGGTGAATTGAAGCACGGTCCTATCGCATTGATAGACTCGAACATGCCAGTGATCGTCATCGCGCCACATGATCGCTTTTTCGACAAGACCCTCTCAAACATGCAGGAAGTGGCCGCCCGCGGAGGGCGCATTATCCTCATCACCGATGGCAAAGGGGCAGCCGCATCGAAACTCGATACGATGCACACGATCGTGCTGCCGGCCACCGACGAGATTGTCGCGCCGATGATCTTCTCGCTGCCGATACAGCTTCTTGCGTATCACACGGCCGTCTGCGTGGGCACAGATCTCGACCAGCCACGCAACCTGGCGAAATCAGTCACAGTCGAATGATTGGGAGCCTTTCATAGGTCGCAACGCTCGCACCGTTGGGAAAACTCCAAGCCCTTCAACCGGCGCAAGCGCGCACCGCCTTGGTGGAGCATGCCGGTTAGCAACGATTGGTTATCCCTTTGGCCGCCCCTCACGCTGCTTGGCTGTGCCTACGGGCAACCCCGCCAGCGACGTGAACGGCGCCTTGACGTAAGTGATCTGCTTGTCCGAAGGATCCTGCGCGGCGAGCGCGGTCACGCCGGCGGCGGTCAGCGCGTCGAGGTCTTTGGACGCCAAGGTTGCATTGGAGTCGCCGCCCGATCCGGTCGATATCGAAGCTGGGATACTGGCCGAGCCCGCATCCGACTAGTCAGATGCGGCATGCCGCCTTCCAGCAGCGTCTCCTCGCCCAGGCGGACGCTGAAGGGAAGGGGATAAGATAGTAGCCCCAAACGTGTGCACGATCCTCTCGACGGGAAACCCATGGCGCTTGTCGCTGACCAGCGCGTCCTCATACCGTCGCTGTCCAGCCAAGGCTGAACAGCGCTTATCGCTGCGAATCAGACCGAAAGCGGAACGGCCTGATATAGCGCAAAGACACAGGAGAGCGCAGTGGTAAGGATGGAAGGCATCAACATGGGACGGTAACTATTGCAGACCACAAAAGATCGCGAGGTCCGCCTGCCTTGGTACACCATCTATCCGACTGTCTCGGAGTTCTCTGGGGCGGTCGGCGCCGAGGCTTATGAGGAATGGCTCAGGAACCTACCGACTGACGATCCGGCGTCACTTTACTTGCACGTTCCGTTCTGCCGATCAAAGTGCTGGTTTTGCGGCTTTCCCACCGCAATCACTCGCCATGATGCGCCGATCTTCAATTATCTGGCGGCGCTGCATGACGAGATACGTTTGGTCTCGGAGCACGCGCCGCAGGCGCTGCCCGTCAGCGATGTGCATTTTGGCGGGGGAACGCCAACTCTCATGGGGCCAGTAGAGTTCCTCGCCCTGATGGAGTTGCTGCGCCGCCGCTTTGCGCTCGAAAAAACGGCTACGATCGCCGTCGAGATCGACCCACGCACGTTCACGGCCGACATGGCCGAAGCCTTGGAAGCAGCAGGCGTGAACCGCGCGAGCCTCGGCGTGCAGAGCTTCGATCCCATTGTTCAAAAAGCGATCAACCGGGTCCAAACTGAGGCGCAAACCGCGGCTGCCGTCGAAATGCTGCGTCGGCATGGAGTGAGAAGCATCAACTTCGACCTCATCTTTGGTCTCCCGCATCAAACGGTGCAATCTTGCGTCGAGACCACGAGAGCGGCGGTCGCCATGCGCCCCAACCGGCTTGCGGCGTTCGGCTACTCCCACATCCCGTCCTTTATTAGGAATCAGCGCCTCATCGAGGAGGCATCTCTTCCAGGCAGCGCTGCCCGCGCCGAACAGGATGCGGCCATTGCTGTGACGCTGATTGCCGCCGGCTACCGAGAGATCGGGCTCGACCATTTCGCCTTGCCGGACGACGATCTCGCCCTGGCACAGAAAACCGGTCGCCTGCGGCGCAACTCGCTGGGTTACTCGGCCGACACCTGCAAAACCGTGATCGGTTTCGGCGCGTCGGCTATCGGGCGTGTCGGCGAGGGTTACGTCCAGAACGAGGTTACACGGGATTCCTACAGCCGGCACATCGCAGCTGGCCGTCTGGCGACGTCAAAGGGCTACCGTCTTACCGACGAAGACCGCGCGCGAGCCGCAATCATCGAGCGATTAATGTGCGATCTCGAGGCCGATGTGCCGGCAATCTGTGCCGCCCACGGGTCTGATCCGATCCATTTTCTCGAATCAGCTGAACGCTTGGCGATGCTTACTAAGGACGGAATTGTGGACATCGAAAAGGGTTTTGTCCGCGTATCGCGGCAGCATCGCTTTGCGATTCGCTCTGTTGCTGCCGCATTCGATGCTTTTCTCGACCGGGGTGCCCCGCGAGTCAACCAACGAGTGTGAGGGAGGCCAAGGCGACGCCGAAGGGAAAGTCGAAGCACATGCGGTTTGCCTTCTTGTAGGTCAGGATTTCTTAGCCGTCGCCGGCGTAGCGGGGCTCAAGCGGCTTCCCGCCCTCGAAGAAGGCCACGGTAAGGGCCCAACGAGCCTCGAGATCTGCGTCCGATAAGCGGACGGCTGCAGAGGCGAGGCGCAGATTGGCGAAGCGGCGCGGAAGCAAAAGTTTCTCAAGAGTGGTGCAGAAGCCGGGCCTCGTTAACGCCCGTGAGCGCCCCTCAGGAGCGGCAGCCAAGGAGCAGCCGTCTGTCGGCGGTCGACTAAAACGATCGGCGTGTGGAGTTGGTCGACACCTGTGAACAAGCCGTGTGCGACATTGCAATAATCCATCTAATGGCTCAACTGCCCACATGGCCGTGAATGAACTGGATTTGTTGGTTTTCCAGATGGCAGTGGAAAGCGTCCGCTCACTCTGCTTGAGCTTCAATGACAAAGCGGCGGAAATAGCAGCGAGGAGCCGCGGAACCCTGCTTTTCGACGCGCGGGTCGACGATGACGCCGACATCCAGCGGATCGCGGCCATCCGATATCGAGACGACCAGATGGGTGTGGTGGCGTTGGACAGACAAGGCCTTGTTAGCCGCTACTGCGTCGTAAATGGTACCTTTTCCCGCTTCATTGTGCCGTTGGAAACTTGGGCCAGCATGCCGGTGTCAATGCAGGCCAAAATCGATGTCACTCACCTAGCTAGCCTGTTCCTAGAGGCGTTGCGAAATGCGGGTCATATGCTTTGCAACTAGCGCTTGGCGGAACGCGTCTGTGGACATCCGCGTGGGCGTTGAAACGGTGGCCCATCGAGATTCTGCAGCGCGCCGATGTGCCACGGCCGGGGAGTGATCGCGGCCTCTGTTCGACAGCATCGCCGGCGAACCTTGCCACACAATGAATGTCGTCAATTCGGCGTCCGATAAGATCGCCCAAGATACACTCAGCGCCCAATATGTCCCAGCTCGCCTGAGAAATTCCCGTGGCGGGCAGCCGACCTCGCGAGCCGACCTCGATAGGCCTGTTGTACCTCAGATCGGGTTCGATGTTCAGGATTTCCTCAGCGGCTTGCCCGCACGCTACCGCCAGCTCCCCGACCAAATATCCGACGTGCTCACGAGAGCACGAACGATACCGGCCCCCCTCTGACACAGCAGTCAAGACTTGCTCGGGAATGCCCGAATATCGATACCCACCTCGAAGGAGAGCAACGGCGCGCCAAACCCTCTCATCGCACCAAGTCGTACATAGAGTGCATTCCTCTTCCGCCCGCCCCGGGCGATGCTCGATCCACCTCTCCAGAACAGCGGAGCAATCCAATGACGCCCACAAAGCTTCTGATTGGGCAGATCGCCATTGTGTTCGCCATCGTTCTGATCGGCGTGTGGGCTGCCACGCAATGGTGCGCTCAAATGCTGGCCTTTCAGGAACAACTCGGCGCGCCATGGTTTGTCGCGGCTGGCTGGCCGATCTACGAGCCGTGGAAACTGTTGGAATGGTGGTTCCAATTCGATGCCTATGCGCCCGAGGTATTCGACAAGGCGGGCATGCTTGCGGGCACCAGTGGATTGATGGGCTTTGCCGCTGCAATCGCTGGTTCCCTGTGGCGCGCGCGCCAGCGCGGGTTGGTTACTACCTATGGCTCCTCTCGATGGGCGGCGACGCGGGAGATCGACAAAGCAGGGCTGTTTCAGCCGGCCGGCGTCTTCCTTGGCAAACTGCAGGATCGGTATCTGCGTCATGACGGGCCGGAGCACGTCATGGCGTTTGCGCCGACACGTTCGGGCAAGGGCGTCGGACTGGTTGTCCCAACTCTTCTCTCCTGGTCCGGATCGGCCGTCATTCACGACATCAAAGGCGAGAACTGGCAGCTGACCTCCGGCTGGCGGTCGAAGTTCTCGTATTGCCTATTGTTCAATCCGACTGATCCGCGATCGGCCCGCTACAACCCACTCTTGGAAGTGCGCAAAGGTCCGAACGAGGTCCGCGACGTTCAGAACATCGCCGACATCTTGGTCGATCCTGAGGGCGCGCTGGAGCGGCGTAATCATTGGGAGAAGACCAGCCATTCACTCTTGGTCGGCGCCATCCTGCACGTCCTCTATGCCGAGGAGGAAAAGACACTCGCTCGGGTCGCCACGTTCTTGTCGGACCCGCAGCGCTCATTTGTTGCAACGCTACAGCGGATGATGACGACCAACCATCTGGGCGCGGCGGAAAGGCCTCAAGTACACCCCGTTGTGGCTTCTGCGGCGCGCGAGGTGCTGAACAAGTCGGAGAACGAGCGTTCAGGCGTCCTCTCGACCGCCATGTCTTTTCTCGGGCTCTACCATGATCCGACCGTGGCTGCAGCCACTTCGTCTTGTGACTGGCGGATCGCCGACTTGATGGATGCCGCGCGGCCTACATCGCTCTATCTGGTCGTGCCGCCATCTGACATTTCGCGCACCAAGCCTTTGGTGCGGCTGATCCTGAACCAGATCGGCAGACGGCTCACGGAGCGCCTCGAGGGTGACCCAAAGAAGGGTCGCAAGCATCAACTGCTCATGATGCTGGATGAGTTTCCGGCGCTCGGTCGCCTCGACTTCTTTGAGACCGCGCTCGCCTTTATGGCCGGTTACGGAATTCGCGCCTACTTGATCGCGCAATCGTTGAACCAGATCTCCAAAGCGTATGGCGAGAACAACGCCATTCTGGACAATTGCCATGTGCGAATTGCCTTTTCCTCCAACGATGAGCGCACGGCCAAGCGAATCTCGGACGCGCTTGGCACGGCCACGGAATTGAGATCGATGCGCAACTATGCGGGCCACCGGCTGGCGCCCTGGCTCTCGCATGTCATGGTGAGCCGCCAGGAAACCGCCCGGCAGCTGCTGACACCTGGCGAGGTGATGCAATTGCCGCCTTCGGACGAACTGGTGCTCGTTTCGGGATTGCCCCCCATCCGCGCCAAAAAGCTGCGCTACTACGAGGATCAGAATTTCACCGAACGGATGCTGCCTGCGCCGGTGCTGCATGACACTCTCTACGCAGACTCCCCTGCGCCGCGCCAAGACGACTGGACTGGCCAAGTACGCCGAGTCGACCGTCGTCTTGCCTCCGACGACGAAAACGCTGGCGCCGCGCTTGCCGACGAGGGAGGTGTTCAGCAGCAGCGCCATCCCGGCCTGCCCGAAGAACATACCGCCGTCACCCGGGAACCGGACCAGGACGATCTGTCCCCACCCGCAGATGATGATAGCGAGGCGATGGCCGACAAGCGCGTCATGGACCGGATCTCCACCGTCGGGCGTGCCTATGGCATCAACGAGGGAAGGGGCGACGACAAGGACATCGTGCCCGGCTTCTGAACGCCGGCGCGTAGCCGGCGTACTTCAGCGTAGATAACGGCCATAAGCGATTTCGGGGGTTTGGCCGATGCTTGTTCCCGTCGCCAACGCAACGCCGGCCCGTCGGAACAAGCCGCATGAAGACCCCCCGCATTCGTCACCAGTTTCTGCTCGAACCCGAATTGAGCGAGAGGCTGGAGAACCTCAGTCGCGATCCCTCGACGACCAAATCAGCCATTGTGGCCAAGGCGGTTGAGGCTTTTATCGAGCGGCGTGGCGAGAACGAGCTCGACCGGCGCTACGGTGTGCGGCTCGATCGTCTTTCACGCGACCTCGTTCAAGTCCGGCGCGATGCCGAAATGATCCTGGAGAGCCTGGCGCTCTTCATTCGCTTTTCGATCACGCTTCACGCGCACACGCCTGTCCCAGACAAGGCGACGCAAGCCATTGCCCAGGACCGTTTCGACAAATTCGTCGAGCAGGTCGGTCGCCAGATTGCTTCCGGGAAACGGTCGCTCGGCAAGGAGAACGGCAGGGGAGGGGAACGATGAGCTCTCATCCGGAGGCCGACCATCGTCGCCGCGCGATGCTGCGCACCGCCATGGGCCCTGCGATCACCGAGGCGCTCTCCGATTCATTGGTTATCGAGGTGATGGTCAATCCCGACGGCGCGCTGCGGCTCGACCGGTTGGGCGAAGGCCGGGTCGATACCGGCGTGCACATGCATCCTTCGGAGGCGGAGCGCATTATCCGCCTGGTCGCGTCCCATATGCGCGCCGAGGCCCATGCCGACAACCCGATCGTCAGTGCGGAACTGCCGTCGGGCGAACGATTCGAAGGACTGCTGCCGCCTGTGGTGCTGGCGCCGTGCTTCGCCATTCGCAAACCAGCGGCAAAACTCTACACGCTGGCCAACTATGTCGCCGACCGCATCATATCGCCGCTGCAGGCCGATGCGCTGAGGAAGGCAGTGCGCGAGCGGCGCAATATCCTGGTCGCAGGCGGCACGTCCTCGGGCAAGACGACCCTTGCCAATGCGCTGCTCACCGAAGTCGCCGACTGCGACGAGCGGGTGATCCTGATCGAGGATACGCGCGAGCTGCAATGCGCAGCAAAGGACTGCGTTGCCTTGAGAACGAGGCGTGGTTCTGTGACGCTTGCCGATCTCGTGCGCTCCACGCTCCGGCTCAGACCCGACCGCATCATTGTCGGCGAAGTGAGGGGCGCGGAAGCGCTCGATATGCTCAAGGCATGGAACACGGGCCACCCCGGCGGCATCGCCACGGTTCACGCCAATTCGGCGCGCTCCGCTCTTTACCGTATTGAGCAACTCGCTCAGGAGGCCGTCGTCACCGTTCCTCGACGCCTCATCGCCGATGCGATCGATCTGATCGTCTTCATCGCCGGGCGCGGATCATCGCGCCGCGTCGACGCGATTGCTGAGGTCACCGGTCTCGACGGCAGCGGCGATTACGCCGTCACCCAGCTCACGCCTCCTCAACTCCAGCAGCTTTGAAAGGTCACTTCATGCTCAAGAAGCTCCGCTTTCTTTCGTCCACCGCGCTCGCGCTTCTAGTCACCGCCCCGGCATACGCGGCTGGTTCCGGCATGCCCTGGGAACAACCGCTGCAGCAAATTTTGGAATCTGTGCAGGGCCCGGTCGCCAAGATCGTCGCGGTGATCATCATCATCACCACCGGCCTGACGCTCGCCTTTGGTGACACGGCAGGCGGTTTTCGCCGGCTTATCCAGATCGTCTTCGGGCTGTCGATCGCATTCGCGGCATCGAGTTTCTTCCTCTCCTTCTTCTCCTTCGGCGGCGGGGCACTCGTCTGATGGCCACCGGAGAACAGCATATCGAAGGCTTCGAGGTGCCGGTTCACCGCGCTTTGACCGAACCGATCCTGCTGGGCGGGGCGCCGCGAGCGGTAGCGATCCTCAACGGCACAGTTGCCGCAGCCATCGGGCTCGGCCTTCAGCAATGGATAGCGGGGCTGGTGCTCTGGACTGCCGGCCACACGCTGGCGGTCTTTGCCGCCCGCCGCGATCCGGACTTTGCCAGCGTGCTTGTCCGGCACCTTCGTCTGAGGGGGTGGCTGGCATGCTGAACCTTTCGGAATATCGCGGGAAGGCCGACCGGCTTGCCGACCATCTGCCCTGGGTCGCACTCGTCGCGCCGGGCATCGTGCTCAACAAGGACGGCAGCTTTCAGCGGACGCTGCGGTTCCGCGGCCCCGATCTCGAAAGCGCGACGGAAGCCGAACTTGTTGGCATTTGCGCGCGGGCAAACAATGCGTTGAGGCGACTTGGTTCCGGCTGGGCATTGTTCTTCGAGGCCGAACGCGTCGAAGCGTTGGGCTATCCTCAATCGCGTTTTCCCGACCCTGCCTCATGGTTGGTCGACGAAGAACGCCGCGCGGCCTTTGAGGGCAAGGTGGCGCATTTCGAAAGCCGCTATCACCTGACCTTGCTGTTCATGCCATCGCCCGACAGCCAAGCGCGGGCGGAAAGCGCGCTCGTCGACTCGCATCATTCCGAAGGCGAACGAGACTGGCGCCAGGAGATGACGCGGTTCCGTGATGAAACCGCGCGTGTGCTGGACCTTCTCTCCGGCTTCATGCCCGAAGTGCGCGGGCTCGAGGATGCCGAGACGCTAACCTACCTGCACGGCACAATCGCGACCCGCCGCCACCCGGTCACAGTGCCGGAAACGCCGATGTATCTCGACGGCTTCCTCGTCGACGTGCCGCTTACCGGCGGCCTGGAACCGATGCTGGGCGATCAGCATCTGCGTACCCTCACCATCCTCGGCTTCCCGAACCTCACCCGGCCCGGGATCCTCGACGCCCTCAATAATCAGGATTTTGCCTATCGCTGGGTGACGCGGTTCATTCCGCTCGACAAGACTGCCGCCACGAAGACGCTGACACGGTTGCGGCGGCAGTGGTTTGCCAAGCGCAAGTCAATCTCGGCCATCCTGCGCGAGGTTGTAACCAACGAGCCGGTCCCGCTGGTCGACAGCGATGCTGACAACAAGGCGCACGATGCCGACGAAGCCCTTCAGGCGTTGGGTGGCGATCACGTCGGCTTCGGCTATCTCACCACTACCGTGACGGTGTGGGACGAGGACCGCCAAGCCGCCGCGGAAAAACTTCGCGCCGTCGAGCGCGTCATCAATGGACTCGGCTTCACCACCATCCGCGAAAGCGTCAATGCGGTCGAGGCCTGGCTCGGCTCGTTGCCCGGTCATGTCTACGCCAATATTCGCCAGCCGCTCGTTCACACCCTGAACCTTGCCCACCTCATGCCGCTGTCGTCGGTGTGGGCCGGCCCGGCGACGAACGAGCATGTCGCGAAAGTCACCCAGACCGACGCCCCGCCGCTTCTCTTCGCCGAGACGAGCGGGTCAACTCCGTTCCGGCTTTCCACCCATGTCGACGATGTCGGTCACATGCTGATCGTCGGTCCGACCGGCGCCGGCAAGTCGGTGCTGCTTGCGCTGGTAGCTCTGCAGTTCCGACGCTATGCCGGCGCGCAGGTCTATGTCTTCGACAAAGGCAATTCCGCTCGTGCCGCAACGCTCGCCATGGGTGGAGAACACCACGCATTGGGGGCGGACGGTTCTCTTGCCTTCCAGCCGCTTCGCAATATCGGCGACCATGCCACGCGCAGCTGGGCCGCCGAATGGATCGCCGGCCTCATTGCTCATGAGAACGTAACTCTCACGCCCGAAGTGAAGGAGGCGGTCTGGTCGGCTCTCAGCAGCCTTGCCACTGCGCCAGCGCAAGAACGCACACTGACGGGCTTATCGGTCCTGCTTCAGTCAAACGCGCTAAAGTCCGCGCTGATGCCTTACACACTCGACGGTCCCTTCGGCCGGCTGCTCGATGCTGATGACGATCTGTTGGCCTTGTCGGATGTGCAGTGTTTCGAGACCGAGCAACTGATGCACAGCCAGGGCGCCGTCACGACGCCGGTGCTCACCTATCTCTTTCATCGTCTTGAGGAGCGGTTCGACGGACGGCCGACACTGCTCATGCTCGACGAGGCGTGGGTCTATCTCGACAATCCGTTCTTCGCCGCGCGGATCCGCGAATGGCTGAAGGTGCTGCGCAAAAAAAACGTGTCGGTCATCTTCGCCACGCAGTCGCTTGCCGATATCGCTGGTTCTTCAATCGCGCCGGCAATCATCGAGAGCTGCCCACAACGGATCTTTCTCCCCAACGATCGTGCCGTGGAACCGCAGGCGAGGGCAGCCTACGAACGCTTTGGTCTGAACGAACGGCAGATCGAACTGGTCGCCCGCGCTACGCCAAAGCGTCACTACTATTTGCAATCGCGCCGCGGTAATCGCCTCTTCGAGCTTGGCCTCGGTCCCATCACGCTTGCGCTTTGCGGCGCGTCCGATCCGGCCACGCAGACGCTCATCGATAGCGTGCTGTCCAAGCACGGGCAGGACAGCTTTGCCTCCCGATTCCTCGGTGCACGCGGCCTCGATTGGGCCGCCGAGCTTCTCCGGCAATTCCCTCAATCTGACATGGAGCAATCGTCATGATGCGACGCCGCTTTCTATCCAGCCTGATCACTCTTTCCCTGATCGCCAAGCCGATGGCTGACTATGTCCAGCCGGCTTACGCCCTGATCGTGTTCGATCCCTCCAACTATACGCAGAACGTACTCTCGGCGGCGCGCGCATTGGAGCAGATCAACAACCAGATCCAGTCGCTGCAAAACCAGGCCACCATGCTGCAGAACATGGCGCGCAACCTTCAGAGGCTGGATTTTTCCTCGGTCGGCCAACTTACCGGTTCGCTCCAACGGATCGACGGTTTGATGGACCAGGCGAGCGGCCTGAGCTTTGATCTCGGCAAGCTCCAGGACCAGTGGCGAGAGCAGTATCCGGAAAGCTACGATGCCACCATCAAAGTGAGCGATGCGGCCACCGCCGCACGTGAGCGTTGGCAGAGCGCCATGCAGGCATTCCGCCAGACCATGGGTGTGCAGTCGCAGATCGTCGAGAATGTCCGCGGCGACGGCGACCTGCTTGCCGATCTCGTCCGCCGCAGCCAAGGCGCGGCCGGTGCGCTTGAGGCAAGCCAGGCCACCAATCAGCTGATCGCGCTTTCGACCAAGCAGCAGATGCAGATCCAGACGCTGCTCGCGACGCAGTTCCGGGCCGAGGCCGAGGATGCCGCGCGCAAGGCGCAGTCCGAGGAAGCAGCCCGCCAGACGACGAAGCGCTTCCTGGGCACCGGCACGGCCTATCCGGCAACTGATCACTAGCACTTCAACATGAGGAAGGCGGCGGCATGAACGACCTTGGCGTCATCGATCGCTTCATGGAGACTTTTATCCGCTATATCGATAGCGGGTTCGGTCTGCTTTCGGTCGACGTCGCCTTCCTCACTACGATTCTAATTGGCATCGACGTCACCCTGGCAGGCCTCGCCTGGGCATTCGGGGGCGAGCCCAACATTCTCGGCCGCCTCCTCCGCAAGGTGCTCTATGTCGGCGTCTTCGCCTTCATCCTGAACAATTTCAAAACCCTTGCCGACATCATCTATCGGTCTTTTGCCGGTCTCGGCATCAATGCTTCTTCCGGCAATCTATCGGCCGACAATCTGCTGCATCCAGGCCGCATTGCCGCGACGGGCTTCGAGGGCGCGTGGCCGCTTCTCGATCAGGCGAGCCAGCTTCTTGGCTTCCCCGAAATTTTTGGCAACGCCCTCACCATCTTCGTGCTGCTCTTGGCCTGGTTCCTGGTCATCATCGCCTTTTTCATTCTCTCCATCCAGCTCTTCATCACCATCCTGGAATTCAAACTCACGACGTTGGCAGGCTTCGTTCTCGTGCCCTTCGCGCTGTGGAACCGCTCGTCGTTTCTCGCTGAACGCGTGCTCGGCAACGTGATCTCGTCGGGCATCAAGGTGATGGTGCTCGCCGTCATTGTCGGTATCGGCTCCACGCTCTTCGGCGAGTTCGCTTCGGCGCTCCAGGGCAAGGAGCCCGACCTGGCGGCGGCCATGTCACAGGTGCTGGGCGCGCTGGCGCTGCTTGGGCTCGGCATTTTCGGGCCTGGGATCGCCTCGGGTCTTGTCTCCGGCGCGCCACAACTTGGCGCGGGCGCAGCACTTGGGACTACCGCGGCGGCAGCCGGTGCGTCGCTGGTGGCCGGAGGTGCGGCATTCGCCGGCGCGCGCATGGCAACTGGCGGCGGGCTTACCGCCATCCGAGCCGGTACGACCATGGGCTCGGCGGTTTCCTCGGCGTGGCAGTTGGGACGAGCAACCTCGCCCGAGACCGGCCTGTCCGGCGTGGCTGCTGGAATGCAGGGCGTGGCGGGTGCCGCCAGCGGTACCGCGATGCGAGCGGCACGATCTGCTGGCGGAAGCTTCCGGCGCAGCGCTGATGCCGGACGCGAAGCCGCATGGACCGCCACCGGCGGCGCGCCGACCCCGTCGATGACCGGGGGCCCGTCCAGTACGGCCGCTGGCACCGCGCCCAATTGGGCAAAGCGCTTGCGTTCTGAACAGACTGCTCGTGCTCATCGCCACGCCGCCGTGCAAGCCGTCCGTGACGGTGACAGGCCTGGAGGCAGCGCCAATCCCTCTCTCAACGACAAGGACGACTAGATGCTCTTCAAGCGACCCGTTCAACGTTACGGCAAGACGCCCGAGCCGGTCACGCCGTATCAGAAGGCCGGCCAGCTCTGGGATGAGCGCATCGGCTCATCGCGGGTGCAGGCCCGGAACTGGCGCCTGATGGCTCTTGGCTGTCTGGCCATGGCGACTGGGCTCTCCGGCGGCCTCGTTTGGCAGTCGATGCAAAGTCGCGTTGTGCCTTACATCGTCGAGGTCGACCGCTTCGGCGAGGCGCGTGCCGTTGCGCGGGCAATCCGGGACTACGAGCCCACCGACGCGCAGATCGCGTGGCATCTTGGCCGCTTTATCCAGAATATCCGTTCCGTTTCCACCGATCCGGTGCTGGTGCGCCAGAACTGGCTGGCAGCTTACGATTTTGCCACCGACCGCGCCGCACGCTTCCTCAATGAGTATGCCAAGGCGGACGATCCCTTCGGTCAGATCGGCATGCGCAGCGTGTCGGTGCAGGTGACCAGCGTGGTCCGGGCTTCCGACAGCTCGTTCCAGGTCAAATGGACCGAGCAGGTTTTTGAGCGCGGCAGTCTCG
Source organism: Mesorhizobium sp. M2A.F.Ca.ET.046.03.2.1 (assembly GCF_003952425.1). Classification (NCBI taxonomy): domain Bacteria; kingdom Pseudomonadati; phylum Pseudomonadota; class Alphaproteobacteria; order Hyphomicrobiales; family Phyllobacteriaceae; genus Mesorhizobium; species Mesorhizobium sp. M2A.F.Ca.ET.046.03.2.1. The sequence goes on along the minus strand of NZ_CP034449.1, from coordinate 1,185,333 downwards.
CCAGCACGACGCGCTGGACTGCGATCCTCACCGTCGTGATCCGCCCGCCAAGCAATACGGACCAGCTGCGCAACAACCCGCTCGGCGTCTTCATCAACGCAATCGACTGGTCGCGCGAACTCGACAGCGTCGCGCCGACACCCGTTTCCCCGAAGGAGCCCGCCGATGACAAATAGAGCACCATCGTTCCGTGCAGCACTGATCCTGTCCGCGTCAGCAGTCGTCCTCTCCGCCTGCGCGTCGAAGCCGGTGCCGCCGCCTCAGATTTCCTATGACACTGCCGACTTCAAACCGGCTGCGGTCGAGAAACCGCCGGAGAAGCCGGTCAAGATCGTCGAGGTACCAAAGCCCCTGCCGCTGCCAGGCCAGTTGCAGCCTGACCCTGGCAAGATTGTCGACGACAAACGCTCTCCCGAAGAACGCGTCGCCGACGCCAACCAGGCGGCAACGCAGCAACCCACCAAGTATGGCTATGTCAATGCGGTTCAGGTCTATCCCTTCACAGATGGCGCGCTCTATCAGCTCTATGCCGCGCCGGGGCGTGTCACCGATATCGCCCTACAACCGGGCGAGAAGCTAACAGCCGTGTCGGCCGGCGACACGGTGCGCTGGGTCATCGGCGACACCGTCAGCGGCACCGGTGACAATCAGCGCACCCATGTGCTGGTCAAACCGTTCGCCCCGGCGCTTAGCACCAATCTGGTGATCACCACGGAACGGCGCACATACCATTTGCAGCTTCAAAGTACCGAGAAGACTGCCATGGCGGCGATCTCCTGGACCTACAGCGAAGACCAGATCATCGCGTTACGCCAGCGGAATACGCAGGCCGACGCCGCCATGCCGGCAGCTTCAAATGTGGCGCTCGAAAACATTCGCTTCCGCTACTCGATCAGCGGTGACACGCCGCCTTGGCGGCCGACGCGTGCCTTCGACGACGGCAACAAGGTTTACATCGAATTCCCGCGTCGCATCGATCAGGGCGAGGCGCCGCCACTCTTCATCGTCGGAGCCGACGGCAGCAACCAGCTCGTCAACTACCGCATGCGCGGCAACTACTACATCGTTGACCGTCTGTTCGCCGCGGCCGAACTGCGCCTGGGCAGCAAGCAGCAGCAAGTGGTCCGCATCATCAGGGTCGACGGCCGGCAACCGCCGCGGCGAATACCGCTCTTTGCGCGGTCCAGCAGGTGAGGGGAGCACTCATGACCGACAGTTTCCGACCAGATGCACCGCCGAAACTCGATCCCGAGCAGCTGCAGTTGCGGGCTTCTCCTCGCCGCGCGGTGCGGTTCAGGCGCGGCGTGATCGTCGCCATCGCTGCACTTGGGTCTGGCGCAATTCTGGGCGTCACGATGATAGCGCTTCAGGGGACGGCGTTGCGTATCAAAGAGCGGGCGGAAGACCTCTACAACACCGAGCGTAAGCCAACCGCAGAGGGACTTGAAACGCTCCCCAAGGATTATTCCGTAATGAAGCCGAAGCCTCCCGTGCTTGGGCCACCTCTGCCCGGCGATCTCGGCCGCCCCATTCTTGAACGCCAGCGACAGCTTGGCACCGCCCCGGGGCAGGCGGCCTCCGCCGAGGAGCAGCGGCTTGCCCAGCAGGCGATCGAGGCACGTGAGTCGCAAGTGATGTTCCGGATCGAGATCCGGCCCGGGGACACGAAGGTCGCCGACAATGCGCAGGGAGCGCGGCCGCCGTTTGAAGCACCACTTGCGCAACCCGATATGAAAGACGCAAGGGCTTCCGTTGCACCGGCTGAGGGTGATCAGAACAATCAGCAGCGCAAGCTCGACTTCGTCAGCCAGCAGAGCACAAATGGGATCTATAATCCGCACGCGCTGCAGACTCCGGCTTCGCCCCACCAGCTGATGGCCGGCAGCGTGATCGCCGCAAGCCTCATCACCGGGATCAATTCCGACCTGCCTGGCCTCGTGGTTGCACAGGTCACCGAGAATGTGGACGACACAGTCACCGGCAACACCTTGCTCATCCCGCAGGGCTCGCGGCTCATCGGCACCTATGACAGTGTCGTCGCTTTTGGACAGAAGCGCGCGTTGCTAGTCTGGCAGCGCATCGTGATGCCCGACGGGTCGTCGATTGAAATCGACAATCTGCCAGCGACAGATACTGCCGGCTATGCAGGGCTGGAGGACCAGGTGGATTTCCACACCTGGCAGCTGATCAAGGGAGTTGCTCTAGCCACGGTGTTGGGGGTCGGCACCGAGTTGAGCTTTGGGGACAACGAAAGCGATCTGCTCAAGGCAATCCGCGAATCCACTCAGCAGAACGTCAGTCAAGCTGGCCAGCGCATCACCGAAAAAAACCTCAATATTCAACCCACCATTATCGTCCGTCCTGGTTGGCCGCTGCGCGTCATCGTGCACAAGGACATCGTGCTACGACCATACACAAATTGAATAGGAGCCGCTCATGGCGAACCTGAAATTAGGAAAGCTTCCGGACCGGACGCCTTCCAAGATCACCATTACCGTCAGCGCGGGCCTCAGCCAAGCACTGAAGGACTACGCGGCGCTGTACCGTCAGACCTACAATGAGTCCGAGACAGTAGCTGAGCTCATTCCGTTCATGCTGGCCGGCTTCTTGGAAGGCGATCGCGCGTTTGCCAGGGCCAGAAAGGAAAGCTTGCCTGCCGCCGGCATGTCAGAGAAATCGCGACGCGTGTCAGGTTCAGGTTCCGAGTAATCGAAGGCTGAGTAGCGGACGCCGCAATCAGGGGTGCGTCGCTGACATTCAGTGAAAGAATGGCCCGAACAATCCAAGCTCCCGGGCGGACACAAACTGGAGCCCTGCCTGCGGGTTCCGGCGGGCCTCCTCTGCCATGCGACCCCCTATTGGGAAATACACGGCTCGTCACAGGATCATAAGTGGCGCCATATGTCTCGCCAAGCCTGGCAGCTAATTCCGGTCTCATTTGGTGGTCCGTGGTTTTTGCCTCCCCGGAAGTCTGGACTCGGTCGAAGAGTCAAAGCCCTGATTTCGGTCAGCCTCCAGGACGGACAAACTGCCGCAAGGATTTCTCTGCCATCGCTTGCTATCCTGCCGAACTTGGGATCGATGGCGCGAGCGTAATGACAGTACAGCAGGACATTCACAGTTCCGGCATTCCCGTTCTTTGCCTGTCTTGCGCCGCACGGCATCGCGGGATCTGTGGTGCGCTCGATCGAAACCATTTGGTTGGGCTCGCCAAGACTTCGTCTCGGCACAAAATCGAGCCGGGGGTCGAACTGATCGCCGACGCCGCGGCTGTCGACAGCTATTCAAACATGCTTTCAGGCGTTGTGAAGCTGACGAAGTGCCTTTCGGACGGCCGCCAGCAGATTGTCGGTCTTCGGTTCGCACCGGATTTTCTGGGCCGGCCCTTCAAGGTGAAAAGCACGATCAATGTGCAAGCGGCAACCTCCGTCTCGCTGTGCTCGTTTCCGAAGGCGGCCGTTGAACGGATAATGAAGGAATCACCGGAACTCCAGCTTCGCTTGCTCAAGCAGACGCTGAACGAACTCGACGAGGCACTTGAATGGATGGTGACGCTCGGGCGCAAGACCGCACCTGAGAAGGTGGCGAGCTTTCTCCTCATGATCGCCCAGAATATGGATTCCAGTATCGACCCGGCGGCTAGGTCCTCATGCTTCGACCTGCCCCTGACACGTGCCGACATCTCTGATTTCCTTGGACTGACGAACGAGACCGTGAGCCGCCAGCTTACGCGATTGCGGGCTGACGGCGTGATCCGGATCAAGAACAACCGCCATGTAACGGTGGACAGCATGAGCCGGCTGGAGCAGCGCTGCGGCGGCCGAGGCTCGCGGCAACCGGCCTTTGAGACCTAAGCGCCTACGTCGCTTATTGCGATCCGCGGCAGGACGTGCTCGCGTTCGAAAGCGATGTGTCGCCGCAAGCCTTCGAAGAAGCCTCGTAGCATGAACCCGACAGCTTCCGGACTCTCTATCGGATTACCATGACCTATCGCTAGGAGCGTTTCGGCCACCTCGCTAGCGAAGCATTGATCCTCAAGGTGCTCGACGCGCAACCGGCTGGTGGAGGCAAGTTTGGCCTCGGCCGGCGTCAACTGCGCCTCATACGCAGGGAAAATCACCGTCTCCTGAAGCCCATGAATGTCACGGAGCAGCGGAACGATTTTCTTGGCCGTTCCAAGACATTTGAGGCGGTCGACGTTCGGCAGTGCATCGGCAATGCTTTCCAGCGAGTCGCAGAGATTCAGCTACTCCCGATGGGCACGCTTCATGACCTCGCCCGGAATCGCCTCTGTGCCGGCCCGACGCGAGGAAGCTGCACTTGTCCATGAGTGGGGTGGCCCGTGCTGCGTCTCCTTGTTCAAATCGCCACCTTCTGATTCACCGAACTCGATGCTGCCCGAAGCAAAATCGTGCGGCTCTGACATGGATCAGGGCGAGCAGGCGGCAACTAGGGAATTAATGCATCGCGGATTTAGCGTCGCGCATTGGAATCCTGGTCGGGGACATGTCATGAAATTCGGCACGGAGATCATCCTTTTAAGCCTGTTTGCCTTTGCGGCCCTGGTGGCTGCCGGCTTCGGCGTAGAAGGGCCCTTCCGCCAGCACATGTGGGTTTTGTTCTTCGCACTGACTGGCTTCACCGCGATCTTGCTGCGTAATTGGGATTTCAAGCCCGCGGCGCCGAACCGCTCCGCCTACATGGATGGTCCGCTCCGCTATGGGGCCATCGCAACGGTGTTTTGGGGTATCGTCGGCATGCTGGTCGGCGTCATTATCGCGCTTCAACTCGCCTTCCCCGACCTTAACATCCCACCCTGGTTCAATTTCGGCCGTTTGCGCCCGCTGCACACATCGGGAGTCGTCTTCGCCTTCGGCGGCAACGCACTGCTTTGCACATCGCTGTATGTTGTCCAGCGCACCTGCCGCGCCCGGCTGTTTGGCGGCAATCTGGCCTGGTCTGTGTTCTGGGGTTACCAGCTGTTTATCGTCATGGCCGCGACCGGCTACCTGCTCGGCATCACCGAGGGCCGGGAATATGCCGAACCCGAATGGTATGTGGACCTCTTGCTGACCATCGTCTGGGTCGCCTATCTCATCGTGTTCCTCGGCACCATCCTGAAGCGCAAGGAACCGCATATCTACGTCGCCAACTGGTTCTATCTATCCTTCATCGTGACCATCGCGATGCTGCATGTGGTCAACAACCTGTCGATGCCGGCCTCTTTCCTCGGCTCGAAGAGCTACTCCGCCTTCTCCGGCGTCCAGGACGCCTTGACGCAATGGTGGTATGGCCACAATGCGGTCGGCTTCTTCCTGACGGCCGGCTTCCTCGGCATGATGTATTATTTCGTGCCCAAGCAGGCGAGCCGGCCGGTCTATTCCTACCGGCTGTCGATCATCCACTTCTGGGCGATCATTTTTCTCTACATCTGGGCCGGCCCGCACCACCTGCATTACACCGCCTTACCCGACTGGGCGCAGACGCTCGGGATGGTGTTCTCGATCATGCTGTGGATGCCATCATGGGGCGGCATGATCAACGGCCTGATGACGCTGTCGGGCGCCTGGGACAAGCTGCGCACTGATCCGATCATCCGCATGATGGTGATGGCAGTCGCCTTCTACGGCATGTCGACCTTCGAGGGTCCGATTATGTCGATCAAGACGGTCAATTCGCTGTCGCACTACACGGACTGGACCATCGGGCACGTCCACTCCGGCGCGCTCGGCTGGGTCGGCATGATCTCGTTCGGCGCGATCTACTACATGGTGCCGAAACTGTGGAACCGTGACCGACTCTATTCGCTGCGGCTCGTCACCTGGCATTTCTGGCTGGCAACGCTGGGTATCGTCGTCTACGCGGCGGTGATGTGGGTTTCCGGCATAATGCAGGGCCTCATGTGGCGCGAATACGACGAGCAGGGGTTCCTCGTCTACTCCTTCGCCGAAACCGTCGCGGCCATGCATCCCTACTACGTCATGCGTGCCATCGGCGGTGCGATGTACCTCTCCGGTGCCCTGATCATGGCCTGGAACATCACCATGACCATCCTCGGATACCAGCGCGAAGAACAGCCATTGCCGGGTTCCGAGCCCGCCCTCCGGCCTGCCGAATAGGGAGCCAGACAATGGGCTTGATCGACAAACACGCGATCATCGAGAAGAACGCCACGCTTCTCCTCGTTGGCTCGCTGCTCGTGGTGACTGTCGGCGGCATCGTCGAGATAGCGCCGCTCTTCTATCTCGACAACACAATCGAGAAGGTCGATGGCATGCGGCCCTACTCGCCGCTCGAACTCGCCGGACGCAACATCTACGTGCGCGAGGGCTGCTATCTCTGCCATAGCCAGATGATCCGGCCATTCCGCGATGAAGTCGAGCGTTATGGCCACTACAGCCTGGCGGCAGAGTCCATGTACGACCACCCGTTCCAGTGGGGGTCCAAGCGGACGGGACCCGATCTCGCGCGCGTCGGCGACCGCTACTCCAACAGCTGGCATGTCCAGCATCTCAGCGACCCGCGCTCCGTCGTGCCGGAGTCGATCATGCCCAACTATGCCTTTCTGAAAGACAAACCGATAGAGGTGAAGGACTTCTCGACGCATCTCATCGCCAACCGGCGCGTCGGCGTCCCCTACTCCGATGACATGATCGCCAATGCCAATGTCGACCTGATGGCGCAGGCCGACCCGAATGCCGACAGCTCCGGCCTCGAGAAACGCTATCCGAAAGCCAAGGTCGGCGACCTGGACGGTAACCCGCAGCAGGTGACCGAGATGGATGCCCTCGTCGCGTATCTGCAAATGCTGGGAACACTGGTCGATTTCAAGACCTATGACGATGCAGCCGGCTACCGCTGAGGGGGACGCGATGAGCTATGATTTGATGCGGGAATTCGCCGACAGCTGGGGTCTGCTTGCCATGGCGCTCTTCTTCGTCGGCAGCATTGCCTTTGCCTTGCGTCCAGGCGGCAAAACACAGGCCGAGCGAGCCGCCCAGATTCCACTCAAGGGCGACCGATCATGAGCGATGAGCACATCGACGAAGTCTCGGGCATCTCAACGACCGGTCATGAATGGGACGGGATAAGGGAGCTCAACCACCCATTGCCCCGATGGTGGGTGATAACCTTCTACATCACTGTCGGTTGGGCGGTGGCTTATACAATGGCGTATCCGGCTTGGCCCATGCTGTATTCTGCGACCAAGGGTGTGCTTGGGTATTCCAGCCGCAACGATGTCAAGAATGAACTGGCGGCGGCGGAAGCGGCGAAAGGCAAATACGCCGCGGCGGTGGAGTCGAAAAGCGTCGCTGAAATTACCTCGGACTATGCCTTGCGCGAATTCGCGGTCGCGGCCGGCGGCGCCGCATTCAAGGTCAACTGCACGCAGTGCCATGGCTCCGGCGCCGAAGGGTCGAAAGGTTTTCCAAACCTGAACGACGATGACTGGCTGTGGGGCGGCACGACCGAGCAGATCCAGCAAACGATCGCGCATGGCATCCGCTTCGCGTCAGATCCGGACACGCGCCTGTCGGAAATGCCGGCCTTCGGCGACGTCATCACCGCCGATCAGATCGCACAGGTGAGCGCCTACGTTGCCAGCCTGTCCGGCAAGGTCCGCGATGCAAGCCTTATTGAACCCGGCGCCAGGATCTTCGCCGAAAACTGCGTCGCCTGTCACGGCGACAATGCGAAAGGCAACAAGGAACTCGGCGCACCCGACCTGACGGACGCGATCTGGCTCTACGGGTCCGGCGAGACAGCCGTCGCCGTCCAGGTCCGTGCGCCGAAGCACGGCGTCATGCCGGCGTGGATCGGGCGTCTCGGCGAGACCAAGGTTAAGGAACTTGCGGTTTATGTTCATTCGCTTGGCGGCGGAGAATAGGAACGGAAGCCTATTCTCAGCCCTCCCCCGCCAAGCGACGAGGCCCGGCTTTGCCGGGCCTCGACACCATTCCGGCATGGGGCGATTGACCCTGCAAGGTGGCGCGGCCCCATTCGGCGAAGGGCTCGCTGCAGACCGGACGCCTGTCGACGCAGACAAGTCCGTCGCACAACGATGTCATAGGTCGCGGGCAAGTGGAGATACAGGTGCCGGATAAAACGCAGATGGAGCGGCTCGAGGCAAAGGTGGTTAACTCCGCCAAGACAACACGACAGCCGCTCTATGCACCGCGCAAGAAAATCTTCCCCAAGCGCGCCTCGGGTAGCTTCCGCCGCTTCAAGTGGCTGGTGATGGCCATCACGCTGGGCATCTACTATCTGACACCCTGGCTGCGCTGGAATCGAGGTCCGTTCGCTCCTGATCAGGCCGTGCTGATAGATCTTGCCAACCGCCGCTTCTACTTCTTCTTCGTCGAGATATGGCCGCAGGAATTCTACTATGTCGCCGGCCTTCTGGTGATGGCCGGCATCGGCCTCTTCCTGATCACGTCCACCGTCGGCCGCGCATGGTGCGGCTATATCTGCCCGCAGACTGTATGGGTCGATCTGTTCGTGGTGGTGGAGCGGGCAATCGAAGGCGATCGCAACGCCCGCATAAAGCTCGACGCCGGCCCATGGACGGTGCGCAAACTGGTACTGCGCCTAGCGAAGCACGCCATCTGGCTGGTCATAGCGGCAGCCACCGGCGGCGCTTGGATCCTCTATTTCGCCGACGCGCCAACGCTGATCAGCGAGGTATTCACCGGCACCACCGCACCGGTCGCCTACGTCACCATAGCGGTGCTGACAACGACCACCTACACGTTCGGCGGGCTGATGCGCGAGCAAGTCTGCACCTACATGTGCCCGTGGCCGCGCATCCAGGCTGTCATGCTCGACGAGAATTCGCTCACAGTAACCTACAATGACTGGCGCGGCGAACCTCGTTCGAGGCACGCCAAGAAGGCCCACGCGGCGGGGCAGCGGGTCGGCGACTGCATCGATTGCAACGCCTGTGTCGCGGTGTGCCCGATGGGGATCGACATTCGCGAAGGCCAGCAGCTCGAATGCATTACCTGCGCGTTGTGTATCGACGCCTGCGACCGCGTCATGGACAAGCTCGGCAAGGAGCGTGGGCTGATCTCCTACGCGACGCTCTTCGATTACAACGCCAACATGACGCTGGCGACGTCAGGCGGCTCCAGTTCGATCAATCCGTCGCTGGTCAGGACTGCTGTCGGCACCTTCTGCGATCAGGTGGTGTATTTTCACATTCGCAAGATCTTTCGGCCGCGCACTTACGTCTACATGGGCCTGTGGTCGCTGATCGGGCTGGGCCTGCTCTATTCGCTGCTGACGCGCGATCGGCTCGAACTGAACGTGCTGCATGACCGCAATCCACAGTTCGTCACGCTGTCCGACGGTTCGATCCGCAACGGCTATACCGTCAAACTGCTCAACATGATCCCCGAGCCAAGGACAATAATTGTCGCGATGCAGGGCTTGCAGGGAGCCGAAATGAGCGTCGTCGGCAGTGATCTGCCGCCAGACCGCTTCTTCGGCATCGCGGTCGAACCCGACCGGCTGAAGATGCTGAAAGTTTTCGTGCGCCAGCCAGCGGGTGAGGTGCGGCATCCTGCACAAACCTTCAAGTTCCGGGTCGAGGACAAGGCGAACTTCGAATCGGACGAATACACGGCCACCTTCAACGCACCGGAGATCGCCAGATGAGCACCAATACGCAAAAGACGCGCGAGTTCACCGGCAGGCACATGCTGCTCACCATTCTCGGCTTTTTCGGCGTGGTCATCGCCGTCAACCTGACCATGGCGACGCTCGCCAGCAAAAGCTGGACCGGCCTTGTCGTCGAGAACACCTATGTGGCCAGTCAGCAATTCAACAAAAAGGCCAAGGAAGGGCGCGCGCAGGCGGCACTCGGCTGGACCGGCAACCTGACGATCGCTCGGAGTGAGGTCCGCTACAGCTTGAGTGATGCCACCGGCAAGCCGGTGACCTTGCATGGCGTGAAGATACTGTTTCGTCATCCCGCTTATGAGGCCGAGGACAAGTGCATCACTCTTGCCCTTGCTTCGGCTCAGGAGTTTGCAGCACGGGACGTGCCCAAGGATGGCGTCTGGATCGTCGAAGTCGATGCCGACGCCGGTCTCGCCGAGCTCTATCGCGACATTCGCCGGATCATGATTTCGCAAGGAGCGCTGCAATGAGCTGCTGTGCACCCGGCGCGGAACTGGCGCTGGATTTGACCGGTACCACATCGGTCCTGCCGTCTGGCCAGGAGATCAGGTTGGCGAGCCGCTTTGTTGGCGATGGTCTTCGCCAGACCGACCTTTCGGTTCCGACGGTTCATTGCGCAGCCTGCATCCAGACGATCGAGAAGGCGTTGGGAAATCTCGATCGCGTCGAGAGCGCCCGCGTCAACCTGTCGACGAAACGGGTCTCGGTCAGGTGGCGTGGTGACGAGGTGCCACCGTTCGTCCGCGCGCTTGGACGGCTAGGCTATCAGGTGCATCTGTTCGACCCCGAGGTCGGCGGCAAAAACAAGACACTATCCGAACTGATCCGCGCGGTCGCGGTTGCTGGTTTTGCGACGGGCAACATCATGCTGCTTTCGGTCTCGGTCTCGGTCTGGTCCGGCGCCGAAGGCGCGACCCGCGACTTATTCCACTGGGTCTCTGCGCTGATCGCGATCCCGGCGCTTGCCTTCGCCGGGGGCATTTTCTTCCGCTCGGCCTGGAACGCGCTGCGCCACGGCCGCATGAACATGGATGTGCCGATCGCGGTCGGGATGTCGCTCGCCTACGCCATGAGCCTCTATGAGACGATCAATCACGGCGATCACGCCTATTTCGACGCGTCGGTATCGCTGCTGTTCTTCCTGTTAATCGGCCGTACGCTGGATCATGTCATGCGCGAGCGGGCCCGAACCGCCGTCAACGGCCTGTCGCAGCTGGCGGCGCGTGGTGCCATGGTGCTGCGCGGCGAGGGCGCGCGCGACTATCTGCCGGTTGCCGAGATCGAACCGGGAATGCAGCTGCTCATCGCAGCGGGCGAAAGGATTCCTGTCGACGGAAAGATCATTCGGGGATCATCTGATCTCGACTGCTCCCTGGTCTCCGGCGAAAGCACGCCCAGAAACGTGGCGCCAGGCATCCCCGTGCAGGCTGGGGTACTTAACCTTACCGGCTCGCTCACGATTGAGGCGACAGCCGCCGCGAAGGACTCGTTCCTGGCGGAGATGGTTCGATTGATGGAGGCGGCGGAGGGCGGCCGCTCGCCCTATCGACGCATCGCCGATCGCGTCTCCGCCCTCTATGCGCCGGTGGTCCATCTCACAGCTTTAATAACATTCATCGGTTGGATGGTTGCGGTTGGCGACTGGCACCTGGCAATGACGACTGCAATTGCCGTTCTCATCATCACGTGTCCATGTGCGCTCGGCCTCGCGGTGCCGATCGTGCAGGTGGTCGCGGCGCGGCGTCTGTTCGAAAGCGGCATCATGGTGAAGGACGGTTCGGCCATGGAGCGCCTGGCGACGATCGATACGGCGGTGTTCGACAAGACCGGAACGCTCACGCTCGGACAGCCCCGGCTCGTCAATGCGTCGTCGATCGACCCGGCCGTGCTGGCAATCGCCGCCGATATGGCCGCGCATTCGCGTCATCCGTTTTCAAAGGCCGTAGCCGGGTTTGCCGCTGCTGGCGGGCAGCACAAGTTCGATGCCGTCACAGAGCATCCGGGGTTTGGAATCGAAGCCACTGTCACTGGAAGTATCTGGCGACTGGGCCGGCGCGGGTGGGCTAGATGGAAGGCCCTAACCGATAGCGAAAGTGGGCATGGCGGAACAGTCCTGACGAAAGACGGCGGCATTGTCGCATCCTTCGTTTTCGAGGATGCGTTGCGGCCCGATGCCCGGGCCGGCTTGGCGCAGTTGAATGATGCCGGGGTCTCGGTCGAAATGCTGTCGGGCGATACCGCAGACGCCTGTGGCGATGTCGCAAGAATATTGGGAATCGACCGTTTTGTTTCGGCGCTGCTGCCGTCCGGGAAGGCTGAGCGGATCGAAGTGCTGACCAAGGCCGGCCATAAGGTCCTGATGGTGGGCGACGGGCTCAACGACAGCCCAGCGCTGGGCGCGGCGCACGTCTCGATCGCTCCAGCCACCGCCGCCCATGTCGGCCGCAACGCCGCCGATTTCGTGTTCCTGCGTGAAAGCCTTTCGGCGGTACCCCTTGCGCTGGACGTCTCGCAGAAGGCAAGGCGGCTGATCCGCCAGAACATAGCAATCGCGATCATCTACAACGCCGTTGCCGTTCCGCTCGCCATCCTCGGCCATGTCACACCGGTGATCGCGGCAGTCGCGATGTCCGCCTCATCGCTGCTGGTGATCGGAAACGCGCTGAGGCTGCACCGCTTTATGCCCGCCGAGCTGACAAGGGCTTCTTCGGCAACGCGTTCCGGCATACGCTCATCAGCGCGGCCGTCATGACGACACTCATCTACCTCATACCAGTCGCGCTATCTTTGGGCGCACTGGGGCTGTCTGGCTTCCTATGGGCGTTGAGAAGTGGCCAATATGAAGATCTTGATGGAGCCGTTGAGCGCATCCTCATCGACCAGGACGACAAGCCGGGACGCTGAGCCAGATCGCTGTCCCGACGCTGTGCGCATGCCGGCCATCAGCCAACACGGAAGAACGATTGAGGCTCCGCAACCAGCTAAACCACCCGTGACGTAGGTTTGTGAAAAGCCCCGTCGCTCGAAGGACTGCGTCGCCGGTTCCTCCCCACCAAAACAAATCGGGCTAGACCAAGTCCCTCACGCTCGCGCTTCTTGCACCCACCTATTCCCCCTAATCGATCTTTGCCTCGGGCGACCAAAATCCCGGGACTTCCCGGTTTGGTCGGTAGAATAGCTGAAAGTACCGCAGAGACTTTGGCTATTGATGTCGTGTGGGACCTCTTTCGATCAACAGCGAGATAGGTCTTATCATAGGGTTTCACTATGACGTCGAACGAGGTGAGCACGAAGACTTCAAGGCATCCGCCGAGAATGCCGAACGTGCGAGCGGCCAGAACAGCTTCCGGCCGAAATTGCGGTGGTAGTGATGCGCCGTGCCGGAAGCGGCCGTGGTGAATATTTCCGCCGCGTGCACCGCGGCGGAAGCCTGCGCCGGCGGAACACCGAAGGAGAGCAGCACGGTGGAGGAGATCGGGCCCTAGTCCATGCCTAATGCGCCGTCAACCGCCTCGGCGGGAAGCCGACCATGGCGAACAGAATGAAGTCAGTCATTGGTGTCCGCAGTGAATGTGCCGCCGTATGTAGCCTTGTGGATGGGCGATCGGCTTGGCTCCGCGTCAGAGAAAGGGCGGCATCGCTGCCGCCCTCGAGATTGTTGAGGTGCGTGGACCTTAGAAATCCATACCGCCCATACCACCCATGCCGCCGCCGGGCATGCCGCCAGGCATGCCCCCGCCAGCCGACTCCTTCTTCGGAGACTCGGCGATCATGGCTTCGGTGGTGACGAGCAGGCCGGCGACCGACGCCGCGTCCTGGAGAGCGGTGCGAACGACCTTGACCGGGTCGACAATGCCCATGACGATCATGTCGCCATACTCGCCGGTCTGGGCGTTGAAGCCGAAGGTAGCGCCCTTGTTCTCCAGGATCTTGCCGGCAACGATCGAAGCCTCGGCACCGGCGTTGGCCGCGATCTGACGGGCCGGAGCCTGCAGCGCGCGACGAACGATGGCGATGCCGGCGGTCTGGTCGGAGTTGGCGCCGTTGACAGTGAGGGCCAGCGAAGCGCGCAGCAGCGCGACGCCGCCGCCGGGAACGATGCCTTCTTCCACGGCCGCCCGGGTCGCGTTCAGAGCGTCGTCAACGCGGTCCTTCTTTTCCTTGACCTCGACCTCGGTCGCGCCGCCGACGCGGATCACGGCAACGCCGCCGGCGAGCTTCGCCAGACGCTCCTGCAGCTTCTCCTTGTCGTAGTCCGAGGTGGTCTCCTCGATCTGCTGCTTGATCTGGGCGACGCGGCCCTGGATTTCTTCTTTCTTGCCAGCACCGTCGACGATGGTGGTGTTTTCCTTCGAGATCGACACCTTCTTGGCACGGCCGAGCATGTTGAGGCCGACATTCTCGAGCTTGATGCCGAGGTCTTCCGAGATGACCTGGCCGCCGGTCAGGATGGCGATGTCTTCCAGCATGGCCTTGCGGCGGTCGCCGAAGCCCGGAGCCTTGACGGCGGCGATCTTCAGGCCGCCGCGCAGCTTGTTGACGACCAGCGTGGCCAGGGCCTCGCCTTCGACGTCTTCCGAGATGATGAGCAGCGGCTTCGAGGCTTGTACGACGGCTTCCAGCACCGGCAGCATGGCCTGCAGGTTGGAGAGCTTCTTCTCGTGCAGCAGGATGTAGGCGTCTTCCAGATCGGCGACCATCTTGTCGGCGTTGGTGACGAAGTAGGGCGAGAGATAGCCGCGGTCGAACTGCATGCCTTCGACGACTTCCAGCTCGGTCTCGGCGGTCTTGGCTTCCTCGACGGTGATGACGCCTTCGTTGCCGACCTTCTGCATCGCTTCCGCGATCATCTTGCCGACCGACTCGTCACCATTGCCGGCGATGGTGCCGACCTGGGCAACTTCCTCGGAGGTCTTGATCTTCTTGGCGGCCTTGCCGAGAGCGGCGACGACTTCACCGACGGCGAGGTCGATGCCGCGCTTGAGGTCCATCGGGTTCATGCCGGCGGAAACGGCCTTGTTGCCTTCCTGAACGATCGCCTGGGCGAGAACGGTGGCGGTGGTCGTGCCGTCGCCGGCGATGTCGTTGGTCTTCGAAGCGACTTCACGCACCATCTGGGCGCCCATGTTCTCGAACTTGTCCTCAAGCTCGATCTCCTTGGCGACGGTGACGCCGTCCTTGGTGATGCGCGGGGCGCCGAACGACTTGTCGATGACGACGTTGCGGCCCTTGGGGCCCAGCGTGACCTTCACCGCGTCGGCGAGGATGTTGACACCGCGCAGCATGCGCTCACGGGCGTCGCGGGAGAATTTTACGTCTTTTGCAGCCATGGTTAAGCTCCTGACAGGGGCTCGGGAAGAGCCCGAAAACTCAATTGATGGAGAGGCCGATGATCAGCCGATGATGCCCATGATGTCGGATTCCTTCATGATCAGAAGGTCTTCGCCATTGAGCTTGACTTCAGTGCCCGACCACTTGCCGAACAGGATGCGGTCGCCGGCCGTGACGTCCAGCGGCACGAGCTTGCCGGCTTCGTCACGGGCGCCGGAGCCGACGGCGATGATCTCGCCTTCCTGCGGCTTCTCCTTCGCCGTATCCGGGATGATGATCCCGCCCGCGGTCTTGGATTCGGATTCGACCCGACGAACGACCACGCGGTCATGCAGCGGCCGGAAATTCGACTTTGCCATTTTGGATATCCCTGGTGCGGAGGTTGAAAGGTTCTTCGTTGCCGGAGCCCGGTTAGCACTCGCCAGCGGGAAGTGCTAACCTTGCGGTGAGATAGGCTGTAGGTTCGTGCTGGTCAAGACGGATGAGCGGACAGCCGAAGAGCAAAAAGACTTGGAATCGACACGAAAGCCTGGCCTTCATTACGCGCGATCCCACTGCATAAGCGCGTTTTCGGCCGTCAGCTCGGGGCTGACTTTTGTGTCTTATTTGGAATGTGAAATTATGTGAAATTAACGGCCGAGCCGTCGGCGGCATCCATGAACTTGGGGTGGCAACGAGCGCCTCATCGCTTCGGCAGGCTCTTGCAGAGCACATTGGAATGTCTTTTTCTGAGGACGATGTTCCACCGGCAGCTTGCGCGGGTGCGCCAGCCGGACGAGCCTGCGCCAGATCGGGACGACCGACCCGTATGCTTGGAGAAATGGCAGGTCTCCAACGGTTATGGCAAACGCTCGCTGGTCGAGACCGCCATAGGGCGATACAAGTCCGCCATCGGGCGGCGTTTGCGGGCACGGTCGCTTCCCGTTCAGAAGACCGAAGTCGCCATCGGCTGCGCCGTCCTCAACCGCATGCTTGCCTGCGCACGCCCCGAAATCCGCCCGCCGCAAGGCGGCCACGGCATAGTCTGCCGCTTCAAAGATCGACATCCGATCAAGTCCGGACCCCATGCACCAACGCCTCGTTCATGGCGTATCGCTCTCTTTGAGAGGTTCTGGCAGGCTTCATCACCCGCCTCGATACGCCGCTCTCCTCAAACCGTCATCACCCAGTTTCCGCCATAGCTCCGGGAAGACACCAGCGATGCCGCAATGGCAGCCGTTGTCCGAAGGAACGCCACAAGCGTTGACGGCACTCATCGTGCGGCTGCTGGTGGACCCACGTCAACGGCGAGCGCCTCCAGTCGAAAGGGAGCGAAGGCGACAGGATCCGGTCGGGTGGCTCATTGCAGCATTTCGTGTCGATCTTCTCCGCCGTCCGAAACCTCTTCGTCCCATCCCAGACCAACCGCCCCGCGGCACAAATTCGAACCCATCGACCCCAGGCAATGGCCGCGTGGGAAGCCGTGAGTGCACGCCCCGCCTGAAAAGCGCAGGCTCGGCCTCACCTGGCCACATTTAAACAACGTGACAATGCCGCTAAAAGCTTAGCGACCTCGACTTGAGCGTTCTCTGCTTCTCATGGAAGACGCTAAATCCGCTCGTGCGTCACTGCCGGCTAGCAAAGGCTGCGGGGCGGCGGTGAGGGAGTCGAGGGGCGGCGGGCGTTCCGCTTCACCCAATGTTGCCGCCGGCGCCTGGATGGTTTCCACGACGCCCTCCCCGCAATTGGGATGATCACCGTGCAAGCACTGCGCTGTTGGGGACATGCTGGTGGCGGTGCCGGAAGCACGGGAGACATGTGATATCTCGGCAGCTGGCAATGCGGCTTTTCTGTCGCTGCCCAACGTTTCCCAATCTTCGATCTCCTCGCACCCCGGCGGCGAAGCCACGCGACTGAAGGCCTCCTGCGCGGGTGCCTGCAGTTCCCTCTGATCAGCCAGTGGAGCGCCCTTCATCTCCAGCGCATGTTTGCGCTTGTATAGATCATGGAATTGCTCCTTGAGCGCGAAGGTCTGCGGTGTATGGAACTGGATTTCCCAGAGCGCGCCTTTGGGACTGCGCAACGTGACGTTGACTGCCTTGAATGCCTGCCTGTGCTTCGTAAACGTGTTGGTCAACTTGACGCGCACATGCCCCTGATCGTCCAGCGAGGCCAGCACGCCACGCAGGCCGACGGTGAAGTCCTCCGGATTCAGTGCCACGCTGTAGCGCAGCGCGTCGTTTACGCCGGCCGTCGCTTCTTCCAGGGTCTGCTTTTTCAAAGCCATCTGCTGCTTGAGCTTTTCCTTCAGCGAGCCGTGCGACTTCAGTTGATGCTGTGTTCCCACCAGTCGCCCACCATAGGGCTGGGCCGCACGCTTCAGCATATCGGTGACCACGGGCTCCATATCGCGGGCGCGTGTCAGCAGGGATACGGCGTTAAGCGTGATGTCCTCGGTCCTTATGTCGCGCAGGCGCTCGACCGGTGGCGGTGGCGGACCGATCAGGCCCGCCTGCTGCAGCGCGTGCAGCGCATCCTGCATCACACCCGCGGCCATTGTGGGCATGTGCTGCAGGAGCCCCTTGGTCTGCTCAGCATCAAATCTTCCATCGTGCATGGCCCGGGCTGTCGCCTTGCTGTACGGCACCACGCGCACCCGCTCGGCGAACCCCCGCTCGGATCGTTCGCACGCCTCCACGATCTTGGCGAACAGCGCCGTGCCGGTGTCGGATTTCAGCGCATCGGTGCCTACCTTGATCGCAATGGTGAAAAGGTTGCGCATGGTCAGTTCCGGCTCGCCGGGGATGAGCCCCGGTTGTCCGGCAGGGAATTGCGCATGTGAGAGCCTGCACACAGGGTAGTTGTCGAGGATGGCGTGGATACGTGCCTCAGCAGAAGGCGCAGCAACGTACGCCTTGGCGAGGTTCGGGAAGGCCTCCGCCAGCGCATCGGGCAGCTGCGGCACGTCAGCGGAGGACACCCGCGGGTCAAGGCGAAACAGTTGCGCGTGCAGGAGTTGGGCGGCTTCACGCGCCTCAGGCATGTGGGCGCGTTCAATCGCATCGCCCGCATCGGCGCGTAGTTTCGCCAACACCTGTGGATCGCGGGCGTCACCTTCGAGTACCTCACGCAAGCCGGTGCGCAGATCGCGCTCAATGCCATCGTAGGTGCCGAACATCATGTTGCGCGCCATCGCCTCGCGTAATTGGTCGGGTTGCGCCATGAAGCGCGCCGCCAGGGTGCTGGCAGCGCCCATGATCTGACCGCCACGCCGCAGCGACATGATCTCGGACAGCCGCCCGGCCTTGTAATGACCGGTCTCACCATCAATGGCCGGCGTGGCCGTCTTCGGCGGCTTGAAGGACTGCGGCTGGCCGCGCCTGTCCTCACGATCGGCCATCTCGCGCGCGATCAGCGCCGCCAGCCTGGGGTAGCCCGCGTACACGAACGCGTCGTCGCCGTCGGTATCCATGTTGCGCTTGCGCAGCTCCCGAATCGGCAGTGCGCCCATGCGCCCGGGCTCCACGATGTCCTTTAGCCGCAGGCTGCCGGTGCTGAGCATGTCACGCGGCACGGCACTGCGGTCGCGCCCGGCCGTCCAGCACGACAGCGTCTTGAGGTCCTCCTTGGAGCAGACCAGGTCTGTGTTCACAAAATCGGCCGGCCAGTTCTTCTCCGGCACGATGATAAGCATGCCTTTGCTGTGCAGCATCTGGGCATCGTCGCCCGATCGGTCGTCGAATCCGGTGTAGCTGTACTGAATGCCGAAGGATTGCGAGAGGAACTCGGCGGTGGCATCCCCCTTCGCCACGGTCGCCACGCGTTCCTCTGGCACCGGTAGCAGATTCTCTTTGTCGTAGGGTGGCTTGCCGATCAGCAAGGGGCCGCCTGCGGCGTCGAAGGCCTGGCTGCGCTCGCGCGGCAGATGCACCTTGTCGTCGGCGGAGGGCACCGCCCGGACTCGCTGGCCCTGGTAGCCGCCACTGGTGGCCAGCTCGAATAGCGTGAGTTGGCTGAGCTCTGGCGGCAGCCCCTCAAGCCGGTGCCGCATCGCCTCATGCGCCTCCTGCAGCGCCGCCTCGTCGCGCGGGAAGTGCTGTAGCGCCTGCGGTGCCAGCCGCGTGGGGCCCTTGTCGTTTGCCAGAAGGTCACGCTGCTCTTCGCTGGCCTGACCAGCCTGCACTGCTTGCCAAGCATCATAGTGCTTGCGGAAGGCGGGGATGCACAAGGCTACCTCTAACTTTAAAAATCCGCAGCCATCGTTGGGGCACAGCGCCAGGGGCCGTCCGTCCACTGCCAAGGGTTTGAACGGGTGTGCAGGACCGCTGACGTCTTCAAAGAATCCCAGACGCAGTGTGCCCTCAATAACGTGATCGCTCGGTACCATCTCCAGTAGTGAACGCTGCATGCGCGACCAGTCTTCGCGCTGCGGGGCAAGCTTGGCGACGAGCGTCATCAAGCTACTGCCCGGCGTGGTGTCGGCGTAGCGAATTGCCGGCAGCAGCGACGGCGCCGCGGATGTGCCGGACAACAGCTGGGCGGGGCGGCTCATGTTGCCGCGCGTGGCGCGGCTGCCGCCGAACAAGTCGAAGCGCCAGGGCTCACCCTGATAGTTGAACGTACGCGCGAGCATGAACGTCGAAATCGCCCCGGGCAGCTGGACCTCCACCAGCGGCAGACCCGTCAGCCGCGCAAACAGCGAGTACTGCTGGTTCGTCTCAGTCGCATTGTTCGATACCTCCTTGCCCTGCAAGTCGACCACAAGATGGTTCGTGCTGCCGTTGCCGGGTGCCGGCACACGAGGCTGGCCGGGAACCGAGTGCATGCTCAAGCGCCCAACGTCCAGGTCGAAGCTGGTCGGTGGGTGGGCCTGAGTAATCGTCGGCGCCTCCTTCGCCATGCGCAGATCCAGGGCGTCAAACGTCTGGTCACCGGCCTCGATCTGCGCGATCAGGTTCCAGCTCATCTCGCCGAGGTCCGCCTCGATGGCCTCGCGCGTACGCTCCAGCGTCCGGTCCACCCATGTCGCCAGTTGGTCGCGGCGCTGGCGCAGTTCCTGGTGAGTGCCTTCGACGTGGCGCGGCTTCCATTGCCGGGACACCATGCTGTAGGCCTTGAGTACCTGGAAAAAGGTCAGTGCCGGGCATCGCGTTGCGTGCTGATCAATGTCGGTCGAAGACTGCGAATCACCGTCGGTCAGGTACAAGTCGATCTTGCGCTCGACGATAGGCTGCAACGTGTTGAACACCCGTAACGCGTGGCCCCGATGGCGAGAGTTCAGCTCCGGACTGCGAATCAACGGCAACAGTCCCATGCATAGGTTGCCGATACCCTCGAGGTTGGTCTCACGTAATCTGCCGTCCCCCACAAGGACCGAAACCCGCTCCAGCGCGGGCCGTGCCAGCGGACGCATCTGGCGATGAAGCCGCGCCGCTGCAAGGGCCTTGAAGAGCATCCCAATCTCCGGGACCGAGGCGGACTCAAAACGCTCGCGGTGCAACTCCAGGTGCCCGGCTATCGCCTGCAGCTTGGCGCCACCCAAGGTCTGGAGCTGTTCCTCGTCAGGGTGCAGCAGGCGGGACATCGCGTTGGCCACCATGGCGATCTCACCCATCTCGAACTGCTGCCATGGAAGTTCGGCCAAGCCTGCGCGCTCTGCGAGCAACAGCCCTGCTGTTTGGCACGCCGGCCTTCCGAGACATCTGCTAAGCGCATTGAGCGACACGCCCACCTGTTGCGCATCCATGGCTTGTCGCAGATCGTGGTCCTTAGCCAGCCGGCTGGCCAAGACGTCGATGGCATTCTCGCAGTTCGCACGTCGAGGCCATTTGCTCAGGGCGTTGAGCCCGGTGGCGACTTCTTGCGCGTTGAGGGTGTTGCGCAATGTGGGCTCGTCGACCAGCCGCCCGGCCAGTGCTTTGGCGGCCTCCGCACAGACGGCCGTGTCGGGCCATTTGCTCAGGGCGTTGAGCGCGCTGGCGACTTCTTGCGCGTTGAGGGTGTTGCGCAATGTGGGCTCGTCGACCAGCCGCCCGGCCAGTGCTTTGGCGGCCTCCGCACAGACCGCCGTGTCTGGCCATTTGCTCAGGGCGTTGAGCGCGGTGGCGACTTCTTGCGCGTTGAGGGTGTTGCGCAATGTGGGCTCGTCGACCAGCCGCCCGGCCAGTGCTTTGGCGGCCTCCGCACAGACCGCCGTGTCGGGCCATTTGCTCAGGGCGTTGAGCGCGTTGGCCACGCCTTGCGGGTCCAGGGCCTTGCGCAACCCGGGCTCGTCGGCCAGCCGCCCGGTCAGTGCTTTGGCGGCCTCCGCACAGACCGCCGTGTCGGGCCATTTGCTCAGGGCGTTGAGCGCGCTGGCCACGCCTAGTGGTTCCAGGGCCTTGCGCAACCCGGGCTCGTCGGCCAGCCCCCCGGCCAGTGCTTTGGCGGCCTCCGCACAGACCGCCGTGTCGGGCCATTTGCTCAGGGCGTTGAGCGCGTTGGCCACGCCTTGCGGGTCCAGGGCCTTGCGCAACCGGGGCTCGTCGGCCAGCCGCCCGGTCAGTGCTTTGGCGGCCTCCGCACAGACCGCCGTGTCGGGCCATTTGCTCAGGGCGTTGAGCGCGGTGGCCACGCCTTGCGGGTCCAGGGCCTTGCGCAACCGGGGCTCGTCGGCCAGCCGCCCGGTCAGTGCTTTGGCGGCCTCCGCACAGACCGCCGTGTCGGGCCATTTGCTCAGGGCGTTGAGCGCGTTGGCCACGCCTAGTGGTTCCAGGGCCTTGCGCAACCCGGGCTCGTCGACCAGCCGCCCGGCCAGTGCTTTGGCGGCCTCCGCACAGACCGCCGTGTCGGGCCATTTGCTCAGGGCGTTAAGCGTGTTCGCGACGCTCTGCGCATCCATCGCATGACGCAGGCGGCTTCCGCTGGCGAGAAGCGCGGCGAGCGAGTGCGCCATGGACTGGCAGTCCGGGTTATCGAACCACTTGCTGAAGGTATTGAGTGCCAGGCCGATGTCCTTCGAGTCCAGAGACTGTCGGGCCTGGTCGTCACGTTGCAGGTAACGTGCCAAACGAGCCACCGCGCGTTTACACCTGCCACTGTTGATGTTCTTGGCGAAGGCGTTCAGGAGTAGGACTGACGGGTAGCCACGCAGCCCCGATAGATCATCGGCCTGCTCGAGCTGTCCGGCGATCCACGCGATTGCATCCATGCACGCTTGCTGGTTCGGGTGCTTGCTCAGCTTGTTGCCCACATGAGCCAGCTGCTTCAGCGATACACCTTCGAACCACCCGGTCTCGCAGAGATACTGCGCCGCGAGCGCGGTGCAACGATCGAGATCGCGGTGCGTTATGCCTGCCCCCGTGGCCCGCCTCGCATTGACAATCATCTGAAGGTACTTGTCGAGCCGCTCTGCGTTGGTTTGCGCGTTGACGCTCCCTTCCAGGAAGGGCAATGCCAACCCGCCAGCGATGCGATGCGCCAGCTCGTTGTCCTTTGCCATGGACACGCACAGGCCGGCGTTATGGTTCTGAGCTATTCGGCTCAATTGTCGCTGATACCGCTCTCGCTCTGCCTGCAGCCTTTTTTTTGCCGCCGGGCCCAGCTGATGTTCGGCCAGGCGGAGATCCGCCGCCGTCAACTCCAAGCGATGCATCGGTCGCTTTCGCTGCCTGTACGGCTCTTCCCGCAGTCGTTTTCCTGCGGTCCGGTCGGACTGTTGTTCCGTCAGGCGAAGATCTGCCGTCGCCTCCAGACCATACGTTGGTCGTTGTGGCCCACGATGCGACGACGAAACGCTACCGTCAGCGGGCATTCTGTCCGGGCGCCGCTCGGGCGCGGTACCGCGTCGTTCGGTGGGATCATCGCGCCGGTGCGAGTGGGTGACCGCGTGTTGGCGAACGAGACTGTCCCATGCGCCTTCGCTGGCTACGCTTCGCGGATTCACAGACAAGGGTTGGCCGCGTCGTGTCGACGTCCCAGGTTCATCCGGCTCTATCCGCCGCCGTTTGGCCGGCGGCCGTCCAAGTGATTGATGGTTGCCCCTGGTGCTGGCTGCTGCCTCATCCTCTGTTGGCCTGGGCTGTTCCTCTTGAGAGTGAGGCCAGTTTGTAAGCAACGAGTTTGGATTGTCGTTAGAGGTTTTCATGCCTGAACTTTAGTCAATCCGCCTGCCAGCGGCCTGCTCGATACGAAGCCTTGAATCGCCCAGCTTTTGGCCCGTGCGCACCAAATTCACGATCTCCTGCTCTTGGCGCGCCTTGAGCTTGGGGCGGCGCCCCGCCAATGCGGCCATCCTTTCGTGCGGCGTCCAGACCATATTTTGTGCGTTCACGCAACTTGGCGCGCTCGAATTCGGCGAACGCTCCTACAACTGCATCATCATGCCCTCTTCCGGCGACGTGGTGTCGATCGCTTCCGTCAAACTCTGAAAGCCTGCACCGACGTACTGGATCTTCTCCATCAACGTGGCGTTGGTGCATGGGTCCGGACTTGAGGGATGTCGATCTTTGAAGCGGCAGACTATGCCGTGGCCGCCTTGCGGCGGGCGGATTTCGGGGCGTGCGCAGGCAAGCATGCGGTTGAGGACGGCGCAGCCGATGGCGACTTCGGTCTTCTGAACGGGAAGCGACCGTGCCCGCAAACGCCGCCCGATGGTGGACTTGTATCGCCCTATGGCGGTCTCGACCAGCGAGCGTTTGCCATAACCGTTGGAGACCTGCCATTTCATCCGGCCGTCTCTGCCGATTGCGGCGATATGCTGGTCCCTTTGGCCGGAAGGTCTATCGTCGAATGGTTCGACCGCGTTGACGCGAGGCGGAATGACGATTGCGGCGGCAGCGCTATGATCGATGACTGCGTCGTAAGTCGGTTTTCCGTCATAGGCGTCGTCAGCAGTAAACTGTCCGATCGGACCGCCAATCTGGTCGAGTAGTGGCTCAACTTGAGAGACATCGCCTGATCAGTCAGGGTATGGGCAATGATCTCGCCGCTGTCGGCATCCAGTGCCAGATGCAGCTTGCGCCAACTGCGACGGGATCTGGCGCCGTGGTTCTCCTTGAGCCACTGACCCGCGCCGTAGACCTGCACGCCGGTGCTGCCGACAAGAACATGCACTGGTCCCTCCGGCGGAACCTGGCGATCATGCCGTTTGTTGGGCGATTGCCATGTCCGCGCCCGACGGCTCAGGGTGGTATGATCGGGGACAGCGAGCGCCAGCCCCATCAGTTGCAGCACCGATTCCAGCAAGCCTTCTGCCTGGCGCAGCCGCAGGCATGGCCGCTCGATCCGCTCGCCAAGTCTGGGTCAAACGCATACGGCTCGCTGCAATCGTTCTAGCGCTGGTCGCCGCGGTTCTTGTGGTCGCAGTCTTCAGTGTGTTGCCGCACTGAATTGAGCCTATTCCGCGAAGGCCTGACGAAGGTTCATGGGCAAGGCGTCGAGCTTCTAACAGGGAATCTGGATTACCGAGGTTCCGTGCGGACCTCCTTTTCGATCGGATACCTTTTGGACATCTCGTGCGGCCTTGGCAGCATCGTCAATGCCACACCAGAATCTCATCAGATTAACTTGTTGTGTCGGCCATGGTCCGGAAGAAAAATCCCTATTAAACTGATCGGTGGAATATTCAGCAATTATTGAACCTTTACATTTATCCGGGTAATCAAAGGCGCCGTCGTCGGCCGGGTTCTGGGTATCACGGTCAGCCGGGATGCCGTGCGGAAACGACAGGAGCGGCGTAGCCCACGTCCAGAAGGAATGCAGGACAGAAAAGGTCAAGCCAGCGAGAGCGGCCGACGCCGCAAAGATCGCGAACCGGATCGTCTGGGCCATTTTTTCGTCGCTTGCGCCTCTGGGCGACTTGGCCCGGGTGCTGCGTTTCCCAAAGCTCAACGTCTCGTGCTGGTTCGATGGCAGTGAGCTCGTCGCGATCGAGCACTGGGGCTATCGCCGGCCGCAGTGGTGCATGAAGCACAGGCCAGCCGACTGGCAACCGCTGCCCGACGTCTATCGGCTCGAGCGGGAGCGCGCAGCAGGAAGCGCTCGACCGGGTGCGCATCGCCGTGCAGGCGCGAATGGTTGCCCAAATTCAGGCCGCCGGCAGGAGCGCGCCGGACGCTTCAGCGGTGTAGGACAGCGGCGAGAGGAACTCACGCCAATGTGAGTTGCCGCTGCAGCGAGGAACCCCGTTTCTGTCTCATGCGCTCGTCGACGTTTTTCATGTTGGTGCTCGCAACCCTGTCAGTGGCCGTCAAGCCTCCCATGGCTGGAGCGGCAGGATTGGCGTTCATACAGCCGGCTGGTACCTTATGGCAGACACCATCGGTGCTTAGGGCCGTGTCGCGATCACCCGTAGGGGCCCTGGCGCTGGCCAGGGAAGCCCACCAGAGGCGATCGAGGCGAGGGCGGCGTAGGATTCAGGTGAGCCTTCTCGGCCTATCCTTGCCTTCGCCTTCGGCCAGGAAGGCGGCCAGCGCGCCAACCAATGCTTCGGCGCTGTCCCTCTCGAGGTGAAGCTCGATCTCTTCGTCATCTTCCGTGATCAGCAGCAACTTGCCTATCAGCGGGTCGCGCGAGATGACCACTATATCATCATCCTGAAAGTCGGCTCCCTTGGGCATAGACGATCCTTGCTCTTTGATTGCGCCAGCATGCAGTGGGCCACAGGGAAGCGCCAGAGCGCACCGGACGCGGAGGCGGTGTAAACGCGCCTCTCCTAGTCGTAGATGATCTGGCTACGCTGTCCGTCCAACGTATACAAACTTGATATGGCGCCGATCTCGGTCGAACTCGCAGGCGCCGATCGGTCGACCTGGAGAACGCAATTTGTTGCGGGTCTCAACTCGATCGTCACGGTCGGCGGATCTCCCTGCTGTGTCGCCTTGATGAGGCTGTATTTCAGCCCTCCATGAAGGGGGAGCACGAACACGCGCAGGAAGCTTGTGCAACGTGCGATGGGGGTCTTGGCCGGCCCTGAGTGAGCCGGGGACAGCATCAGCGCATAAGCACATAGCGCAGCCATCAGGAGCCACGCCGCGCACCCAAGGAAGCTACCACGGCGAAAAGACCAGATCGCGCTGGCGAGCATCGCAAGGCCGATTGCGGCGATGTAGAGCGGGACGGCCATGGGCTGATTAATTATGCACTCCATGCGAACCCATTGTTGTAAGCTGTTATCTCCTCGGTCTCATCGGGAGAGCCCATTACCGGGAGGGCAGCCATGTCGACGGTTTTCGCCGAAGGCATAGATCCCACCAGCGCCAGCAGTTGCTGATTGCACTGGAACGCTATCATTCTGGCGATCACGTCGGGGCGGCCGCAATTAGTTGGCAGTATCTTGTTCATGGCGGCGGCAAGACAGGCTTCATAAGCCTCTTTCGGCGTTTCGGAGTGCGCCGCGCGGGCTACAGTCACCGCGGCGATGACCGAAGGCGCCATGCGCAGAAGACGAGCGCTCATTTTCCCCACCATCGAGTGCCGACACCAAGTTCATCAGGGATTGTAGCGGATTCATGGACAAAGGTGTCCCTCGCCCTAGGGAAGCCCGCCGGAGGGCGATCGAGGCGAGGGCGGCATAAGGCAGTGGCGGCAAAGATCGCGGTCAGTCGAGCGACCTTCTTTCCCATTAGGTGTCGCGTGTCACTCGCGAACTGAAGCGTTGCCTTCACACGCTCCATTTGGACTTTCGGGGCGATCGCTCGGTGGAGGGAACGCACAACTGTGAGACTTTCGTCCGTGAAGGGCAGCACCAAATGATAACCCGCGGGGTAGCGAAAATCGTGCAGCTTATTCATCGGCTCCATCTGCGCTACCAGTTCGCAAAGCAAATTGACCTCGGGCAGCCCCTTGGTCTTGCACCGCTTGAGTATCCTTTTGAGCCGGTGTCCCAGATCGAAGATGTCGGCCTTTGACGTCCCGCTGGCTGCAAGGAACGACTTCAGGGCCAACTCCAAGGAGTGAGCCAAGAGGAAGTGGCTCGCGAAATGGCGCACGGGCTGCGCAGGCTCCACCAGCACTTCGAACGCATCCAGGTACTCGACGCTGCGAATGAGGAGATCGCCAGCGAACAAGCCAAGGGGCTGAGGGATTTCAACGTCTGGCCGTCTCACTGCCGTTTATCTAAATCCGCGAAATATGCTTCGATGATCTCACCGCCTGCTTTGTCAATCTGTTCCGACGCCAGGTTGCGATACACCTTGATGTCATCTTTGTGATCGCCGCCATCTCCTCCCCGATCTCATCAAGCGGCGGCTCCGCTTTGCGCAGCCGGAATTCAGCCTGCAGATCGCAGATGGCCGGTAGTCTATCGACTCGTCACGGCTGGCGGCAGCGGCCATAGATTTGAACACGTCGATATAACCTGCCTTCAGTGCCGGCCGGCAGACTCTCATGCGCTCGCCCGGCTTCCACGTACGTCTTCACGTCTTCCATCTCACTCTTTGCGAGCGAGTGCTCCGCACTCTCACTCTCTTGGCGGGGCGTTGCCGGGCAGCCGGACCCGCAGAAGGGGGCGGCCGAGACCGCAGGCTCGGGCGCAGGCGACGGCTTTCCCCGCAAATCCGTGGCGTCGTTAATCCGCACAGCAGGATTTCGGGGCGCGAACGCGCCCTATGAAGCGCCTTACGCCACATCGGTGACGATCCTGCCGAATGCACGTCGATCGACATGTTCGAGAGCTGTGGCAAGTGCCGAGAGGGGATCGGAACAATTGATTCCGTTGAACACCGGACGCGCCGGATCATGACGGGCGAACGCTCCGGCAGACCGAGCACGCGGAAGCGCGATGACTAGACCGCGGGGAGACCTCGCGCGGTGACCTGTATTCGGACGTCTTCATTTCGCGCCTGTTCGCCGAACAGCCAAAGGCGCGCGCGAGCTGCACTTTCATAATTCAGGTCGTCGACCTCGAATGACTTGGCGGTCGTACTGTCGATGTCCTTGTCGTGGCGTTTGACCGAACTCCAAAGCGTGAGCGTGTGTGGAATCCCGCACGTTCCATCGGGCGATCGAGGAGGAAAGGCGTGGGCCTTTCGCTCCTCGCGCCGTCCCGTGCCCTTATCGAGAGCAGCCCTTATGCGGGAACACGCGGCTTTTTGGCAGGCGACTTTGCAACCGATGACTTAGTTGCTGCTGCCGCGGTACGGCCTCCGCTTTTTTTCTTGGGCTCATCGAGCGGTCCTGAAGGCTTTCGGCCCAGCCCGGCTGCTTTTGCCAGTGCAGAGCGGGCTGCAGCGTAGTTCGGTGCCACCATTGGATAATCAGAAGGCAATTTCCATTTCTGCCGATACTCATCCGGAGTGAGATTATAGTGGACGTTGAGATGGCGTCGCAGAGATTTGAATTTCTTTCCGTCCTCAAGGCAGACGATATGATCCGGTGTCACCGATCTCTTTATCGAAACCGCCGGCTCCTGCGGGGTGGCAGTCTCGGCATCAGGCGTACCGATCCGCTGTAAGGCAGCGTGAGTATCACCGATCAGATTTGGCAGTTCCGCTACTGGGACCGGATTGTTCGACACATAGGCCGAAACTATGTCAGCGGCGAGTGATATGAGATCGCCGTTCTCTTGCTGCTGAACGGATGTGGTCATGCTGCTTTCCCTTATTGTTCATCAGTTCCAGTGATCCCCCGTGTTGTGCAATCTGTGCAGGTACATTGTCGAGGCGATTTTCTCAATGACCAATGGCACCGGTTTAGTGGGTTTTCCAAATCCCTGATTGATTGCTTGGGTCACGCCGCGCATTATCGCGTTGGGTGGGGCTATGACAGAATTGCCGAACGTTGCTGGATTCAACTTTCTGGTGGAGGTTCCGCCACAGTTCGATAGATACGTCGCATCAGCAATGCTTCGGAACGCCATCGGAACCACGGTTCGAACCAGGCGACTGCCGCCGCTAAGCTGGAACACGAGTCCGCCGCAGATCGCCTGTTGGTAGAAGGACCGAAGGAGTTGGCAGGCAAACGTGGCGAGCGGCTCAAATGGACACCTATCGCTGTGGCGATACGAGCTACAAAGCCGGCCGCCACGCCGCGTTGGTCTGTAAAAGCGCTTTGACCGTTCGTACGCGTCCGGTATTCCGAGCTCCTTATCCTTTGGCCTGCCCCATGCGGCATGTACATGCAGCGAGTTCGGCCCCCATGAGCAGCAGGGTCACATAGATGCGAGTTTCTCGCTCGTGCCGGTCCGACCGGTAGCCGTTTCTTTTCGGCGAGGTTCCCCGCGACCGCCAAGTTCGAGCTTCACCCATGGGCAAGGAAATCTGTTGCAAATTTCGTTTGTACACGCGAACGCTTTGTCGCACTTCAGAGGGGGCATCCATTCATGAAATCGCTGGTCGACAACAAGCATATTGAAGAATTCAAGGCGTTGCTTTCCAAACCCGGCCGACAAGAGAACGCCATACAGGCTTTCCTCGAGCAACATACGACCTTTCTGCCGACGCCCGGTTTGCTCAACCACCGTCTTCACCTGAACAGCATTATTTCCAAATTCCCGATCGGGGAGCGAATTGCCGATTATGCCTATCTGGCGAAATCGTCGGATGAATGGAAACTCGTTCTTGTGGAACTCGAAGACGCAGGTAAGAAGCTCTTCACCCAATCCAGCAAGCATGTCGGCTTCACCGCTGAGATGAACGACGCGATCGCGCAGGTCGACGTATGGCGGGAATTCTGGAACGAAAACCGCCGAACTGTTCTGGACTCGCTTGAACATCTGCTCGTTCCGCCCGGCATGCGCCGGAACGCCGTATCGCTCGAATGTGTCCTGGTCATCGGCCGTTCAGCCGAAAAAGACAGCAACGAAGCCCGGCGAAAGCGTCTGGCCGCCTTGCGCGCCGACAAACAGATCCAGGTCATGACTTACGACACGATCCTGCGTGCAGTAGGCGCCGGCTTCGGCGAGGCACGCGCGATACTGACGAAGACCGGCTCTGGCTTCCGCCTCCGCTCCGTCGAAGGACTACCCAGCAACCTGTTCACCTATCTCCTGCCAGAGCATCTTTCTGTAGATCCGGATGTCGAAGTCACTTTGCCGGCTGAGGGATACGACATGGATGCGTGGCTGGCGAACTATCCGTTGGCCGTCAATGAGAAATGGCCGGATAAGGGTGCTTGGAAGCGTGCCGAGGAAGCAGGGATGCATCCCAATGTCGTTCGGCTGCTGAAGAGCTCGGAAGAACGGCGACGGGGATCGGAACCAGCCTCCTGACGGCGGGCTGGCTTCATTTAGAGACAATCGATTGTGCAGTGGGGGTAATGTGGGAAACTCGGGATCGCGATGGCTCCGGTGGGAGCCACATATTCATGCGCCGGGGACGGTGCTCAATGACCAGTTCAAAGGCTCGGACACCTGGGACCAATATCTTTCGAAAATCGAGGCGACAACGCCTGCGATCCGCGCGCTGGGTGTGACCGACTACTATCTGCTCGATACCTATAAGCGAGTTCGCGATGCGAAGTACCGTGATGGGCGTCTCGCCGGCGTCGATCTCGTATTTCCGAATGTCGAGCTGCGTTTGGCTTTCGGGACGGTGAAGGGCAACTGGGTTAATTGCCATCTTCTCGTCAGTCCCGAGGATCCGGATCACATCGGCGCGACACAGCGGTTCCTCTCACAGCTGACTTTTGAATATTCCGGAGACAGGTTCGCCTGTACGCCCGACGAATTGGCGCGCCTCGGTTCGAAAATCGACGCCGGCCTGGCGGGACGAGCCGCGCTCGCCCGCGGGGCACCCAATTCAAGGTCAGCTTCGAACAATTGGCGGAACTCTATCGCGCCATCGACTGGGCCAAAAACAACATTCTCATCGCTGTTGCCGGCAGCGAACATGACGGTACGTCCGGCATGCGGGGTGAGGCGGAGGGCGCTCAAAGACAAGAGGTCGAGCGGTTCGCGGACGTCATCTTCGCCAGCAGTGCCACTCAACGCGATTTCTGGTTGGGCAGAAAGGCAAGCGCCAGCCCCGATGATATCCGTTACCGGTATGGAGCTCTTAAGCCATGTCTGCATGGCAGCGACGCGCACGAGACAGGGAAAATCGGCGCGCCGGATGGCGATCGTTACTCCTGGGTTAAGGGCGGAGCGCATTTCGATTCTTTACGCCAAGCCGTGATTGACCCAGCTGGGCGAGCGTTCGTCGGCGCGGCGCCTCCCATTCGGGCGACGCCGTCGCAGGTGATTTCCCGCGTGGCGATCCGAGATGCCGCTTGGGCGGTGACACCAACGATAGAGCTCAATCCCGGCCTGGTCGCGATCATCGGTGCTCGCGGATCCGGCAAGACCGCGCTTGCTGACGCCATCGCCGCCGGCTGCGATGCGGCCTCCTAACATCTCAGCCCCGCTTCCTTTCTCGTTCGCGCCGGAGACCTTTTGAACGGCGCCAGTGTTAAGCTGGATTGGGGAAGTGGCGATCCTTCGTCGCGCGATCTGCTCGACTATGAATACGATCCAGAACTGGACGGACGGTTTCCCCGGGCACGATATCTTTCACAGAAGTTCGTCGAGGAACTTTGCTCAGCCGATGGCATAACCGATGCCCTGCTCAGAGAGATCGAGCGCGTAATCTTTGAGGCGCATCCAGAGAAGGATGGGACATTCCGGTTCGATCAGCTTCTCGATCTGCGCGCCACACGACATCGTCTGGCTCGTGAGCGCGAGGAAGAGGCCATCGGAACCTTGTCGGATGGGATCGGTCTCGAGCGTGAAAAAAGGCGCCAGATTCCGGGGCTCAAGCAGCAGCTCACCCAAAAGGAACAGACGGTCAAGGGCTTGGAAGCGGATCGGGACAAGCTCATTGTCAAAGGCAGCGAAGCGCGCGCCGACCGTCTCACCATCATCGCCAACGCGGCCGAAAAGGTCCGTTCCTATCTACGCTTCTTCGCAAATCAGGAAACGTCTCTTCTCGCCCTTCAGGATGAGGTGAAAGCGTTCCGGCAGAATAAGGCGCCCGAAGCGCTCCGCCAGACCAAGGCGAGTTTCGTTGCTGCTCGACTGGATGACGCCGACTGGAAGGCGTTCCTTCTCGAATATCATGGTGACGTCGATGCTGCGCTTGCGGCCCGGATCGACACCGCGCGCAAGAACGCGGCTGGTTGGCGCGGCGTTGCGCCAACGCCTCTGACCGACCCCAACCAATCATATCTCGCGGCGGATGCCGATCCCGAGAAAATGCCACTGGCAGTCCTTGAGGCAGAGGCAGTGCGATTACAGGCGCTCATCAACATCGACACCGAGACAGCGACCAAGTTCGGCAACCTTGTCAAGCGGATCGCGGAAGAAAATACGCAGATCGAGAACACGCGCCAAAGCCTATCGGATTGCGAAGGGGCGGCGGAACGGATGGCTGAACTAAGCAAGCAGCGGCGGGAAACCTATCTTCGCGTGTTGGGTTCGATCATCGCCGAAGAACAAGTCTTGCGCGACCTTTATAAGCCATTGGTTGATCGCCTTCAGACCGCGAAGGGCACGCTGCAGAAGCTCTCCTTTTCCGCAAAACGGCATGCCGATGTGAAGCAATGGGCTTCGCTTGGCGAGAAGCTCTTCGATCTTCGCCGCGCCGGTGATTTCAAGGGCAAGGGCACACTCGAACAGTGGGCAAACACCAATCTGCGGAAGGCGTGGGAGGAAGGGGACGTCGCCGTGGTTGACGAAGCGATCCAGCGCTTCACCGAGGCCTGGCAGGACGAGTTGCTCGCTGTCGCCAACGTGGCGTCCAATGATCAGGCGGCATACCGAGCCTGGCTGATGCGGTTTGCCAAGTGGCTGTTCAGCACCGATCACATTCAGATCGAGTACGGGATCGACTATGAGGGTACGGACATCACCAAGCTCTCGCCGGGCACACGCGGCATAGTCCTGCTGCTGCTTTATCTCGCGCTCGACGAAAGCGATCATCGGCCCTTGATCATCGATCAGCCGGAGGAAAATCTCGATCCGAAATCCATCTTCGATGAACTCGTCAGCCTGTTCATGTCGCCAAAGCGAAGCGCCAGGTCATCATGGTCACGCACAATGCCAATCTCGTTATAAACACGGACGCGGACCAGATCATCGTTGCAAATGCTGGCACCCACACCCTCGGCCAATTGCCGCCAATCACCTATGTTTCCGGCGGCCTCGAAGATGCCGACATGCGCAAGCAGGTCTGCGACATTCTGGAAGGCGGCGAGGAAGCCTTCAAGGAACGGGCGCGGCGGTTGAGGGTGAGGCTGGAGCGGTGAATTCGGCGGCGAAGGCCGAGGTACGTTTAACAGCGCGGCGAGACATAGTGAGCGAAGAGGGCTGTTAGGAACGCCGCTCGGCGCATGATGTTCCGGAGAAGTGAGTGTATGGACGAGCGTGATGTCGGCACAATAGGAGAAAACCAGTTTCTCAGCTGGTGCCAGCCGGAAGGGTTTCGCGCCCAGAAGTCCGCGGTCGACAGATTAGGTTGGGATTTTCTTCTCGAACGGGAACCTGTGCGAGCGTCGGACCGGCCGCTCGACGGACAAAACGACCTTGCGAAGTTTCTCGTCCAGGTCAAATCGACGGATCGGGCCGGGGAGGCACCCCGCATCAAGCTCTCGGCTTTAAAGCATCTGGTGGACGCAGATCTTCCAGCTGCCATCGTCGTGCTTGAATTCGGCGGCGGGAGCAGACTGCCGACCCGTAGTATGATCGTTCCGGTGGATGAGGTTATCATCCATAAAACATTGCGCCGGGTCAGACGGGAAGAGTCCCGCGGCAACCGCAAGCTTCACAAGATAACCGTTCCCGTACCCCTCGATCGTGCCGTTGAACTGGGGAACGCCGGCGAGGGATTATCGGACGCCCTCAATGTAATGATCTCGGGGTCGTATTCTACTTACATAGAAACAAAGATCCGCGAGCGGCAGACGTGTGGCTTTGAAGATGGCTCGATCCTCGGCAGTTTTTTTGTTCCCGGAGAGGATGGGCACGATAAGATTCACGACCTATTCCTGGGCAAACGGCGGGAAATCGATATCGAGCATCTGACCCTCGAGCGCCGGCGGTTTGGCATACCCCTCGACAACGATACCGATTTCTTCCAAAGGGCGATCCTTGAGTTTGACGCGCCACCACTCATGGCCGCATCGATTGAACTTCAGGACATCGAGGATGGAACTTGGACCAAGTTTGCGGTCAAGATGTATGTGGTGCCGCCCTTCGTCGAAGGGGGACAGAAAGCTCCAATACGACTTGCCAACAACTTCTTTGAGGTGAACCTCGATTTCGCGAACGAGCGGGCAGGTATCATTTTTGACTATGACGGATCCCGCTCTGTCGGATTGGACGAGGCAGTCACGATGATCGAGGTCGGTGCGATACTAGCGCGCTCGAAGAAAAAATTGAAGATCGAAGTTGGATCCGCAAGCTTGGAATTGCCGGCCGCAGAGGGTGAAAAGGGACCATTCCGAAACTGGATTCCGGTTGCTCCCATGCTTCGTCGGATGGCATCTGCTATCGATCGGCACAACAGGACGAGAAAGCCTAGACTTCTCCTGTCCGATTTCTATGACTGGATCGAAAGATACCAAGACTTCCTGGCATTAGGCTCAACTCCAGGTGCGAACCTCTTCATCCCACGCTGGGAGGACGACGCCGTCGTGGATAGGCAGGACACCCTTCTTGCGCCTCTCACGTTGGAGCTGGCTGCGGCTCAGTATACTGCTTTGATCGAGGTACCCATCGAGACAATAAAACGTGATGATCGGGAGTTCAGCATCATCGGGGGCCAGCCGCGGGTCGTCGACGATATCGCCCGTGCGCCGGGCGCAAGCACCATGGACTTCATCGACCGGGCTATCGAGAGATCGAAACGCGAGCGCCGAGCCATCGGTCCTGCACTCGTCGCCGCAGCATTTGAAAATTGGGCGATCGCGTCGGCATAGTGCTCTCTCAGCGACTGTTCTCCCGGCGTCCTTTAGCCACCCGGAACTTGTTCGAAGACGGCAATTGGCCGGACCTGGTTTCACAGCTTTCGTATCTTCGGTGATCGAAGGCGGTGTAAATCCATCTGAGATGGATGGTATCCGTGCAAAACTCAGGGAGCTCGGCCTTGAGCCCTATGACTGCCTCTCGGCACTCATGGATGTTATCGCGACATGGATGGCAAAGAAAAACGGCGTGCTGCGTTGATGAGAAGGGCGGGCTGGAGCGATCCGACCCGCCAGCTTATTTCTCTTTTTGTCAGCTACCGACCTGGAGATATTTCCTCGAAAAGCGCCAGCATGCCTGACTCGAGATGACGAGCTGCCGAGATTCCGCGTGGCGCTGACCTTCGGCAGGCCGGGTATTCCGCGAGATCGGTGCTCGGCGGCCGACAGTGGCCGTATCAAGGGGAGGGTATAGCACGATATAGACGCTGCATGCGCAAGGAGTTCAAGCAGAACTATCCCAACAAGCACCACTTCCTTCCGGTGTTCTACCTGAAGGAATGGGCTGGTGCTGATGGGCGCGTCGTTCAGTTCAGTAGGCCGAGGCCAAACGACAAGGAGGTCAAGGCCTTGCGCCGACATCCGAGTGCCGTTGGTTACATCAACGGCCTCTATGCCGTGGAGGGTTTGCCGGAGAAGGTCGCGAACCTCTTCGAGACAGAGTTCACTCGACCGGTCGACACGGAAGCGGCGGCTGCTATGCGGCGTCTGATGATGGGGAGGTTTGATAGCGATGCGACGCCCAAGGAAGCGGTAGCGTGGATCAAATACCTGCTTTCGCTGATGATGCGCATGCCGGCTGATATCAGACGGCTAAAGCACTACGTCAAGCACGATTGGTTTTCGGATCTCCCAAGCTTGCAGGCCGCTTTCAAGCGGTCCGGAATGATGGGCAACCCCCAAACGGTGGAGGATTATCTAAGGCTGCTCGGGCCGACGTTTGACGAGAGGGCTGCGATGATCGCGTTAAGCGGCATGATCCAAGTCGAAGCTGCGATTAAGGCCATAGGGCAATTGCAGTGGACGGCGAGCAATGTCTATGGCGAGCGTGAATTCGTCACCTCAGATCGTCCGATAATTGCCTCTGTCGGGATGACCGGCCCTAAGGCGCACATTATCCTGCCCATTGGCCCCCACCGGGTCTTCATAGCCACGAAGACGGAAGAGTTCAGGCGACATCTGTTTGATAAGCGGCCGTGGGACTTCGTGACAGCGGTTAATAAGCACATTGTGAACAATGCCACCGACTACGTGTACGGCAGTAACGCAGCTGCTTTGAGGTTCGTGCAGAAACACATGGGCGAGGGTCGAGAGGAGACCTTTCTAGAGAGGATCAACAAACTTCGCATGGCTGAGATTGCGAAACCTGCGTCGGAACGCGTTGATCTCGATCTCTAAGACAACAAATCGCAAAAGGGTTTTGGTTTCATTCAGCAGATCAGGGCGGCCCGGATGTATTCGTGCATATTTCTGCGGTGGAGCGCTCCGGCCTACGTGGCTTCAAGACAGGCAGAAGGTCAGTTACGAACTGGTGCAGGACAAACGTTCCGGAAAAACGTCGGCCGGCGAGCTTCGGGTGATCTGAGGGGCTGACCGGCTGCGCGCGGGTCGGTCATGCCTTCCACATTGTCGAGCGGAGAAGCGCCGGGACATGTTCCGGGTCGAGTTCGCCGCATATCTCGACTCCAGCAGATCCGGCCCTAGCCAAGCGATCACCCTCCTGAGCGGCCAGTAGGCGTGGGCCAGCTAGGGCCCCTTCCTCGGCTCGATTGGCTCTGTCGCAGTCGCGGGCTGCTTCCGCCATTTCGTGTTGCGCATCAGTCAGCTCTCGTAGTTCGTTGATGCGGCGACTTATCTCGGACGTGGTGAACTCTCCTCTTTGTTTCCTGGGCGGCACGTTCGGACGTCAGCAAAGACCTGCACCAAACACGAGCGTCATGCGTTAACGTCGGATGCAAAGCTCGTCCTTGGCCATTCTCTGGGAATGGGAACAAAAAGGGCGACGATTCGTTCATTTGTTTCGGTTATTTCGGATA
Organism: Mesorhizobium sp. M2A.F.Ca.ET.046.03.2.1; assembly: GCF_003952425.1. Taxonomy (NCBI): domain Bacteria; kingdom Pseudomonadati; phylum Pseudomonadota; class Alphaproteobacteria; order Hyphomicrobiales; family Phyllobacteriaceae; genus Mesorhizobium; species Mesorhizobium sp. M2A.F.Ca.ET.046.03.2.1. The sequence continues at coordinate 1,148,392 of NZ_CP034449.1, read as the reverse complement.
TTGCGATTGCTGATTCGTGGTGCTATATCCGTGGAACACAGGGAAGACGACCATGACTACGCTGCTCGAACGACCGATATTGCCTTCGGCCGACGATGCCGAATTGGCTGCGGAGGCCAGCCGCCACCTTTCTAGAGCCAAGCACGAGGATGCTGAATTGCGCATCCAAGTGGATGGGGGAGAGATGCTGCGCCTGCCTAAGGCAGTGAACGATCTTCTCTATCATTTGCTCACCGAAATGGCACAGGGTAATGCCGTTACCCTGTTCCCAATCCATGCCGAGCTGACCACACAGGAGGCTGCTGACTACCTGAATGTGTCACGTCCTTATCTTGTTCGACTCCTCGAGGAGGGTAAGGTCAAGTTCCATATGGTAGGAACTCATCGACGGGTCAAATTCCGAGATTTAGATGCATTCCGTAGGTCAACTGAGGAAGAGCGTCAGCGCGTAATGGATGAACTCGCAGCCCAAGCGCAGGATTTGGGGATGGGCTATTAGGGAGTCCAGTTACACCGTCATTCTCGACGCTTGCGTATTATACCCGGCCCCGCTGCGAGACTTCCTGATGGAGCTTGCAGCGGGAGGGCTATTTCGCGCGAAATGGACTGAACAAATCCATGACGAATGGATTCGCAACGTGCTTAAGAATCGCGAGGACCTTAAGCCCGAGCAGCTTTTGCGGACAAAACAACTGATGAACCAGGCAGTGCCTGACTGCACGGTTGAAGGCTACGAGGACCTGATTGAGGGTCTAAAACTACCTGACGGTGACGACAGACATGTTCTCGCAGCCGCTATCCATGCGGCTTGTGACGCCATCATCACTTTCAATCTGAAAGACTTTCCGCGTGACTATCTCGCCAAGTTCCAGATAGAGCTTCTGCATCCGGACGAATTTCTGTTCCATCAGTTTGGCCTGAATACAGCCGCCGTCGTGGTAGCGGCCCAGCGTTGTCGTAAACGTTTGAAAAACCCTCCGAGAACGGCAGAGGAATACCTCGATACCCTCGAGCGGCAAGGGCTCACCAAAACGGTGACCGAACTCCGAAACTACGCCTCGGTCATTTAGCCCCAGCGGCGCTCTGCAGAAGCCAGGAAGGCATGAGGTTCTTCGGTGGCGAAGGCGCATCGCTCTATCGAGCTTCGTCTGTGCGTTATTTCACGGCCGCAGCCGAGCAGGGGAGCTTTCGCAAGCCAGGTTTCGCGCTCGGCATTCAGGTATCGAACAATCAGGCGGCGCATCCGTGACCCTTTAGAACCAAACAACCTCTACATTCTGCCGTACGGGAGGCTGGCACGGTAGAGGGCGAGGCGGTGATCGCTGCCCCTGGATCATTGCCAAGATCGCGTTCTTGACGGCCGGCCAAAATGGTGCCCGGCAGGCCATATACGCGAGGCAGAGCATCCCGGTACTTTGCACCGATTGCGGACGTTGACTCGCTGCCCAAAAGCGGACCGGCCTCCAGATCCGTTCCACGGTGGGAAACGAACAAACTTGGACGCCACCGCTCAATCTTCATCTTCGAGTGGCCTGTTCCGCGGCGCTATCTGCTCTGCTATGGTCATGTTTGGCCACGCTACGGCCGGCACGGGCCGTGCGGGATGGCAATATCGATAACCGCAGCCACGATACGTTAGGATCACTTGAATAGGGTCCAAGTGTGCTCAAATCTCGACGGCAAACCATTTCTAACAGCTGCATATCATGAAATGCTGCACCAAAGTGACATTCGATTCCCTTCCAGGTGGCGCCCGACGCTGGTCAAGGCCCTTTTCAACCGCTAGCTGTGATGCTGACAAGACGATTGCAAGAATTGCTGAATGAAGTCAGAAGCGCGGGGGGAGAGCTATTCTCAGGCATAGGCGTGCTGGTGAGCAATGCTCCCGACGATTTGCCCATCATGCCACTCCGCCCGGCGTTCGAACCGTCGAACGATACGTGCACAACTAAGATTCTTACCGAAATCTCGCGCTTGACGTCTGATTACCATGACGGGTTTCATGTGCTCTCGTCTGATTTCCGCGTGTTGAGACTATCCGTCTACTTCTCACCACCGATAGCGCACGAAGCCGCAGCGGGGCCACGGGTGCATGGGGGCGGGCGCTATTGGGCTGCTCGATTCGGTTCGGCGTTACCGGCTGTCCTCGCGGCGGGCGTGGCTAGTACGCATTACGGCGTGGCGGTCTTCGAGAGAGGCCGCGAGGTTCACAACTTTTGACAAGGCGACCGATGAGCCCGAATAATAATGGTTCTGTGGTGCACGCGTTGGGCGATGCAAACCTTCCGAATATTGCTGGCCGCTGGAGCATGAACATTACATGGCAGCGTGGGGAGAAAACCGGCGATGTCAAAGCCGCCGCAATCATTCGCGAAGACTCAAACGGGATCAGCATGGAGGTGCAATCCAAGAACTCGGACTCACGCACAATCTTCGCACGCTACGGACGTGAGGGTTCGAGTGGTCCAGTACTTCATTATTTGTACGAAGTTGAGCCTAAGTTTCTTGAAGTGAACAATGATGGCCCGTACAAAGGCGCGGCTATATTGAGGTTCTACGAAGATGGTAACGAACTCCGCGGAAATTATTGGACGAGTCAATTATCAAAGGGGCACTTCCGGCTCCGACGTTGGACGCAAGCGGAGAGCGAGGTCATAGCCGGGGAGCGGACGGATGTTTTGCTGATTACAGCGATAGAGGAAGAGTTCGTAGCTGCAAAAGTCGCATTTACGGCGCTCATGCCGGGGCACAACGGCGTGCGCGAGTGGCGCCTTCGCGAGGATTCCAGTTCCTGCCATCTCGCTGGAACCTTCTTTTCGGGTGGTGAACCACTGTTCACTCTGGCTTTGGCAAAGCCCACGAGAATGGGGGCCAACCGGACAGGCGCCTTGGCGATGATGTTGGCGGAGCGCTTACGACCAAGGTATTTGGTGATGTGCGGCGTGTGCGCGGGTAACCCGGCGGATTTAGCGCTGGGCGACGTGGTTGTCTCCGAAATGACGTACCAGTATGACGAGGGCAAGGTCGATCAGTGCGGCTTCACCGGCGATCATCGACAGTCGCCTGTTTCTATTGACTGGCTACGGGCAGCCGATGCGCTCTCCGCCGAAGCGACGCCGAGCTACGGACGTCCGACCGATGCCGATGCACGCTTCTGGATCATGGAACGCCTCAATGGCGGGGGTGACCCAAAGAGGCATCCTGCTCGGCGACGCTATTTCGAACCGGGCAAATGGCGCGCTGCCGTTGAAGCGCTCGAAGCCGATGCGCTTGTCGTTGTAGAGGGCGACGCTCTTCGGCTAACCAGCAAAGGTGAGAACGAAGTTCGACGCTCGATACTCATGGATGTGGACCCGCCCGCGCGGTTGCCGTTTGCCATCAAGCGGGGCCCAATTGCGAGTGGAAATGTGGTTGTCAAGGACGGCCTAACCTGGGACATGCTCGCCCGCATGGGCGTGCGTTCGGTTCTCGGGCTTGAAATGGAGGCGGCTGTCATCGGAGAGGTGGCCCGAAGCGCCGGAATCGAGCGGTGGATCGTGATCAAAGGCGTCATGGACCATGCCGATCCGAAGAAAGATGATAGGTTCAAACCGTTCGCAGCTCGGGCTTCAGCTGAGGTCCTCCGAGTGTTCTTGATCGGCAGGTTCTCCGCATTGTCAGGTCACTCGGCCAATAGAAAAGGCCCGTCAGCCAGCCAGTCTGGTATCGACAAGTGAATAGTCCGAATGTGGATATTCTTCGTGTTCGGAAAGGGTCCGGCCGTCGACGGCGGAGCGCCCTCGTCCGTCAGGTACAGGATGATTTGCCCGATGGCATCCCCCTGCAGCCCATGGAATTTCAGCCCCTCGACTCACTTATTTTGTCAGGTGAATGCTGGGGTTTCACCGGTGGACATGAGAAACTTACCTTTCTGTTCCACGCCTCCGGTCGGCTCCGCCTCCCTCCGGCCCGTCACCGACGGAACAAACCTTCAACCGACATCATGAACCCGATGGGGGGCAGTTCTTCATGACACAAAGGGGGCAGTTCCGGATGGCGTTTGACAGGCGATGTGAATTTCAGCCTTTTCCGCATCGGCATATTGGGTGGGCAGAACTGTGCCGCGGCAACCTAGACCGGCCCAATATCCCCGTCTGCCTACAATCAGGAACAAGACGGGACCTTCTCGGTGGTGCCGCATCACATTGCTCCAGGTTCTGAGGTCGAGTCCTGATGGGGACGGATAGTCCTCTGGATGGGTATGCCATTCCCCGACGTAGGTTTCCGTGCGCTGGCTCTTCCGCCACGCCTCCTTGGCGGCCCGGTCATGGCCTGTATCCAATCGGTCGAACATGTAGCGCAGGCGTCGGTCTGCGGGCATTGGCACGGTACATTCGCAAATATCAATATGGCGGCCGCGATAGCTTCCGATAAGGATGCCGCCGGCCTCAGCTGCGTCCCTCCCTGTCTGCGCATGTGCGGATACCGCGTCGATGACATGATTTTCAACTACGACCAAGGTGTCGCGCGCGAAGCTCAGGATCAAGTCAGGCCTCCTGGCCGCAAGCTGGACAATTCGCAGCCTTAGCGGGGAGAGCGTCTTTCACCATGAATGCCTTATGTCGATCCAGCGTCGCCGATCGGAAGGTTGGCTCCCTCACACCATTCACCCAATCAATTGCGGCCTCGCAAGCCAGCGAAGCTGCTGCGACCGACCGCGACACGGGAAAGGGTACATATCGAGCATCGCCGCACGCCAGGTTGCGTTCGACCTCGGTCTCCACGCCCTTCTTAAGCGTGCGGAATCGAGGTTCGCCATTCAGTGCCGGCTTCAGGCATTTGAAGCAGGCACCGTCCGGGCCACAGACGAGTAGGCACTGCGCGGCGGCTCCATTGCCGATAAGCCAAACGAACAAGGCCGCAGGTGCATGCGGCCGCGAGCGAACGATTTTGTCGTTTATAGCGATCGACAAGGCCTCCTCTCCAGTTGCATCGACGAGCAGGTCGAAGCGGTTGAATGCCAAGTCCCTGTCAAACACGTCGCCGGCGGCTGCGCTGACCGACAACATAGGCAGTTGATCATAGAGGAAAGCGGCGCAGCCTTCCGCTTTGTTTTTCCCAAGATAGGGCGCTCCAAGCAGGTGCCGCCCCAGATTTTCCGTTTTCAAGGTATCACGATCGACGAGCGTGAGCTTTCCGCCTTGCGCCCCAGCGCCCGCCTGAGCAAGCTGATGCGCCAGAAATCCGCCGATGGTTCCGCAACCGATCAGTAGGATACGTTTGCCACTGAGATTCTTGATCCTGCTCATGTTGCGTCCGAATACGTATTGCGGGTCAGCCCGGTAGCCACTCGTCCTGTCCACCCCGATCTTGCTTGCGAAGCGCTCCAAGAGATAAGGGAGCGCCGCTCGCCGGGTTTTCAAAAACTCAGGCGTTCGGAAGCCCTTTGGCAATTCGATCCGGGCAATGAACACACCGTTCGCAGCGGCGATGGCGAGATATTGAACGCTGCCGTGGGACTGTCGGAGCGCTATCTCGATAGCGCCCACTAGACCCGGGTCGACCCATCTGAGCCAGACGTTTAAGTCCGCGAGAGTGTCAGGCGGCCAATGACCGTCCGGATTGATGGTGAGGCGCTTTTTCGTTCTCACGACCCGGCATGGCAAACCCTCGCTCGGCTTATACCTGCCCTTGCCAGGATCCGGCGCCTTTGTCAGCCAACTGGCTCCGCGCGTCAGGACGATCTGGGCCTCGCCCCTCCCGTCCGGCTCGCTGACGTTGATTTTGGCGTCCCCAGTGAAGCCCACGGGCAGGTCAATCATCACCGGAACCAGTCCCCAGTAGACCTGAAACTCATCGGCGAAATCGGCGTCAAGGCGACCCCGCATACCGTCGCGGAGTACTTTGTCGGCCTGCTCCAGGCACTGCAGCACGGTGCCAGTTGGATTGTAACGGTCGAGAATGACGGCACCCTGTTCGAAATAGCAAAGCGACAAATCGCTGCTCAGCAGGTGAGGTATCGTCCGCTTGATGTCTGCTTGATCTGCGAGCCGGATCGTCGGTGCACGCACGAAGTTGAGGTCCGTTACCTCGACTGTGGCCGATATCTTGAGGTCGGTCGGATCGAGCAATCCTACGTAGGTACCGCTGCCCCAATCACGCTTGAACTCCCGCTGGGAAAAGGCGTCATGAATGCGGCGCCTAATATCCCTTTCATCAGCCACTAGTGGAACGGCCCACAGTCGGAGCAGCCACGATCTTCGGCGCGTGGGAACGCACCTCAGCGCGAGCCGCTTCAGCGATGTTCACGAGGTCGGGGCGGTTAGGAATCCGGTCACCGAATGCCTCCTGCATGGCGGCGACAGCCTCCTGGCAGTTCGCCGAGTGATGAACCGCTTCCCGGACGTTAGCGTGCAGGCGCCGGGCTTCTGCGATGGCGACTTCGCGCTGCTCGCTGTCAAGCTTCGCATCTAGCTTCTCGCTACGATCGGCAGGGTTGAGCACCGGTCCTTCGAGCAGCTTTGGCAGCCGCTCGACGACCGTGAGCAACGCCAAATCCTCCCGCGTGGGCATATCGCGACGCCCCATCTCCTCAAATACCTCGAAAGCACAGGCCATGAGAATGATAGACGACACGCCATCAAGGGTCGGATGATTATAATCCCGCCAGCCCTTGAGGTAGCGGCACACTCGCCGTAGGATTTCGCCGTGTACCTCGACGGCGTCGACGAACCACTTCCTAATTTTCCTCGGATCGGATGCAATCCAATCCTTCTCGCGGTGAGCCAATAGGACACTGTCGGCCGGAAGGTCCTCCCACTTCAGTGCCGTGTCCCCGGCCGCCATCCGCTTAGTGACCATGTCAGCGCTGGCATGCGCCGCCTTTTCCAGCGTTTGAAATTCTCGGTCGGGAATGGCGTATAGGGGAATGTCCACGTGAGCGTCATCTGCGATGACGAGCCGGCAACACGTCGGTTTCTCGACGAATCGCCAGCCCTTTTCCTTCGCTAGATGGCGCAGCGCTTCATCGATGAATGCGAAGAAGAGGGTTGCCGCGTCGCTCGGCTGAGCACCGCGCACGAAGTTAAGTGGCAGATAGCACCCATCGTCCATGTCCATCTGCTGCTTGGGCACATAGATCGGATAATTGATGGTTTTGTAGGATACGCTCCCTTGAGTGAAGAATCTGGGTTCGATCACGAAGCCCAGCCCCTGCCGACTCCGCGCGGCGAACCATTCCTTGAGAAAAGCCCGGACATAAAGACGCGCCTCTCGAAGCTTCTCGACGTCCGACGTGTCGAGCGTCAGGTTCTCCAGAAATGTCTCCGGGTCGGTGGTCGTATGGAGCAGTTTCGATACATTTGCCAAAGGTGAACCCCACTGTCGGCGATCGTCTGATGGATCGATTGCGAAGGAACCCGAATCGTTGGTTAATCTTACTCGGATCCGCGGCATCTATGAAGAACATATTACGAACATAGGCTTCTTCTCCACGGATAAACGAGAAGCCGAGTGCAGGGAAAGAGATGCCATTTCAGATTCTTGCCCTGAGCGGCGGAGGCTATCGCGGGCTGTTCTCGACGCACATTTTCTCCAAGCTCGAGGAGCAAGCCGGGAGGCCAATTGGCGAGTGCTTCGACTTGATCGCTGGAACGTCCATCGGTGGCATTATCGCAATCGGCTTGGCGCTCGGAAAACCGGCTAAGGAAATTCGGGACGTCTTCGAGGAAAAAGGCGAGGACATTTTCACTAGAGGCGAACCAACTCGGAACCAATCAGGAACTCCTGGCGGTTCCTTCGGGGGATCGTAAAGCCCAGGTACGATGGGACCGAACTTCGTAAGGCTATCGAGGCCGTAGTAGGTGCGGACACATTGATAGGCGACGCCAAGACGCGTCTTCTGGTCCCCACGGTCAACATGACAAAAGGCAGTGTGCAGTTATTCAAAACCGCGCACCACCCCAACTTTATCAACGACTACAAGGTCAAGGCGATCGACGTGGCCATGGCGACCTCGGCGGCGCCGACCTTCTTTCCGATGGCCAAAATCGGTGCGAGTTACTTCGTCGACGGCGGCGTAGTGGCGAATACACCGGACCTTTGTGCGATCCATGAAGCCACTCATTTCCTTGGGATAGAAATCGACGACATTCGGGTGTTAAGCATCGGCACCATCACGACCGGGTTCTCTTTGCCAACTTCGCTTGGAGGCAATTTCGGCGCGAGTTCATGGATGAAGAACCAGCGATTGATCTCGATGATTTTTTCGTCCCAGCAGCAACTCGTCGATGTCATGGCTCGGCACCGGCTCGGTGGCCGCCATCTGAGGATGGATGACAAGCCGGGCCTGGAACAGAGTTCTGATCTCGGGCTTGACATAGCCTCAAAGAAACGACGGGAGACACTACTTGGGATGGCAGATGGCGTTCACCAGCAGTTTGGGGGTAGCGCCGAGATCCTCGCGATGTTGGACCACCAACCGATCAGACCGACCTTTTACAAACATAGAAAACCACTTCCTTAGAAGAGAGCAAGCCTCAGCAGTCGACCAAACTCCGAACTCGCAGCCAGTTGTCGAACCGGATATCCCAACATCGGACGTTCCATACGGGCGCTAAGGCCACTTCCACCCTAGGCTTCCACCGGCGGTGTGTCCGCTTCTCGTTGAACACTCCAACAGCGGGCTATCCGCTACCGGCCCAACATTGCCGTTGGCACAAGCGAGAGCCAGGGTAGTTGGCGCAGCCAACATTGGGACAGACGTTGTGGAAATCCCTGGCACGTCGGGGGCTTCAGGCTGAATGAGCCGCGGAACCATTTGGAACGATACGGGAAGCTCTCGATTTATGCCCGCGAAAAAGACAATAAAATCAGCGGCTTGAGTACATCCTCCGGGCCCACCAAATCCATCGCAACGACCCGGCCTATCGATCGTCGGGACGTTGCAAAATAGCCATACGCAGGGTGGGAAAGCCTGAATCAACCAAGAAGCACGGAGCCGCCTCGACGTTGCGCGGTGGATTGTCGATGCCTTAGGCCTAAGCAGCGGCAATCGCCAACTGCGAGGGTGCTACAATCTGTGACGCCTATTGTGATACAAATAGGACGCCGAAAAGGAAAAACTGAAGCAAAAACAATGGTATAGGCAACTACCCGATCCCAGCCAACGGTACCATCGCCTTCTAGCGTAAGTAACTGATTTTTCGATTTAAATTGGAAAGTTCGATCGTAAGCTCGCATCTGCTTGCGATTTTCCCCACAAATTGTGCTCCCCATTTTGGTGCAAACGGATGGTAGGGACGAACGCGCGAAGAGCGCGCTTTGGTCGCTGCATCCTCCTCCATCATAGTGGTCTACTGCGATCGCGCACCTTTCGATCCGGATTTACACGTCGCCGCCCATGGAAGTTCTCGAACAGGACGCGTCATAACGTGGACGGATCACGTTCGTGAAGCTCTCTTACCGCTGGCGGCGATATGGCCTTCATGCGCCCAGCAGGCGAGCCAGGGATGATGCGGCCCCGGTTCCGGCCAAGCCAAGGTCGCGGACGCTGCTCATGTGGTTGGCCCCTGCAAGGCTTGTGCGCGAGACGGCAAGCCCTTGCCCTTCGAAACGCTCCGCAAGCGTGGCGGCCTGGCTGTGGAAGGGCGGCGTTTCCTCGGCGCCGACGGATATCTCAACCGCCACGTCCGGATCGAAGCGATGATTTATCGGCGAGAACCGCTCAACCTCGTCGTCGGTGATCGCGATTTCGGCCGCGAGAAACGACTCCTGCAACGGTCTTAGATCGTAGACACCGCCGAGCAGGAGCGCGCCTTTGATGCCTGAAGGCCGGGTGTTGTCGTCAAAGAGCATTGTCGCGAGATGCGCCCCCGCGGAATGGCCGCTTACCGTCAGGTGGTCGGGATCGCCGCCATAGCTCGCGATATGGTCGTCTATCCATTGCCTCGCGCGGCGTATTTGATCGACGATCGTCGCCATTCTCACGCTCGGCATCAGTGCGTAATCCACGACGACGGCAATCGCTCCGGCGTTGGCGACGGTGTCCGCTACGTAGGAATAGTCGCGCTTGGAGAACATGCGCCAGTAGCCGCCGTGAATGAACATGTGCACCGGCAGGTGATCGCGTTTGCCCTGCGGGAAGAACAGGTCGACGGTCTCCGTGCCGTCCGGTCCGTAAGGCACGTCGGCGGCCATCGGTACCTTGGCCCTGGTCTCGGCGCTGCGCCGGACGATCTCGGCGACGATGTCGTCGAACTCGGGGACATGGTCGCGAATACGGAATGGATCTTTCGCCATCTGTCTCATCAGATCGTCACGGCGATGTATTTCGCCTCCATGAACTCGGCAATGCCGTGCTTCTGGCCGCCCTCGCGCCCAAGCCCGCTCTGCTTGACGCCGCCGAAGGGCGCGGCAGGGTCCGACATCAGGCCACGATTGAGCGCGATCATGCCGGACTCGATCTTCGACGCCATGCGCATGCCTTTCGCAAGATCGCGCGTGTAGATATAGGCGGCAAGGCCGTATTCGGTATCGTTCGCCCTTGCGATGACCTCCGCCTCGTCCTCGAAGCGGCTGATTGGCGCCACGGGACCGAATATCTCCTCATGAGCCATGGCGGCGTCGGCCGGCACGTCGCTCAGCACCGTGGGCGGATAGAAAAATCCTCGGCCCTCGGCGACCGCGCCGCCGCACAGAACCTTGGCGCCACGCGCGACCGCGTCCTGGACGAGCCGATCGATCTTGTCCACGGCTTTCCTGGTGATCATCGGTCCGCATTCGGTTTCCGAATCCGTGCCCGGGCCGATGGCGAGCGCCGCCATGCGTTTGCGCAGGCCTTCGGCGAATGCGTCATGGATGCCCGCCTGGACGTAGAGCCTGTTGGCCGCCGTGCAGGCCTCTCCGGCGTTGCGCATCTTGGCGATCATCGCGCCGTCGAGCGCCGCCTCGAGATCGGCGTCGTCGAGCACGATGAACGGCGCATTGCCGCCAAGCTCCATCGAGCAGGAAATGACGTGCTTCGCCGCCTCGGCAAGGAGCAAGCGGCCGATGCCGGTCGAGCCGGTGAAGGAGAGCTTGCGCACCCGCGCGTCGGCCAGCATGGCCGCAGTCACCGGCCCTGGATTCGAAGTGGTGATGACGTTGACGACGCCCGGCGGCACGCCGGCTTCCTCGTAGAGGGCGGCAAGCGCGTAGGCCGTCAGCGGCGTCTCGCTGGCCGGCTTCAGGATGACGGTGCAGCCGGCGGCAAGCGCCGGCGCGATCTTGCGCGTGGCCATCGCCGGGAAGTTCCACGGTGTTATCAGAACGCAAATGCCGATGGGCTGGAAGTCGACCACGATCCGGTTCGCGCCGGACGGCGCAAGGCCGAACTCGCCGCTGATGCGAACCGCTTCCTCCGCGTTCCAGCGGAAGAACTCGGCCGCATAGGCGACTTCGCCGCGCGCGTCACGCAGGGCCTTGCCGTTCTCCAGCGAAATCAATGCGGCCAAAGTCTCGGCACGTTCGGTCATCAGCTCGAAGCAGCGCCTCAGGATCTCCGACCGCTTGCGCGGCGGGGTCTCGCGCCAGCCCGCCGCCGCCTGTGCCGCCGCCTCGACCGCTGCCGCGGCGTCGGCGAGCGTCGCGTCCGGAATCGCGGCGATCACAGCCTCGGTCGATGGGTCAACCACTTCGATGACGCGGCCGTCGGAGGAGGGTCGCCATTTCCCGCCGATGTAAAGGCCTTGCGAGAACGGGATGTATTCGGACATGTCGGAATCCTGATCAACTGTTAGGTGGGAAATGTTCATTGCAATCGGGCTCCTTCCCTCACATTGCCGCGGCCGACATGTCGCCGCTGTAAGCAGCCCTGACCAGGCGCTGCATCGCGGGCAGGTCGAAGGGGCGGGGATTGTTCTTGATCAGCCGGTCGATGCCAAGCGCCTGTTCCGCCGTCCAGTCGATCTTGTCCTCGGCAAGACCGAGGTCAGCCAGCGTCCGGGTGATACCGATGGCGTTGAACAGTCGCGCGACTTCCGTGATTGCGGCATCGGCCAGCTGACCGGCATCGCGGTCCTGGCGCGGCAGGCCAAGCGCAATGCCGATTTCTGCGATCTCCGAGGTTGCCGCCGACAGGTTGTAGCGCATCACATAGGGGAGCATCGTGGCGACGCCCAGGCCATGCGGCGTGTGGGTGAGCGCGCCGACCGGATACTGCACCGCATGGGCGGCGGCGGTTCCCGCCGTGCCGAAGGCGCAGCCGGCGGCCAGCGCTCCCATCATGACATCGGCCCGTGCATTTTCGTTCGACCCATCGCGATAGGCTGCTTCGAGGCTGCGGCCGAGGAGCCTGATCGCCAGAAGGGCGAAATGATCGGTCAGCGCGCTCTTGCCGACGAAGACATGGTGTTGCGCCAGATCGGCATCGGCGCCGCGCCTTGCCGCGGTGAAGGCCTCGATCGCATGCGTCAGCGCGTCGGCACCGGCGATGGCGGTCAGTGATGGCGGGCAGGTCGCTGTCAGGTCCGGGTCGCACAGCGCAACCGCGGCGATGAGATGTGGGCTGGAGATACCGACCTTCAGCGTCCGCTCCGGGTCGGAGATCACCGCGACGGGAGTAACTTCGGAACCCGTGCCGGCCGTGGTCGGCACAGCGATAAGAGGAAGGGTAGGGCCCGGCACCTTGAACTCACCATAATAGTCCTGGAGCTTGCCGCCATGGCTGATGAGCAGCCCGGCGCATTTGGCCATGTCGAGGCAACTGCCGCCCCCGACGCCGATCACCATGTCCGGCCTGAAATCCTTCGCCTCCGCGATACAGGCGCCGACGCTGTCGCGCGGCACATCCGGCAAGGTGCGGTCGTGGACGAGCGTGTCGATCCCGGCAGCCTTCAACCCATCGAGCATCTCGATGAACTCAGGCGTGCCGGCGAGCCTTTCGTCGGTGCAGATGAATGCGCGCTGGCCATGCCGGCCGGCAATGGCAGGCAGCGCATGGCGCTGGCCTTTGCCGAAGAGGATTTCGCGCGGGAGGCGCGCGGCTGCAAAGAGGGTCATGGATCGAGATCTTTCGAAAGAGACTGATGAAAAAACGTCGTGATCATCGGTAGGGGCCGCCTTCAGTTCGCAGGCCGGTGATTTGTCGGCTTCTTGCCCGCGTCATTGAGTGCGGAGTGCGGTTCATAGCCCATCCGTTCGTATCCTCTATAAAATCGTATAGGATATCCTATTGAATTGGCCGGAGCATCATGTTAGGCCTTGCTCCTGTCAAGAGGTAACCGATGGAAAATCCCGACCTGACGGTTGAAACCGAAGCTCGCTCAAGCGGCCGCATCCAGCGCGCCAACAGCTTGGCGGGCGATGTTTACGAAGCAATCTTCGCGCAATTGATGTCGCTGAAGATTCCGCCGGGATCGCGCATCACCGTCGACAACCTCGTCAGGGAATTCGACGTTTCACACACGCCCATCCGCGAAGCGCTCGGGCGGTTGGAGGGGGAGGGCCTGGTGGTCAAAACCCACCTGATCGGCTATCGCGCCGCCCCGCAAATCACCCGGCGCCGGTTTGACGAGCTTTACGAGCTGCGCCTTCTGTTGGAGCCCGCTGCCGCCGCCAAGGCTACGGCAGCGCTGGACGAAGAGCGCCTCGCGGTGTTGCAGGAAGCGGCGGGCGTGATGGCGCGGCGGGTGGGGAAGGACGAGCGCCTGCGCTATTCCAATTTCGCGCGGCAGGACGCGATCTTCCACGACAAGATCATGGAGTTCGCGCAGAACGAGCTCATCCGCGAGACGCTGAACCACCAGCATACGCATTTCCACATTTTCCGCCTGATGTACCACTCGCGCGTCACCGAAGAAGCGCTGGATGAGCACGAGGCGATTCTCGCTGCTTTCGCGGCCGGCGACGCGCATGCCGCCGAGAAGGCGATGCACGTGCACATTGAGAATTCGCGGGACCGCCTCCTGCCCGCCTTCGAGTAACCGCTCCCATGTCCATTGCCGCCCGCATCGACGGAGATAGCGCTGTTGCGCCCGCAGCCGGCCTTCCGGTTGGCCCCGCGGTGCTGTGCGCCGAGGGGCTGTCCAAGCAGTACGGCGCCGTCACCGTGCTGTCGGATGTCACGCTCGACATCCAGCCCGGCGAGATCCATGCGATCATCGGCGAGAACGGCGCCGGTAAGTCGACATTCATGCGGCTGCTGTCCGGTTACATCGAGCCGACCGAAGGCACGTTGTCCATGGCGGGGCACCGGGTGCGCTTCAGCAGGCCGGACCAGGCTCAGGCCGCCGGCATCGCCCTGGTGCATCAGGAGATCCTGCTCGCCGATGCGCTGAGCGTCACCGACAATCTTTTCCTCGGCCGCGAGCTCACCAAGGGTGGCCTTGTCGATGATGCGCGCATGCGCCGCCTCGCTGCGGCAAAGCTCGCGGAGCTGGGCTGCGAGGTCTCGGCCACGTCTCTCGTGCGCGACATCTCGTTGGCGGATCGCCAACTGGTGCAGATAGCCCGTGCCTTGCTCGACGAGCATCGGGTGGTCATCTTCGATGAGCCGACAGCCGTGCTGACGGGGGGAGAAGTCGAGCGTCTCCTCACCATCATCTTCGAACTCAAGGCACGCGGCATCGCGGTCCTCTATATCAGCCACCGGCTCGACGAGGTGCAGCGGCTGGCCGACAAGGTCAGCGTCCTGCGCGACGGCAAATTGGTTGGCACCTATCCGGGCCATACACTGACGCAGATCGACATGGCGCGGCTGATGGTGGGCCGCGAGCTCAACGCGCTTTATCCCCAAAAGCAGGTGACGCGGACAAACGAGCCGATGCTGAGCGTCCGCAACGCCGTGGTTCCAGGCTTCGTCGAGGACGTGTCGTTCACCGTGCACAAAGGCGAGATTCTGGGCTTCGCCGGAATGATCGGCGCCGGGCGAACGGAGCTGTTCGAAGGAATGCTCGGACTCCGGCCGGGAATCGCTACGGTCGAACTCAACGGCGCTCCGGTTCGGATACGCTCCCAGCGCGAAGCCATAGAAGCCGGCATCGGTTATCTGACCGAGGACCGCAAGGGCAAGGGCCTGCTCCTGCAGGAGCGTCTCGGGCCGAACCTCACTCTGTCCGCCCTCGCCAGCTTCCATCCCGGTCTCATCGTAAGACGCGATCGCGAAGCGCGGGCCTTGGCGCAGGCAATCTCCAGCTACGACATTCGCCTGAAGAGCCTTGGCGCGCGGGCCGGGCAGCTCTCCGGCGGCAATCAGCAGAAGCTTCTGCTCGCCAAGGTGCTCCTGAGCGATCCGTCCGTCGTCATCATCGACGAGCCGACCCGCGGCATCGACATCGCCAACAAGGCGCAGATCTACGGCTTCATCCAGGATCTCGTGAGGCAGGGCAAAGCCTGCATCGTCATTTCCTCGGAGATGCAGGAACTGGTGGGCATCTGTGACCGCGTCATCGTCATGCGCGAGGGCAGGATCAGCGGCGAAGTCTCGGGCGAAACGATGACCGAGAGCAACATCGCGCTGCTGGCAACCAGCTCGCGTGCGCACGTCGCCCAGGGAGGAACAAAGTGACAGCGCTTACCCAGTCCGCGCCGGCGCGAAGCGAGCGGCAATACCAATTCTCATGGGCCGACGCCGGCCCGTTCCTTGCGCTTGCGGCGCTGCTTGCGCTGGGATTCCTGGTCAATCCCGACTTCCTGTCCGCAACGAACCTCAGCAACGTGATCACGCGCAGCGCCTATGTCGCCATCATCGCCGTTGGCGCGACATTCGTCATCTCGTCGGGCGGCCTGGACCTGTCCGTGGGCTCGATGGTGGCTTTCATTGCCGGCATCACCATCATGTTCATGAACATGATGGCGCCGAGCCTCGGCCTCTGGGCCATTCCGGCTGGAATGGCGATCGCGGTCGTGACGGGGCTGCTGTGCGGCCTGGCGAATGGCGTCATCGTCACCGTGGGCAAGATCGAGCCGTTCATCGCCACGCTCGGCACCATGGGCATCTTCCGGGCGCTTATCACCTACATGACCAACGGCGGCACGATCCCGATCGACAAGTCGCTGCGCGAGGCATACCGGCCGGTCTATTTCGGAACCCTGGGCGGGATCCCAATTCCTATCCTGATCTCCGCGATCGTCGCGGTGCTTGGCGCCTTTGTCCCTACAAGACCAAATATGGCCGCAGATGCGCCGCCGTTGGCGCCAACGAGGACGTGGCGCGCTACTCCGGCATCTCGGTCATCAAGACGCGCACCATTGCCTATGTCATCCAGGGAGCCTGCGTCGCCATCGCGGCCATCTGCTATGTGCCCCGGCTCGGCGCCGCCACACCCACCACAGGACAGCTCTGGGAGCTGCAGGTCCTCACCGCCGTCGTCATCGGCGGAACCGCGCTTCGCGGCGGCAAGGGGCGCATCTGGGGCACGATCGCCGGCGCGGTGATCCTGGAACTGATCGCCAACCTGATGGTGCTCTCCGACTTCGTTTCCGAATACCTCGTCGCCGCGGTTCAGGGCGTCATCATCATCATCGCCATGCTCGTGCAGCGCTTCTCCAAATAATCCGTCTCGGGACCGGGCGGATGCCTGTGTTTGATTGGTCCTCATCTCTGGGAGGTTTGTAATGTTCAGTAGAAAATGGTTTGCGGCCGTGGCCGTCGGCGCGTTGGTGGTCGCCGGCCAGGCGCTGGCGGCCGACAAGAAGGTGGTCGCCGTGTCAATCCCGGCGGCGGACCATGGCTGGACGGCTGGCGTGGTCTATCACGCCCAGGCCGCCGCCAAGGAAATCAACGCGGCCTTTCCCGATGTCGAGGTGGTGGTGAAGACCTCGCCGTCCGCGGCCGATCAGGTCAGCGCGCTGGAGGACCTTTCAGCCAGCCGCAAGCTCGATGCGCTGGTCATCCTGCCCTACACCTCGGAGGAGCTGACCCAGCCGGTCAAGGCGATCAAGGACATGGGCACCTTCATCACCGTCGTCGACCGCGGCCTGACCGATGCCTCGATCCAGGACCTGTACCTGGCCGGCGACAACATCGCGGTCGGCGCCAACACCGCGAAGTTCATGATCGACAAGCTCGGCGGCAAGGGCGACGTGGTCGTGCTGCGCGGCATCCCGACCGTGATCGACGACGAGCGCATCAAAGGTTTCCAGGACACGATCAAGGGCACCGGCATCAAGGTGCTCGACATCCAATACGCCCATTGGAACAGCGACGAGGCGTTCAAGCTGATGCAGGACTACCTCGCCAAATATCCGCATATCGATGCCGTCTGGGCCAATGACGACGACATGCTTCTCGGCGTGCTCGAGGCGGTCAAGCAGTCGGGCCGCACCGACATCAAGCTGGCGCTTGGCGGCAACGGCATGAAGGACATCGTCAAGAAGGTGATCGACGGTGACGCCGTGACGCCCGTCGAGACGCCTTATCCGCCTTCGATGATCAAGACGGCCGTCTACATGACTGTGGCCAATCTGATCGGCCAGGCCCCCGTTCGCGGCCACGTCAAGCTCGATGCGCCGCTGATCACCCAGGCCAATGCCAAGGAATACTACTTCCCGGATTCTCCCTTCTGACAATCGGCAAACCGAACTTTGCGACAGCCAGGGCGCGGCAGCGCCTTGGCATTCCCAAAATCGAAAGGACAAGTCATGCCAGCCAAGAAAATACTGATGCTGACCGGTGAGTTCACCGAGGAATACGAAATCTTTGTCTATCAGCAGGCTATGGAAGCCGTCGGTCACACCGTGCACGTCGTTTGCCCCGACAAGAATGCCGGCGACGTAATCAAGACCTCGCTGCACGATTTCGAGGGCGACCAGACCTATACCGAGAAGCTCGGCCACTATGCGCTGATCAACAAGACGTTCGCCGACGCGGAGAAGCAGCTCGATCAGTACGACGCCGTCTATTGCGCCGGCGGCCGCGGACCGGAATACATCCGCACCGACAAGCGCATTCAGGCGATGGTGCGTCATTTCCACGAAACGAAGAACCGATCTTCACCATCTGCCACGGCGTGCAGATCCTGATCGCGGTCGATGGCGTCGTACGCGGCAAGAAGGTCGGTGCGCTGGCGGCCTGCGAGCCGGAAGTGACGCTCGCCGGCGGCACCTATATCGACCTGTCTCCGACGGAGGCTTATGTCGACGGCACGATGGTTTCGGCCAAGGGCTGGACGGCTCTCGCCGCCTTCATCCGGGAATGCCTGAAAGTGCTCGGCACGGAAATCCGGCACGGGTAAAGCATGTCTCCCGAAAGTGGGAACCGGTTTCGGGATATAGACATGCGCAAATCAAAAACCTAAAGCGCACGGAGCGAATCTGAAAGATCGCGACGCGCTTTAGGATCCGGCGGGATGCAGAAAGACTTGGAGCGGGTGGCCGGTTCTGGATGGAAGGTTCGCCGCTCCAAGTGCCCAACGATTGCAATCCTTCATCTGTCGAAGAATGACCATTCTTCGACAGCAGCGGAACCGGGAATATCGAACCCTGGAATCTGGCCAGCCTTCCGGCCAACCAAATCGATGCTTGACCCGTCGTCGTTCAGAGCCGACAGATTCTAGACACCTGCAGCAAATCTCTCGCTTGCGACCCGGATATGCCGCTTCGCGCGGTCCATCGAACTCCGGATTGGAGTAGCTGGAGACAGTTGCAGGGAAACGACGCCTCATGACATCGGCCAATATTCTGATCTGCGATTTTGTCGGCCTCCGGTTTGGGGCCGATGGCAATCCCGACCATAGCGAGGTCAAGGCCTACATCGAGGCCAAGGGGGGCGTGTTCCACCAGACAGGCATCGCCAAGGCCGGCGCGCTTGACCCCGGCAAGCTGCATTTCTTCTACCAGCCGCAATTGAGCACGCGCGACGAATTGCTGGCCGAGGCCGGCGACGGCCGCTACGACGCCGTCATCGCCGCCGCGACGTTCATTCCGGCCGAGACCAGATTCCGGCTCGGCGGGGTGCGCATCGGCGCCGGCACCGGCAATATGGGCTCGGCATCCTGGGGCGGCGGCAGCGGCGAAGGCGGCGAAGCGCCGCTGATGAACACGCCCGGCATCAACAGCCGCGCCACCGCGCAGATGGCCATGAAGGCGCTGCTGAAAGTCAGGCCTGACCTTCCAGTTGACAAGCTCAACGCCCTCGTTGCCGGCGGGCAGTTCGATACGGGAAAGGACCTGCGCCATTACCCGACCGAGAAGCTCGAAGGCAAAAGACTGGCGGTGATCGGCTATGGCAATATCGGCCGGGAATTCGCCAGGCTCGGCCAGGCCTTCGGCATGCGGGTCGCCATTCATGCGCGGCCCCGTCACCAAAAATGGATCGAGCTGGAAGGCTTCGACTACGCCGCGACCATGGAAGACGCGGCGCGCGGCGCCGACGCTCTTTCAGTCCACCTTGGCCTCGGTGCTTTCGATCCCGGCGCGCAACGATACGCCAATGCCGGACTGATCGGAGATGAAGTCCTCTCCCTCCTCAATCACGGCGCCGTGCTTATCAACTATGATCGCGGCGAGCTGGTCGATGTTGCAGCGCTGGAGCGCGCGCTGGCGTCAGGGCGCGTTTCCCATGCGGCGATCGATGCGGACCTGTTCAAGAACGGCGGCAAGCTTTCAGGACCAATGCTGCCCTATCTCAAACTGGTCGAAGCCTATGGCCCGCGTCTGGAGCTCCTCCCGCATGCCGCGGCCGACACCGATCATCCCTCTCGCGTCGCCGGCGCCAAGCAGGCGGTCGACCAGATCCACGCGGTCATCACCGAGCGTCACGTCACCAATCTGAAAGGCTCGTTGCCTCCGGGTTTCGTCGATATGGGTGCGAAAGTCCCTCCCGGTATCGGCGGCATTACGCCCCGGCACCTCGCGGCACTCGCCGCGGACCAGGCGGTTGCCGCCGACTTGGCCGGTGCGGGCGCTGTGGTGGCCGGATTCTGGGAGCGTCTCCTGGCTGCATCCGTGCAAGAGCGGGAGGCGTTGCTCTCTTCGGAGGGCGAGGTTTTCGCCGAAGCCGCGAACCGGCTCTCTACCTTGCTGCGTAACCATCATCTTTCCGGGCCGTTCACGTCAAAATAATCCTTAGGTTTCGCTCTCAGTCTCCAGCGAGCACCAACTCGTCCTGGATGTGTTGCTGGCGCGCGACTCCGAACACGCCAGCGCTGGCATGCTGACGCATCTGAGGACCGTCGAACCAACCTTTTGGGGAGGTAGCCGCCCGGACGGCGGAGCCCCGAGTCGACATTGCAAGAGGATGTCACTATATAGCGCCTGCTCCGGCTCGGGCCGGGGCAGCGTTGACCGGGAAGCCGCGATACGGTTTGTGATGCAAATGCGCTGTCGAAATTAGAAAAAGGCAAGTAAAAACAACGACGACGGCCTTCTGTCGATCCCGGCCCATCATTCCATCATTCTCAATGATCTGAACGTGCACCTCGAACCCTTCCATTCCTGCGGCTCTGCGTCTCATGGCCAAGATGTCTTGTCTCATGGCCAAGATGTCTTGCCGGTCGGGGGCGACTCGGTTCGAATAGCGCATGCATCCTTTGCAGGGTGCGGACGTTCATGGCTACCAACCGGCTTTGCCGCCAGGGAAGAAGCAGTATGAGTGAACATGCGATCGAGTTCTTGCGCGGATGGATTGGCGAGAAAGTCCAATGCCAGCATTCGCCGATCCAGATCGAGCAGGCCGAGACTCTCGCCAAGGAGTGCTGCGCCAAAGCCGCCGAGGCAGGCATTCTGCTCGAGGACATCCAGGAAGAGGTCGGCGACATCCAGGAACTGATCGCGTCGCGCCTCGAGGAGGCCGCCGAAGAGGGCAACAGCGAAGCAAGGCCCGACAAGCCGGCGGAGTGAAAACGTGCCGGCGCGGGCAGACGGTATTTCTTAGCCGAATTTCTCCTTTAGCCAGTCCTTCGGCAGCGCCGGCACGAAATTGCCGTCGCGTCCCGTCATGTCCTCATTGGCGGTGAGCGCGTTGAGGATCGCCTCCTCGACGCCTTGCACGACCGCGTCGAAGAACGGATCGATGTCGACATCGGGGATGAACTCCGCGCGTCCGATGCGCCCGGAAGCGCCAAGCGCCGCCTCCGGATTGGCGGTCGAGAACGCCAGAAAGATATCGCCCGAACTGTGGTAGCCATAGCCGCCGGTCATGGCGATGCCGAGCGGCACGCGCCGGGCGAGCCGCTTCATCTGATGCGGTAGGAACGGGGCGTCGGTGGCGACCACGGCGATGATCGAACCCTTTTCGGCGCGCGCCGTCGCCTCGCGGATCGCCGGGTCGACAAGCTCCTGCCCGATGCGCCGGCCGCGAATGGTGAAATTGTGCCTCTTGCCGAAATTCGACTGCACGAAGACACCCAGCGTGTAGCGCTTGTCTTGCCATTCGACGATGCGCGAGGCGGTGCCTGATCCGGCCTTGAAGCCGAAGGTGATCATCCCGGTGCCGCCGCCGACGCTGCCTTCCTCGATGGCGCCGCCGCCGGCCCTGTCGAGCGCGGCGACGACATGCTCCACGCTCACATGATGGCCATTGATGTCGTTGAGGAAGCCGTCATAGGTCTCGGCCGCCACCGGCAGGCCCCAGCCTGTGTCGAGCGCGGCTGGCAGCACCTTGTGCATCCAGCGCAGCGTGGCGTCGCGGGTGACGCCGCAGGAATGCGTGTTGGTGATGGTGACCGGGAAGTTGAAGGCGCCGGTCTCCTCGATGATATGCGTTCCTGTCAGCTCGCCATTGCCGTTCTGGCTGAACACGCCGGCGAAAACCGGCGTCGCGAGTTCCTGAACCGGCCTTGGCAGGATCGCGGTGACGCCGGTGCGCACCGGTCCGTTGCCGACACGCAGCGGACCATCGCCGGAAATCAGCGTCGTGTAGCCCACCGACACGCCTGGAACGTCGGTGATGGCGTTGAAACGGCCTGGCGTGCCGTCGAGCGCGATGCCGAAGGAGCGCAGGCGCGGCTTGCCGGAAGGCGTGCGAAGATGCGGGTCGTGACTGCTCATGCGGTCCTCAGAACAACGAGCCCTGATTGCCCGGCTCCCTGGCCTTGGCGGACGGCTTCGCGGCCAGCTTCGGCCGCGCGACGCCGCTGGTGGCGATGGCCTCGGCAGTGCCGTCGGCGAATTCAAGCTGCAGCGCCGCGCCCGGCGCCAATTCCGCGACCCGCTTG
Organism: Mesorhizobium sp. M2A.F.Ca.ET.046.03.2.1; assembly: GCF_003952425.1. Lineage (NCBI taxonomy): Bacteria > Pseudomonadati > Pseudomonadota > Alphaproteobacteria > Hyphomicrobiales > Phyllobacteriaceae > Mesorhizobium > Mesorhizobium sp. M2A.F.Ca.ET.046.03.2.1. The sequence continues at coordinate 1,126,280 of NZ_CP034449.1, read as the reverse complement.
ATGACGGCGCCGTCGGCGTCCTTGACCAGCGCGAAGCCGCGCGCCAGCACGGCTTTGTGCGAAAGAGTGGATAGCAGCCGGTCGGCCTGGGTCAGCGCCGCGCGAATCCGGTCGAGCCGCCGTGCCAGCGCCTGGTCCTGCCTGCGCGACAGTCCGGCCAGCGCGTCGGCCTGCAGCTTCTGGCGCCGGGCGATCGGAGCCGGCGACAGGCGCGTCGAATTGCGCTGGAAGCGCTGGCGCCGCTCGCGCACGATGGCGAAGAACGCCGCCCGCGCCCGCGCGATGTCGCGGCCGGTCAGTGTGCGGGCCTCGTTGACGCGCCGCGACAGGGTCGCCGGCGTCAACCTTTGCCGCTCCAGCGTCGCCCGCTTGCGCTCGATATTCACCGTCAGCCCGCGGCCGAGGCGGCAGGTCGCATCGTCGAAACGGCGGCGCGGCAGCGCCAGCAACTGGTCGGGCGAGGGGAGCGCGCGCGCCGCCGCGCGCACCGCCTGGCGTTTGCGCTCCAGATGCCGCGAAGCGCAGGCATTGAGCCGCGCGCCAAGGCTGGCCAAGGTAGCCTCCAGGTCCGCCCTGACCGGCACGGCGATCTCGGCCGCGCCCGTCGGCGTTGGCGCGCGCCTATCGGCGACGAAGTCGATCAGAGTCGTATCGGTCTCGTGCCCGACGGCCGAGATCACGGGGATGGACGACGCCGCGACGGCACGTGCCAGCCCTTCGTCGTTGAAGCCCCAGAGGTCTTCGAGGCTGCCGCCGCCGCGCGCCACGATCAAAACGTCGGGCTGGCGGATAGGTCCGTCCCAAGTCAGCGCGTTGAAGCCGTTGACGGCCGCGGTGACTTCCTTGGCCGTCGTCTCGCCTTGGACCCGCACCGGCCAGACCAGCACATGGAGCGGAAACCGGTCCTTGATGCGATGAATGATGTCGCGGATCACCGAGCCCGTCGGCGAGGTGACGACGCCGATGACCTTGGGCATGAAGGGCAGCCGCCGCTTGCGGCCGGCGTCGAACAGGCCTTCGGCCTGCAGCCGGCGCTTGCGCTCTTCGAGCAGCGCCATCAGCGCGCCGGCGCCGGCCGGCTCAAGATTGTCGATGACGATCTGGTAGTTGGATTTGCCGGGATAGGTCGTCAGCCGGCCGCTGGCGATCACCTCCATGCCTTCCTCGGGGCGGAATTTCAGCCGCGCCATGGTGGTCTTCCAGACCACGGCATCGATCCGCGCCCGGTCGTCCTTCAGCGCGAAATAGGCGTGGCCGGACGAATGCGGGCCGCGATAGCCGGAAATCTCGCCGCGCACCCGCACATTACCGAAGGCGTCCTCGACAGTGCGCTTCAGCGCGCCGGAAATCTCGCTCACAGTGTATTCGGTGGCGTTGCTGCGTGATTCGGTTGCTGTTTCATTCATCGCCGGATTGGGGAACGCTTATCGGCTCGCGTCAAGCCGGGAGAACCCCTGCTAATATTATAACGTGATTTTAAGCCCGATTTGCTTTCACTGACGGCACAAGAGCCGGCCAGGAAACGCGATGAGCGCACGCCACGACAGCAGCCCGTTGCCGCACCAGGTCACGTTGACCGTGCTGACGCTTGCCGCTTTCGCGTTGGCGATTGTCGTCGGCTTCGGCTTCTACGCCGCCAATCAGGCCGACGAGGCTTCACTCGAACGGCAGAAGATTTTCATCGCCGATGGGCTGAACGACCAGATTGCCGCGGTCCAGCGCGAGCAGGAAAGCGTGACGGTCTGGGATGACTCGGTAACCAATGTGAGGGCGGGCAATCAGGCCTGGATCGAGGAAAACCTCAGCACCTGGATGTACAGCTACTACGGCCACAACCGGGTCTACATCCTTGACGCCGCCAACCATGCGATCCACGCCATGCGGGAAGGCAAAGTCGTTGCGGCGTCGGCTTTCGGCGAGGACGAGCCGGAATTGCGGCCGACCATCGACAAGCTGCGCCACATGTTGGGTGAGCCGCTGAAAGCCGACGCCTCCGGCCAGCCGGCCAAGATGGTCGCGCAGGATCTCGTCTCGCTCCAGGGAAAGCCCGCTATTTTGAGCGTCATGCCGCTGGTGCCGAGCTCGGATCGCGTCAGCCAGGCGCCTGGCACGGAATATCTGCATATCTCCGCCGAGTTCATCAACGATGCCGTCATCGGCAAGATCGCGGCAAAATACCTGCTCGATGGCGCGCGCCTGGTGCCGTTGTCCGAGCCGGTTGGCCCGGCCGCCGTGCCGCTGGTCGATTCGCGTGGTGTTATCCTCGGCTATATCGGCTGGGACCAGTTGCGGCCCGGCCTTACCTTGGTGCGCAAGATCGCTCCGGCCTTGGCGATCGCGCTGCTCGTGGCGGGCGGCGTTCTGGTGTTCCTGCTGCGCCGATTGCGTCGCGCCTCAGCCGCGCTGCAGACCAGCCAGGACCAGGCGCAATATCTCGCCTTCCACGACACGCTCACCGGCCTGCCTAACCGGGCGCTGTTCGAGGACCGGTTGCGGCGCATGCTGCTCTTCGCCGGCCAGGACGGAACGCACGTTGCGCTGCTTTACCTCGACCTCGATCGCTTCAAGCACATCAACGACACGCTCGGCCATCCGGCCGGCGACGAGCTCGTGCGCCAGACGGCGGCGCGGCTCAAGCATACGATCCGCGAAGCCGATACTGTCGCGCGGCTCGGCGGCGACGAGTTCGCTGTGATCCTGCTCGACATTCCCGACGCCGGAAGCGTCGAAGATATCGCCGAAAGGCTGCTTATGAAGCTGCGTGAGCCGTTCAGGCTCATTGGCGACCAGGTCTTCGTCGGCGCGAGCATCGGCATCGCACTCTCGTCCGGACCGGATACGGATGCCGACGACCTGCTGCGCAAGGCCGACATCGCGCTTTACGAGGCCAAGAAGAACGGTCGCGGCCGCTACGAGGTGTTCGCCGGCGACATGGACGATCTCTTGTTGCGCAAGCGCAAGGTCGAGTCGGAACTCCGCAAGGCGCTGGACGGCGACGGCGGCATAAAGCTCGCCTATCAGCCGGTTTTCGCGGCCGACGGCCGCCGGATTCTCGGGGCCGAAGCGCTGATCCGCTGGGGGCATGAGGTGCACGGCGCGTTGCCCGCGGCGCAGTTCATCGCGATTGCCGAAGAGCGCGGCCTCATCGGCGAGCTCGGCAAATGGGCGCTGAGCGAAGCGTGCCGCTTTGCCGCCGGGACCGAACTTCCCTGGATCGCCGTCAACATCTCGCCGATGCAACTGCGCGATGCCGGCTTTGCCGAACAGATCGCCGGCATCCTGAAGGAAACCGGACTCGACCCGTCCCGCCTGCAGCTCGAGACCACCGAGAGCGTTCTGCTCGAGCACAATGACACGATTGGCGCCGTGATTGCCGCGCTGCGCCAGTCCGGCGTGCGCATCGTGCTCGACGATTTCGGCACCGGCTACTCTTCCCTTAGCTATCTGCGTCGCCAGTCGATCGACAAGCTGAAGATCGACCGCTCCTTCGTGCGTCTGCTCGACGAGGACGAAAGCGCCCGCGCAATCGCCAAGACGCTGATCGAGTTGGCGCTGGCGCTCAAGGTGGAAGTGACCGCCGAAGGCGTCGAGACCGACGCGCAGAAGGCCTTGCTGGTCGGCATGGGTTGTCACCAGATCCAGGGCTATCTGCTGTCGCCGCCATTGGAGCCCGGCCAGTTGCTTGCGCTGCCGGGTGTTTCGTCAGCCGGCCCGGAGCGTTCCGTCGCTCGGGCCTAGAGCAGTTCGTCATTTCACGGAAACGGCGAACTGCTCTATCTATTTGTTTCAACGCAATTCCTGACGGAAAACCGCTTCACACTTTTCCTGGAATTGCTCCCGCCTTACCAGCCAGGCATGATCTGGTTTGCCTTGACCCTTTTCATCTTGGCAAAGGCGAGCGCGGCGAAGTCGAAGCTTCCCGCCTCTTCGCTCACCGGCACGGAAATGTTGTCGAGGCTTTCGGCGATGTGACGGGCCAAGGCGTCGACGATCTCCGGCTGTGAGGTCTGGCCGCGCATGATGCCGATGCGGCAGTCCGGCAATTGGCCGAAGCCGTCGGCCTCGCCGAGCACGCGCATGCCGGGCCTGAGCGCGCATTCCGGCAGCACCGAGACCGCCAGGCCTGAAAGCACGGCCGCGGTGATCACGGTGGCCGAGAAGCTGGAGAACAGCACGCGGTAGTCGCGGTTCTGCCGGTCGAGCACGTCGACAGCCGCACGCCGCCAGATGCAGTTCGGCCGGCCGAACGCCATCGGCAGGGTTTCCTGTTCATGCGTGGCGTGGTTGGCCGAGGTGACCCACAAAAGCGGCTCGCGACGCACCACTTCCGACTGGCCGCGCGTGTCGTTATGCGTGACCAGCGCGAGGTCGAGATTGCCGCGCTTGATGTGTTCGACAAGCCCCGGCGTCGGCTCGCAAACCACCGTCAGCTCGACACGCGGATTGGAGCGCGAGAAACGCGCCATGATCTCGGGCAGGAAGCGGTCGGCATAGTCGTCCGGCGTGCCGATGCGGATCGTACCTTCGAGGCGCTGGTCGTCGAAGGCCGCGAGCGTCTCGCGGTTGAGGTAGATCAGCCGCCGCGCGTAGGAAAGCAGCCGGTCGCCCTCCTCGGTCAGCTTGTTGGTGCGGCCGTCCTTTTCGAACAGTGGCTTGCCGATCCGCTCCTCCAGCCGCCGCATCTGCATCGACACGGCCGACTGCGTCCGGTGCACCTCCTCGGCCGCGCGGGTGAAGCTGCCGGTGTCGGCGATCGAGATGAAGGTTTGCAACTGATCGAGGTCAAGCGGCGCTTTCATCGGTCCAACCTATCATTGATGTTGATGCTAGAGATTAAAAACATTCGTTGGATTAATCAATCGCGCGATGGCAAATTGTCATTGTCCACATGAGAACAGTGCATGTCGCCCAGAAGTGGTTCCCGGTTCTGGGGACAACGACATGCATCACATCAATGAATGGAAACCGGAACGGCGCTTCTCCCAAGGCGCCGATTGGCTGGTTTCGTCCGCTCGACTCCTGGAAGGAGAGACTGAAATGACCACGATTGAATTCGCCTCCGAGACTCCGCGCATCACCACGCGTCCGGCCGTTGCGACGCTTGTGGTCAATGCCATCGCCAACAGCTACCGCGCCTGGAAAAACCGTCGCGCCTTCTATCGCCTCGGCGAGATGTCCGACGCCGAGCTGGCCGATATCGGCCTGACGCGCGCCGACCTCCATGTCGCCATCGGCGTGCCCTTCGGCCGCGATCCGACGGCGAAGCTGCGCGTGATCGCCAGCGAGCGCGCCGACACGATCGAGGACCTTGCTCGTAAGGTAGGCTGAAGGGCGGCGTTTCCTCGGATTTCCCGTCGCGCTGAACCTTTTCACGGCTCGGCGCGACCAAGCTTCATGCAGGCTCCCACACTCCCTGCCGGTTCCCCGCCGGCCAGCCTGCACATTGCCCGGTTCTCCTCCAGGACCGGGCATTTTTTATTTGCTTCGACACATGACGGAAGCGTTGGTTTCCGCCACACGCAATTTGGTGAAACCAGCAAGGCCGTTTAGGGACGCAGGCTCTAGTCTGGCGCCATCTGGCAATCGGGGCCGACCCACTTACCCGTGGTAATATCCAGCTCGGCATCCATGTTTGCGGCGCTGCACACGGGATAACGATCGTCACCCTGTCGGGCCTTGCTGCGGCTTCTGTATTGATTGACGAGGGTATCGTGGTCGGGCTGCTGCGAGCCTCCCTGCCGCAGTGAAAGCTGCATCATGCAATTGGCGAAAGCATCCGTACCTTGTTCAAAACCGAAGCCAACGCATTGCGCCTCGTTCTTCGAGCTTTGGCCGGCGTTTCCGTTGCTTGTTGTGCAGCCCATCAGCGATGCGGCAAACATCAGTAGCAACATAGAGGACGAAGGGCGCATCCCGCTTTTCCTTGTGATCCAGAATACTCGGTAGTGAGTTGTGGTCGAAAGCCCCTGCAAGCAGTCGCGGCGAGGATTGCGGCGCATCTGCTTGGGTCTCTTGCTCGCGGAACGCCGCTCCGGCGGCGTTCAGGGTTCACCGCCGGTCCATGTCGCGCTTGAACTGGTCGAAGATCGTCTCCAGGCCCTTTTGATATTCGTCGCGCTGCTGCGCACCGGTCTCGAACATCTTGCCGAAGATGTCGTCGAACGGGTTTCGCGGACGGCCGCTCGGGTTGGTTTGCGGCTGTTGCGGCGCGCTCTGCTGCGGTTGGCGCTGTTGCGGCTGCGGCGCCGGCTGCCCGCCGGGCACGCCGAAGCCGCCACCGCCCTGGCGCAGCATCTCCTCGAAGATCTTGCCGAGCGGATTGTCGCCATAGGGGCTTTGCGTCTGCTGCGGCTGGCCTTGCGGCTGCGCGCCGCCGCCGAACATGTCCTGCAACACCTTGCCGAGCGGATTCTCGCCATAGGGATTGGGCGCGGGTTGCGGCGTCTGGGGCGCTGGCGCGACGCCGCTTTGCCGCATCATCTGCTCGATGATCTCGCCGAGCGGATTGCCGCTGCCGCCGAAGCCGCCGGCGGCCTGCATCTGCCCCCCAGTCAACTGATTGTTGGTCTGCTTGAACAGCCCGCCCATCATCATCGAGGCCATGGCCGGCAGCATCTGCTGCAACACCTGCTGGCTGAGCCCCGTCGCCTGCGCGGCCTGGTTCGCCACGGCGCGCGACAGGTCCTTCGAGCCGAACAGATGGCCGAGAATGCCGTTGCCCTCATCGATGCCTTGCGGCGAAAAGGCTCTTGTCGCGTCCTCGAAATATTTGGCGTGCTGCCCACTCGCCATCGCCGTCATGAAGGCGCCCATCCCGTAGGGATCGGCGGTGTAGCGCTGGAGCCCCTGTGAGAAGGCGGGCAGCAGCGCCTGGACCGCGGCCTGCGTCTGCTGCATCGAAAGCCCATATTGCTGGGCCAGCGCCTGCATGCCGGCGCCATTCTGGGCTTGGGCAAAAATGTCGAACAGGGAAGGCATTGGGTTCTCCTCCGACAATATCCTCGTCGGAGAGCCTAGTTCGTTTCCATCACCGATTGAAGCGGCTTTTGCTGCCCAACCGCTCGGCGTACACCGGACAGTTAATAGGCATATTCCATGAACACCGGCTCGATCGAGCCGCCCCAGCGCGTGTGGTAGGCCGACAGCATCTCCTCGGCGCTGGTGGTGCCGCGCGAGACGACCTCGTCCAGCGTGTTGAGGAACGACGTCTCGTCATAACCGTCGCGGTTCTTCTTGCCGCGGTTCTTCAGGCCCATGCGCGAGATGGCGAGCACGTCGCGGGCGACGTCGCGCAAGGTGGCGTTGCGGAACGGCGCCGCGATGCCAAGCTCCGGCACGGCATTGCGCATCGCCAGCGCTTCCCGATAGGTCCAGCTTGCGGTCAGCGCCTCGACGGCGTCCAGCGCCTGCTCGTCATAGAGCAGCCCGACCCAGAAGGCGGGCAGGGCGCAGATGCGACGCCACGGGCCGCCATCGGCGCCGCGCATTTCGAGGAAACGCTTCAGCCGCACGTCGGGGAACAAGGTAGAGAGATGGTTCGCCCAGTCGCCCATGGTCGGCAGGCCGTCGGGGATTTCATTGCGCGCCGCACCCGCCATGAACTGGCGGAAGGTGTAGCGCGTCATGTCGTGATACTGGCCGTCGCGGATGACGAAATACATCGGCACGTCGAGCGCCCATTCGACATAGTCGGCAAAGCCGAAATCGGGCGAGAAGCAGAATTCAAGCATGCCGGAACGCTGGTTGTCGGTGTCGCGCCAGATGTCGCCGCGCCAGCTCTGCAGCCCGTTCGGCCGGCTCTCGGTGAAGGGCGAGTTGGCAAACAGCGCCGTCGACAGCGGCTGCAGCTTCAGCGACACCTGCATCTTGCGGCGCATGTCGGTCTCGCTCTCGAAGTCGAGGTTAACCTGGATCGTGCAGGTGCGGTACATCATGTCGAGGCCCTTGGTGCCGACCTTCGGCATGTAGCGCGTCATGATCTCGTAGCGCGATTTCGGCATTTTCGGCGTGTCGGCCAACGACCATTTCGGGCTGCCGCCAAGGCCGAGGAAGCGGATGCCGAGCGGCTCGGCGATCTCGCGCACCTGCGCCAGATGCGCGTTGCCCTCGCGACAGGTCTGGTGGATCGATTCCAGCGGCGCGCCGGAAAGCTCGAATTGGCCGCCTGGCTCCAGCGAGATCGCGCCCTGGCCGGTCGGCTCGACCAGGCCGATGATACGGCCGGCATCCATGATCGGGTCCCAACCAAGCTTTTGCTGCATGCCTTCCAGGATGGCGCGGATGCCGCGCTCGCCGCCATAGGGCACCGGCGCGTGGCCGTCGACATAGAAGGGGAATTTCTCGTGCTCGGTGCCAATGCGCCATTTGTCGCGCGGCTTGTTGCCGGCGGCCAGATAGCCGACCAGTTCGTCGGTTCCTTCGATGGGCTGGGTATCGGTCGTGTCGCGCGCCATGAGGCCCCTCCGAGCGCTTTGCCCCGGAAATCGGCATCGACTTCCGCCAGGCGTCCTGCACAGTTCCTAAGTGTTACAGCGCCCTTCGTGCGTCGAAAAGCATGCGCGGTGCTGCAGAGGCCGGACGGCCGCCGGCGCTAGATGGACGAAATGCCGGCAGCCGATCAAGCAAAAAATCCTGAGCCAGGCCTCAATGGGATTTGATTTACCAGTCGCCGATCGTCACCTGGATGGCGGCAAGCGCCGCCACTGCCGCCGTGTCGGCGCGCAGGATCCGCGGCCCGAGCGGGATGGCGGTGACGAAAGGCAAGGCCCTCAGCATCCTGCGCTCGTCCTCGGAAAATCCGCCTTCGGGACCGACCAGAAGCGCAAGTTTCTTCTCCCTTACCGCCTGCAGGGCCGGCAGCGGATTGTTGGTCGAAGCGTCCTCGTCGCAGAAGATCAGCCGCCGCTCCCTGTCCCAACTGGCGAGCAGCCGCTCCAGCTTCTCTGCTTCACGCACGTCCGGCACCGCGAGGATGCCGCATTGCTCGGCCGCCTCGACGACATTGGCGCGCAGCCGCTCGATGCCGGGCTTCGCCACCTGCGTGTGCTGGGTGATGACTGGCTGCAGCACGCCGGCGCCCATCTCGACCGCCTTCTGCACCAGGTAGTCGAGCCGCCCCTGCTTGAGCGGCGCGAAGCAATAGACGAGGTCGGGCAGCGGCGGCTGCGGCCGCTGCAGCTCCAGCACTTTCAACCGGACAGCCTTCTTGGATCTAGCGGCGATCGCAGCCGACCATTCGCCGTCGCGGCCGTTGAAAAGCAGCACCACGGCGCCTTCGCCGAGCCGCAGCACATGGGCGAGGTAATGGCTCTGCTGCTGTCCGGCATCGAATTCGACGCCTGAGCCTAGATCGTCCGGCACGAACAACCGCTGCATTTTGTAGTTGGCGCGCATGGCCCAGGCAGGTCCCGCAAAAGTGTCCCCGCGGTTTTGCGATCAGAACCTGCGAAAAACAAGGGAATCTAGGCAGATATTTGCGGGCCATCCCGCGAATATCTGCCGAGCAATGGGCGAGGCGATGGATATCGTCAAGTGTCGGCGGTCGGATGCCAGACAGGCGCAAAGCCTTGCCGCAGCACCGCGATGGTGGTCGCCGGCGTCAGCAGGCGCAGCGATCGGCCGGTGAAGCGATCGAAGCCGGTTTGACCGGCGAAACCCGCGAAGGACCATTCAAGTGCCTTTCCGGAACGCAGCGCGTAGGCGGTGTCGCCCTGCGCGATCATCGCTCCATCAGGCAAGCCGTCAAGCTCCGGCACGGTTACGCGAGGGGGCCGTCCACCCGAAGCCAGCCGTTCCCTGTGCAGCCGTTTGTCGACCATCGGCGCGCGGGGCTCTGCGATGCCGAAGGCCTTGCCGAAGCGGCCGACGAAATCGGTCGCCCGTTCGCGTCGGCAGAAGAAGCAGGGCCGGTGGCCGGCGGCCAACGCCGTCACCTCGTCAAGGAAGAACAATTCGGTCCAACCAGCCTTTCCTCCCCTGTTGCGGCCCATCGGCTCGCGCCGCACATTGCGGAACTCGCACACACAGATGATCCAGGCCGGCAAGGCCCAGCGCTTCCTCAGCAGAGTCTTGGTCTCCGGATCATGGATGATGCCGCGATTGCCGGTGAACAGGCCGCGTTCCGGCACGGCATGGATGGCGCCGAAGGGATCGACCCGGTTCTGCAGTGGCATAGCTTTCTCTCCCGCCGCGCATCTTGGCTGAAACACGGGCCGCATGATATCGCTCGCCCCAGCCTTTTCATGTCAGCAGGATTCTCGTTGCGCGTGCTGGTGGTCCAGAATTACGACAATACCGGCCTCGGTCAGGTCGGTGCCGCTCTGGCCGAAGCGGGCGCGGATGTCGACCTGCGGCGCCCATACCAGGGCGATACGTTGCCGCAGGACGCAGGCGGGCACGATGCGATGGTCTTGCTGGGCGGCGGGCAGAATGCGCTGGCCGACGAGGACTATCCCTATTTCCCGGCGCTGCTCGAGTTGACCCGCGATTTCGCCGATAAGGACCGCTCGGTGCTCGGCATCTGCCTCGGCGGTCAGCTCCTTGCCCGCGCATTTGGTGGCGACAACCATATCGGCGGCGCCACCGAATTCGGCTGGCACAAGGTCTCGCTGACGCCCGCCGCGAAGTCGGATCCGGTCCTGGCGGCGCTGCCCGAACAATTTCCGATCTTCGAATGGCACGACGACACTTTTGCGCTGCCTCAGAATGCCGTGCGGCTCGCCGGCAGCGCGGTCGCCGAAAACCAGGCCTTCCGCCTCGGCCGCGCCGTCTATGGCTTTCAGTTCCACTTCGAGGCCGACACGCCGATGGTGCGCCACTGGAGCACCTCCTTCGCGGCAACGATAGCCGAGCGCCATCCCGACTGGAACGACCGGCTCGACGACGAGTTGGCCGGTAACGGCCCCGAAGCCGATGCCGCCGGCCTGGCGATCGCCCGCGCCTGGGTGGCTACCATCTAAGGTACGTTGATATTCAGGTAAGGCCGGCCTGACCTGCATCTCGACACATCCGCGCGGACGCAGCGTGGCATAATTGGCACGCCTCAGCGCCTGCGCCTGGGGATAACGCTCTTCTTTCTTGGTTTGTGTCCGGCTGCTCCCCTAAGAGGGCGCGCTTTGTATCGCCGGTGCAACCGCCATGAACCTTTTGTGTGATCCAGCCGACACACCGGCGAAACAGAATCTGCTTAGAAGCGCGAAATCGTCGAAACATTGAGACGCATTTTATCGTTTCAACGCATTGGTAACCGCCTCGTGCCCAGATGCAGAAAGCTTAACCAGAGATGACGTCCGTGAAAGCAGCACTCCTGTCTTTTGTCATGCTGTCTGCCATCGTGCTCTGCGGCCTGGGCATCTATGCCGCCGACGCAGCAACCAACCACCGGGCCGTCGACGGCTACGGCGTGACGGCCTCGCTCGACTGAGCCCAATCAAAAATCGGAAGCGCGCCCGCGCCGAGATTGCGCCGAAGGCGTGTTGAGATTCAGGTCAAGGCCGAGTCGAAAATGGTGGTTTCCGAGAACCGGAGCGGAGCGTACTTAACGTACGTGAGCACCGGAAGCGCAGGAAAACACCATTTGCAGGCCGGCCTCACCTGAATATCAGCACGCCTTAAAGCGCTTTGCCTTGCACGTCGATGATGCGCTTGTCGCCGCCATTGACGGCGAGCGCGCTCAGCGTCCCCGATTTCCAGGCGAGCGTGTCGACATTGACGCGGTTGGCCTTCACTTCGGCCTCCGGGACGGGCGTGTGCCCGTGCACGATCACCTTTGAAAAAAGCTCCTGGTGATCGTGGAAGGCATCGCGGATCCAGATCAGGTCCAGCAGGTTCTGGCGGTCGAGCGGCACGCCCGGCCTTATCCCGGCATGGCAGAAGAAGAAGTCGCCGAAACTGACCGAAAACGTCAGCGACTGCAGGAAATCGACATGGCTGCGCGGCACCGCTTTCACCAGCGCAGCGTGTCCGCGCGCGATGGCTTCCGCCTTGCCGTACCAATGGGCGTCGCGGACAAGGTCCACGCCATAGGACTGCGCGGTCTGCACGCCGCCATAGTTCATGAACAGGCCGTCCGGCTCGGCATCGGCCAGGAATTCGAGCATGCCGATATCATGGTTGCCGGCCAGCATGATGTAGCGCGGATCGCGCTTGCGCGCCTCGATCAGAAAGTCGATGACGCTCTTTGAATCCGGGCCGCGGTCGACATAGTCGCCGAGATGGATGATGCGCCAGTCGGAGGCGGGCGCATGTTCCAGTTGGCTTTCGATGCGCCGGTGCATGGCGGCGAGCAGGTCATGGCGTCCATGTACGTCGCCGATGGCGTAGAGCCGCATGCCGTCCGGCCCGCGCCCGTCGAGATAGTGGATGCCGGTTTCGGTCAAGGTGAACATGTTCCCAAGGCACAGTTGGAGCCAAGCCTAGTGCCGATCGATGAACAACGCCCTAGCGACGCAACCGATCCGTGCGATCTTGGCTACTGCGTCCTAGCGGCGGAGCTGGTCCTTGCCCATGTCGGCGACGAGGCGCTTGCCGCACAGCGCCAGCGTGACGTCCATCTCCTTGCGGATGATTTCGAGCGCCTTGGTGACGCCGTCCTTGCCCATCGCGCCGAGGCCGTAAAGGAACGGCCTGCCGATATAGGTGCCCTTGGCGCCGAGGCAGAGCGCCTTGAGCACGTCCTGGCCGGAACGGATGCCGCCGTCCATATGGACTTCGATCCTGTCGCCGACCGCATCGGCGATCTCTTCCAGCACGGAGATCGAGGAGGGGGCGCCGTCGAGCTGCCGCCCGCCATGGTTTGAGACCACGATCGCGTCCGCCCCGGTCTCGGCCGCCATCAGCGCGTCTTCCGTGTCGAGGATGCCCTTCAGGATCAGCTTGCCGCCCCAGCGTTCCTTGATCCAGGCGACGTCCTTCCACGACAGGTGCGGATCGAATTGCTCATTCGTCCAGGACGATAGTGAGGAGACGTCGCCCACGCCCTTGGCGTGGCCGACGATGTTGCGGAAAGTGCGGCGCTTGGTTCCTGCGATGCCCAGGCACCAGCGCGGCTTCAGCGCAAGGTCGATGATGTTGGCAAGCGTCATCTTCGGCGGCGCCGAAAGCCCGTTGCGCACGTCCTTGTGGCGCTGTCCCAGGATCTGCAGGTCGAGTGTCAGCACCAGCGCCGAACATTTCGCCGCCTTGGCGCGGTCGATGAGGTTGAGCACGAAATCCTTGTCGCGCAGCACGTAGAGCTGAAACCAGAACGGCTTCTTGGTCACCGAGGCGACATCCTCGATCGAGCAGATGCTCATGGTGGACAGCGTGAACGGAACGCCGAACGCTTCCGCCGCCTGCGCCGCCAGCATCTCGCCGTCGGCATGCCGGTCAGCCCGGTCGGCGCCAGCGCCACCGGCATCGCCACCTTCTGGCCGATCATGGTCGATTCCAGCGAGCGGTTGCTCATGTCGACCAGCACGCGCTGGCGGAACTTGATCTTGCCGAAGTCCTCCTCGTTGGCGCGGTAGGTGCTCTCCGTCCATGCGCCGGAATCGGCATAGTCGAAGAACATCTTCGGCACCCTCCGGCGTGCCAGGTCCTTGAGGTCGGCGATGGTGAGGATTTCGCTCATGATGGGTCCCCGCTAAATCTGTGCTTAGGAGCGTTTGCGTGTGGGTTCGATATCGCCGGCATCGGAGCGCTGTCTCAGCCTCAGCCGGGAGACGCGCTGCCAGTCGCCGCTGCGCTCGGCTTCCGCCATCGAGCGCTCGACATAGGTGATGTGGTCCATCGCGGCCTTGCGCGCCGCGATCGGATCGCCGGCCTTGATCGCGGCATGGATCGCCCGGTGCTGCTCGAGCAGCGCCTCGCGCGCGCCCGGCACGCCGAACACCAGAAGCCGGTTCTGGAAAACGCCTTCCGACAACAGCCGGTAGCAGGAGCGCAGCGTGTGCAGCAGGATGATGTTGTGCGCGCATTCGCACACCGCATGATGGAATTCGACGTCGATCTCCGCCTCGTCGTCGAAGTCGCCGGTCCGGTGCGCCTCCTCCATGCGCGCCATGATGCGGTCGAGCAGCGCAAGGTCCTCCGGCGTCGCCCGCCGCGCCGCATATTCGGCCGCCACCGCCTCGATCTCGCGCCGGTACTCCAGATAGTCGGTCACCGCCTTGCGGTGCGTGGAGATGAGGTCCGTCACCGGCTTGGTGAAGAGCTGGCCGATGACGTCGGCGACATGCGTGCCGCCGCCGGGGCGCGTCGTCAGCAGTCCGCGTCCCTCCAGCGCCTTCAGCGCATCGCGCAGGATCGGCCGCGACACGTCGAACTGGCGCGCCAGCTCGCGCTCGCCCGGCAGCCGGTCACCGGTGCGCAGAACGCCTTCGAGGATCAGGCTCTCGATCTGCTGCACCACCTCGTCGGCGGTGCGCGAATGCTCGATCCTGGAGAAAATGTCGCTCAACGGAGACGCCTGGAGCTGGAACGGATGTCGCCCAGATTAAAGCGTCTGTCGCCAACTGGTCAAATTATTTATCCAATTCGCCCAATGTGGTCGGATCGCCTGCCGCGCGCCGTCATCGCCGGATGCTAATATTTGCTGTTTACGCGTCTCGCCGATTGCCGCAAGACCACCGGGTTGCACGAAGGGTCGAAAACAGGGGGACCAGCCGTGTCCGACGAGATGTCCAGTCTCGAATTCCAGCCGCGCGCCCAAGGCAGCGTCATGGGCTTTCCGGCGCATGAGGGGCGGCCCGGCGCGATCGGCGAGGTCCATGCCCGTCCGCACCCGCTGATCGAAAAGCCGCGCGTGCTGATCCAGCTTTCCTTCATGACCGAGGCCGGCGCCGCGGTCGACCATGCCGTGCTCTCGGAGCTTTCGCGGCGGCTGGGAATCGCAGCGCCTGAGCGGAACGCGCGCCACCATGCCATGAAATGGGGCAAGGGCTCGCTGCGTTGGGAGCGGCATACGGAATTCTCGACCTATCTGTGGGAAGGGCCGCTGGCCGAGAATGGCCGGGGGCAGGAAGATTCGCCCTTCGGTAACGGCTTCTCGCCCCCAGGCACGGTGATTTCCGGCATCCGGCTCGAAATCCGCAAATGGACGCAGGCGAGCGAAAGGCTGATCGCCGGCTTCGACCCCACCAGCCTTTGCTACTCGCTGGTCGAAAGGGGCGCCGCCGCCATCATCACCGATTTCCGCCAGGACGGCGACGGGCTGACCCGCATGCTGGTGCTCGATCGCGGCCTGACGCCGGCCAGCACCGGCGCTCTGTCGCAGCGGCTGATCGACATCGAGACCTATCGGACGCTGGCCATGCTCGGCCTGCCGCTGGCGTTGACGCTGTCCGGCCGCGCCCGCCGCATTGAGGACCGCCTGGCGCAGACCACGCTGGAAATGAAGGCCGTCGAAACTCGTGACAGCCAGACATTGCTCGCCGACCTCACCGAGCTCGCCGCCGAGCTCGAGGCCGACGCCGCATCCAGCCTCTACCGCTTCGGCGCCAGCCGCGCCTATGACGGCATCGTCACCGAAAGGCTGGAGGCGCTGGATGAAGAGCCGGTGCAGGGTTTTGATACCTGGGCGGGCTTCCTGCTGCGGCGCATGGCACCGGCCATGCGCACCTGCCGCTCGGTCGAGGAGCGCCAGGCCAACCTGTCGCGAAAACTCACCCGCGCCACCACGCTCTTACGCACCTGGGTCGACGTCGAAGTCGAGAAGCAGAACCGTGACCTGCTGGCATCGATGAACAACCGGGCCCGGCTGCAGCTGCGCCTGCAGCAAACTGTCGAAGGCCTGTCCGTGGCCGCTGTGTCATACTACGTCGTCGGCCTTATCGGCTATGTAGCCAAGGGCGCCTCGATCTTCGGTCACGTCTTCGCGCCAGAAGTCGTCACCGCAGCCTCCGTCCCCGTTGCCATCCTGCTGGTCTGGTGGGGTGTGCGCCGGGTGCGCAAGATGCATTCCGAGCCGGCGAAGCATCCGGGCGAGTAATCTTCCCCTCGATGCGAGGAAGCAGCGGCAGATTGCCGCTGCGGAAGCTGGGCATTACGGTCGCCGCCTTATTTGACCAAAGCAGCGTTTGCAACAAAACGGTCAAGCTGGTAAAAGATTTTGACCAGTCAAGCGGGATAACCGATGTCCGGCCTAGCCATGCCCAAGCCAGATGCCGAAACGCTGCGTCGGCGCGCCGAGATCGTCGCCGACATGCGCATCATCGTGCCGGGCGAGGGCGTCGTCGATACGGCCAATGAAATGCGCGCCTTCGAAAGCGACGGCCTGACCGCCTACCGGCAGTTGCCGCTGGTCGTCGTGCTGCCGGAAACGGTGGCTCAGGTCTCGCGGGTTCTCAAATACTGCAACGAGCGCAATATCCGCGTCGTGCCGCGCGGTTCCGGCACCTCGCTCTCCGGCGGCGCGCTGCCGCTGGAAGATGCGGTGCTGCTGGTGATGAGCCGCTTCAACCGCATCCTGGGGGTCGACTACCCGAACCGCATCGTGGTCGCTCAGCCGGGCGTCACCAATCTCGGCATCACCACCGCCGTCGAGCAGGAGGGCTTCTACTATGCCCCCGATCCATCCTCCCAGATCGCCTGCTCGATCGGCGGCAATGTCGCGGAAAATTCCGGCGGCGTGCACTGCCTGAAATACGGGCTCACCGCCAACAATGTGCTGGGCATCGAGATGGTCCTGATGAACGGCGAGGTCGTGCGCCTCGGCGGCAGTCATCTTGACCAGGAAGGTTACGACCTGCTCGGCGTCATGACCGGCTCCGAAGGCCTGCTCGGCGTCGTCACAGAGGTCACGGTGCGGATCCTGAAGAAGCCGGAGACGGCGCGCGCGCTGCTGATCGGCTTCCCGACCAGCGAACAGGGCGGCCAATGCGTCGCCGACATCATCGGCGCCGGCATCATCCCGGGCGGCATGGAGATGATGGATCGCCCGGCGATCCACGCGGCGGAGGATTTCGTCCAGGTGGGCTATCCGCTCGATGTCGAGGCGCTGCTTATCGTCGAGCTCGATGGGCCGAGTGTGGAGGTCGACCATCTGATCGGTCTCGTCGAGGCGATCGCCTACAGGAACGGCTCGACCACCTGCCGCATCTCGCAGTCCGAGCAGGAGCGGCTGAGCTTCTGGGCCGGCCGCAAGGCGGCTTTCCCGGCGGTCGGCCGCATCTCGCCCGACTATTACTGCATGGACGGCACTATCCCGCGCAAGGAACTGCCGCGCGTGCTCGCCGGCATGCGTGATCTCTCCGAGAAATATGGCCTCGGCGTCGCCAATGTCTTCCACGCCGGCGACGGCAATCTGCACCCGCTGATCCTCTACGACGCCAATGTGGCGGGCGAGCTCGACAAGGCCGAAAGCTTCGGCGCCGACATTTTGCGGCTTTGCGTCGAGGTCGGCGGCGTCTTGACCGGCGAGCACGGCGTCGGCGTCGAGAAGCGCGACCTGATGCCGGAAATGTTCAACCAAATCGACCTCGACCAGCAAATGCGCGTCAAATGCGCCTTCGATCCCAACCACCTGCTCAATCCAGGAAAAGTGTTTCCGCAGCTGCGCCGCTGCGCGGAGCTGGGAAGGATGCATGTGCATCGCGGGCAGGTGGCTTTTCCGGATATTCCGAGGTTTTGATGGGGGCTGAGGATCAAAGTTCCTCGCCCCCGCAAAGCGGGGGAGAGGTGGCTCGGGCGAAGCCCGAGACGGAGAGGGGGGACGCCCTCTCAGCCAAGCCGCCGCTCGCCCGAAAACATCGCTCGTGCGCGCGAGCTTCGCCATGGGGACAATCAGGCGGAAGCGACCCTCTGGAACGAGCTAAAGGCAAGAAGGCTGGGCGGATTACAAATTCGTTCGCCAGATGCCCATCGGTCCATACTTCGCGGATTTTGCCTGCAGGAGCCAAAAGCTGGTCGTGGAACTGGACGGCAGCCAGCACGCGGACAGTTCGTACGACAGGCGGCGGGATGAATTCATGCGGGGCGAGGGCTTCTCGGTTTTGCGGTTTTGGAATTTTGATGTGCTGAAGAACACGAGGAGTGTTTGCGAGACGATCCTCGCAGCGCTGGAAGGGCAGCTTGCTAAAGACGTCGTTGCTGCCGACCTTAGGTTTGTTTTTGCAGCCAGGAAGACGGGAGACAGCGCTCTATGACGGCCCCCTCTCCGTCTCGGGCTTCGCCCGAGCCACCTCTCCCCAGCCTTGCGGGGGCGAGGAACCCAGGCTTTTCAAGGTCGCGACGTCGGCGGTTGGCGTTTCCTCGCCCCCATGAAATGGGGGAGAGGTGTCCGCGTAGCGGGCGGAGAGGGGGCAGCGCTGCCGTATGCGATTGTCCTGGCCCTGCGCGGGCGAGGAACAAGGCCAAGCCATGACCACCTTCACCCCCTCCACCTCCGCCGAAGTCCTCTCCACCGTCCAATGGGCGGCAGCCGAAGAGACACCCCTCGAGCTCTTCGGCCATGGCTCCAAGCGCGGCATCGGCCGCCCACTGCAGACCGAACACACGCTCGACCTCTCCAGGCTCACCGGCGTCACCCTCTACGAGCCCGCTGAGCTGGTGCTGTCGGCCAAGGCAGGCACGCCGCTCGCCGAGATCGAAGAACTGCTTGCGGAAAACGGCCAGCAATTCGCCTTCGAGCCGATGGACTACGGTCCGTTGCTCGGTGGCGAGCCAGGCAGAGGCACCATCGGCGGCGTGCTGGCCTCGAACCTGTCCGGCCCGCGCCGTCTCAAGGCGGGAGCCGCGCGCGACCATATCCTTGGCGTCGCCGCCGTCTCGGGCCGTGGCGAGGCCTTCAAGTCGGGCGGGCGCGTAGTCAAGAACGTCACCGGCTACGATCTCTCCAAGCTGATGGCGAACAGTTGGGGCACGCTGGCCGTGCTCACGGATGTCACGTTCAAGGTGCTGCCGGCCGCCGAAACGGAAGTGACTTTGGCCATCCGCGGCCTGCTCGACGATGCGGCGGTCGCCGCCATGGCGCTGGCGCTGGGCTCCAGCGCCGAAGTGTCGAGCGCGGCGCATCTGCCGGAGCGCATCGCCGCACGGGTCGCCGGCGGCAAGCACGGCAGCGATGCCGCGACGTTGCTGCGCGTCGAAGGTTTTGGCCCCTCGGTCGTCTATCGCATCGAGGCGCTGCGCAAGCTGCTCGGCAAGGCCGGGCCGCTGGAAGAGATCGCCGGCGAGGCGTCGAAAGCCATCTGGCGCGACATCCGAGACTGCCGGCCTTTCGCCGACGGCGGCGCGCGGCCGGTCTGGCGTGTCTCGATGGCGCCGTCCGTGGCGCATCACATGGTGATGGCGCTGCGCATGCAGGCGGCGGTCGATGCGTTCTACGACTGGCAGGGCGGTCTGGTGTGGCTGTCGATGCGCGAGGACGATCCCGAGGCCGACCTCTTGCGCGGCTTGATCCGCAAGCATGGCGGCGGCCATGCGACGCTGGTGCGCGCCTCCGCTCCGCATCGCGCGGCGCTGCCGGTGTTCGAGCCGCAGCCGCCGCATCTGGCGGCGCTCTCGGCGCGGCTCAAGGCCGAGTTCGATCCGAAGAATATCCTCAACCCTGGCCGCATGGCGCCGGGCTCCGGCTCTGCTACTCTCGCCCGATCAACACAGGGAGCAGCATCATGAGCAATACCGACCCAGGACCGAGCAGCGCGCCACGCCAGACCGATCGCTGGCTGGAGCCGGGCCAGACCAACGCGCTGGTCATCTACATTCTCTACCTCGCCGGCCTCGTCATCGGCATCACCGGCATTGTCGGCATCGTGCTTGCCTACATCAATCGCGGCAAGGCCGGCGGCTTCGTCGAAAGCCACTATACGTTCCTGATCAGGACGTTCTGGATCGGCCTTCTCTCGCGCTGATCTCGGTGGTCCTGATGATGCTTGTGATCGGCTTCGTGCTGATGTTGGCCGCCGCCGTCTGGTTTATCGCCCGCTGCATTCTGGGCATCCAGGCGCTGCAGCGCGGCGAGCCCGTCAGGAACCCGCAAAGCTGGCTTCTGGGACAGTAAGGATTTTTGCGTGCAGACCAATTTCTCCCTTGCCCAGCTTGCCGACCCGCATGTCGCGGAATCGGAGAAGATCCTGCGCAAATGCGTGCATTGCGGCTTCTGCACCGCCACCTGCCCGACCTATGTGACGCTCGGCAACGAGCTCGATTCGCCGCGCGGCCGCATCTACCTCATCAAGGACATGCTGGAGAACGGCCGCCCGGCGGATAAGGAGATCGTCACCCATATCGACCGGTGTCTCTCCTGCCTTGCCTGCATGACGACATGTCCGTCGGGCGTGAACTACATGCATCTGGTTGACCACGCCCGCGCCCACATCCAGCAGACCTATAAGCGGCCGCTGCTCGACCGGCTGACGCGCGCCGTGCTGGCCTTCGTGCTGCCTTATCCCAGCCGCTTCCGCGCCGCGCTGAAACTGGCCGGTCTCGGCCGGCCTTTCATCCGCCTGTTCGAGAAACTGCCGGATCTGAAGCCGGTCGCAGCCATGCTGAAGCTGGCGCCGTCCGCGGTCCCGCCGGCATCGCCGATGGCGAAACCAGGCACGCATACCGGGCAAGGCACAAAGCGAGGCCGCGTCGCGATCCTCACCGGCTGCGCGCAATCGGTGCTCGATCCCGCCATCAATGAAACGACGATTTCTCTGCTGACCAGGCTTGGCGTCGAGGTCGTGGTGCCCGAAGGCGAGGGCTGCTGCGGCGCGCTCGTCCATCACATGGGCCGCGAGGATCAGGCTCTTGCCTCGGCCAGGCGGAATGTCGACGCCTGGACGCGCGCGATCGACCAAGGCGGGCTCGACGCCATCATCATCACCGCGTCAGGCTGCGGCACAACGATCAAGGATTACGGCTTCATGCTGCGCCTCGATCGGGCCTATGCCGAAAAGGCCGCGCGCGTCTCGGGGCTGGCCAAGGACATCACCGAATATCTCGCCAGCCTCGACCTGCCCGAGCCGGTGCGCAAACCGGGCACCGTCGTCGCCTACCATTCCGCCTGCTCGATGCAGCACGGCCAGAAGATCACGCGCCAGCCGAAGGAGCTGCTCGCCAAAGCAGGCTTCGTCGTGCGTGAGCCGCGCGAAGGGCATCTGTGCTGCGGCTCGGCCGGCACCTACAACATCCTGCAGCCGGAGATTTCAGCCAAGCTCCGCGACCGCAAGGTGGGGAATATCGAGGCGACCGGCGCCGAAATCGTCGCCACCGGCAATATCGGCTGCATCACCCAGATCGCGTCCGCCGCCAAGCTGCCGGTGGTGCACACGATCAAACTGCTCGACTGGGCCTATGGCGGTCCGAAACCGGAGGGCGTTTCCGACGGCGGGTTGATTGCTGCGGAATAATTACTCCGCCGCGAGCTGATCCGCCACGCCATAGGTCGCGCGATAGAGCGCGCGCTGGCGGTTGAGTGCCACCATGGTGTTGCGCAGCAGGATCGCGACGGTGAGGGGGCCAACGCCGCCTGGCACCGGCGTGATCCAGGACGCCACTTCCTTGACGCTGTCGGTGTCGACGTCTCCAACGATGCGGGTTTCGCCGTCGGGCCCGACCTCGGAATTGATGCCGATGTCGATGACGGCGGCGCCCGGCTTCACCATGTCGGCCTTGATCAGCCGCGGCTTGCCGACCGCGACGAACAGCGCGTCGGCGCGCCGTGCATGCGCCGCCACCGAGCGCGTCATGTGGTGGCACACCGTCACCGTGGCGCCTTCGCTCATCAGCAGGAAGGCGATCGGCTTGCCGACGATCTCGGAATGGCCGACGACGACCACTTCGAGCCCCTTGAGATCGAGGCCGGTCTCCTTCAGCAGTTCGACCGAGGCTGCCGCCGTGCAGGGCGCCAGATCGAGCTGGTTGTAGACGATGTTGCCGATCGAGGCCGGGTGCATGCCTTCGACATCCTTCAGCGGATGCACGGCGGCCTGCAGCGTCTTGATCGGGATATGCGCCGGCACCGGCCGCTGGATGATGATGCCGGTGACGCGCGGGTCGGCGTTGAGGCCGTGGATCGCGGCTTCCAGTTCGCCGGCCGTGATGTCGGCGGCAAAGCGCCGCTCCTCGAACCCGATGCCGGCAAGGGCTGCCTTGGCGCGCTGGTTGCGCACATAGACATCGACCGCTTCGGTATCGCCGACGGTGATCGAGACCAGCTTTGGCGGAAAACCTTCGGCCGTCGCGATCAAGGCATCTTCGCGCACCGACGCAATGATGCGCTGGGCAACCGGGCCGCCGTTCAGATAGCGGCTGTCGTCGGTCCGGGTCATGGCTGGCACCTCTGCCTTCTGGGCAATTCGAGGAAATCGCGTAAGCAGCGTTGCGTCCAGAATTGCGTGACGATCAGGATTTGTGCACTGCAATAGCAGAGGAGCGCCGGGAACTCAGCCCCGAAAGCGAATCCGTCTGTTTGCGGCGCGACTTGCCGCGCCACGCGTCAAAGAAGCCTCAAAAACGAAAAGGGCAGCGCGGTTGCCCACGCTGCCCTTTCGTGACCGGCCGTATCCCCACACGGCCCGTCCCCCGTAAACTCGACATCGGTTTAAGCACATCCCACGGGATCGCACTATGACTTGACGGCAACAGCTGGACTAAAAGTGCTGCGCCGTCTAACCGGCTGGTTCGCAGAAACTAGATCACCTCGACCGTGGTTCCGACATTGACGCGCTCGTAAAGGTCGACGACGTCCTCGTTGCGCATGCGGATGCAGCCGGAAGACACAGCGCCGCCGATCGTCCAGGGCTGGTTGGTGCCGTGGATGCGGTATTCGGTGGTGCCCAGATAGAGCGCGCGCGCGCCCAGCGGGTTTTCCATGCCGCCAGCAAGATAGGTCGGCAAATAGCGGCCCTTGGCCGCCTCGCGCTTGATCATCGCCGCCGGTGGGCGCCAGTCCGGCCACACCTTCTTGTCGGTGATCTTGTGCGTGCCCGACCATTCGAAGCCCGGCTTGCCGGTGCCGACGCCGTAACGCCGCGCCTTGCCGTTCTGCTCCACCAGATAGAGGAAATTCTGGTGCGTATCGATGACGATCGTGCCCGGCTTCGCCGGCCCGTCATAGGCGACTTCCTGCGGCAGGTAGATCGGGTTGATCTGCGGTCGCATTACCATGCGCTTGGCCGGCTGCTGCACGGCTGCCGTCCTCTGCCGGTCGGGCTGCGCCTGGAACAGTCGCTGCAGCGGCTGCTGCGTCGCTTGCCGGACCGGGCGCACGATGCCCGGCGCACGGCCAAGTTGCAGCACCCAGGGCGCCGAAAGGTCGGGGCTCACCGTCACCGGCGGCATATCGGCGTAGCGGTCATTGGCAAGGGAGGTGGTGGCGCCGGCGGCAAGGATCGCCGCCGCGCCGAGCAGGTAACAAAACGCTGTCTTCATTGGAACGCACCTTGATCGAACTCATCCGGGGCGGAGAGGACGCCCTCGGTTTCGCGATCCTTGGCGCGCAGCGGCAAGCAAAACATGAATCGGAATGCGTAAAATGCCGCTTTGTCAGTAAACCTTTTGGTGTGGTTACCGGCCGGTTCAGGAATCTGGTAAAGCCACGGTAAAAGCGGCGCCGAGGCGCATTAACGAATGGATTTGCTGACGATGGCAACGGAAAATAGCGGCATTCTCGATGGTCCCGACGGCAGGGCGCGCTGCTTCTGGCATGGCAATTTGCCGGACTATCTTCACTATCACGATCGTGAATGGGGCCGGCCGGTAACGGATGATCGCCGGCTGTTCGAAAAGATCTGCCTGGAAGGATTCCAGTCGGGCCTGTCGTGGCTCACCATCCTGCGCAAGCGCGAGAATTTCCGTGAGGCCTTCGCCGGTTTCGACTTCGACAAGGTGGCTCAATTCACCGAGAAGGATGTCGAGCGCCTGCTCGGCAACGCCGGCATCATCCGCCATCGTGGCAAGATCGTCTCGACCATCAACAACGCCAAACGCGCCCGCGAGATGGTCGACGAGTTCGGCTCTTTAGCCGCCTGGTTCTGGAAGTTCGAACCGGGTCCGGACGAGCGTCCGGGAATCGTCGACCTCGCGCATCTGCGCGCCAATCCGACGACGGCCGTGTCTGTCAGGATATCGAAGGAGTTGAAGAAGCGAGGCTGGAGCTTTGTCGGCCCGACGACGGTCTATGCCTTCATGCAGGCCATGGGCCTCGTCAACGACCACCTCGAGGGCTGCTATTGCAGGGCGGAGGTGGAGAAAGAGCGCAAGAAGCTCAAAAGGCCGAAGTAGAGCGCGCTCTTTCCTTCTCCCCGTTCACGGGGAGAAGGTGCCCGAAGGGCGGATGAGGGGCAGCGCCGGCCTTCGAGATTTCTCGGTAGACCTCAAGTCAAACGCTGCCGGCGCCTGCCAAAAACAACCCCGCCAGGATCGCCGCCACAGCCGCGAAAGCCGGGTAGATTACCAAAAGCCCGGTGACCAGCGCGTCGCGGGCGCTCGGCTTGGTCGCCGCAGCCTCGAACGGCCCAGCCGGCTGCTGCGCCGGCTTCAGCGCCGGAACCCCGGCAGGCCTCAGCCTTGCAGTCTCGCCCTCGATGATATCTTCAGCCGTGGTCATGGCCCTGAACCCCTTGTTTCGGCGCGTTTATGGTCGCGGATTGTGTCGGCAGCATGCCGCGCTGGTGGCGGAATTGTTTCGTATTTGCGCTGATTGTTTCGAAGTTCTTGGAGGCCCTCAACCCTCTAGGGTGGGATATTGAAGTCTACTTCTTTGTTAGTCGGCGCCGCCCCTCATCGCCCTGCCGGTCACTTCTCCCCTTATAGAGACGGGGAG
The DNA here is from genome assembly GCF_003952425.1 of Mesorhizobium sp. M2A.F.Ca.ET.046.03.2.1. Lineage (NCBI taxonomy): Bacteria > Pseudomonadati > Pseudomonadota > Alphaproteobacteria > Hyphomicrobiales > Phyllobacteriaceae > Mesorhizobium > Mesorhizobium sp. M2A.F.Ca.ET.046.03.2.1. The sequence goes on along the minus strand of NZ_CP034449.1, from coordinate 1,101,550 downwards.
AAGGACGCTGGCGCCGCGGGTTTGGCCAGTCGGCAACGCTGGAGCTGTCGCGCCGGCGCTTCCTCCTTCTCCCCGGTCACTACACGGGGAGAAGGTGCCGGCAGGGGGACGAGGGGCGGCGCGGCGCCTGCAAACTATCGAACTGTTTCCTGCAGGTCTGCAAACGCTTGCCGCACCACTTGGCATGGGTTAGGACACGCCCGCTCCCGATAAGCCAGTGTTTACTTAACGAAAAGACCGACCCCATGGCCGACAAATCCGAAAAGACGAAAGCGCGGCTGCCGCGCGGTTTTGCCGACCGCAGCGCCGAAGACATCCGCGCCGTCGAGAAGATGATGGCCACCATCCGCTCGGTCTATGAGCTTTACGGCTTCGAGCCGGTCGACCAGCCGATGATCGAATACACCGATGCTCTGGGCAAATTCCTGCCCGATCAGGACCGGCCGAACGAAGGGGTGTTCTCCTTCCAGGATGATGACGAGCAGTGGCTGTCGCTGCGCTACGACCTGACCGCGCCGACGGCGCGCTTCGTCGCGGAAAATTTTGACAAGCTGCCGAAGCCTTATCGCAGCTACCGCTCCGGCTGGGTGTTCCGCAACGAGAAACCGGGTCCCGGCCGCTTCCGCCAGTTCATGCAGTTCGACGCCGACACGATCGGCACGCCGGGCGTCGCCGCCGACGCGGAGATGGCGATGATGATGGCCGACGTCATGGAGGCGCTCGGCATCAAGCGCGGCGACTACGTCATTCGCGTCAACAACCGCAAGGTGCTCGACGGCGTGCTGGAGGCCATCGGGCTCGGCGGTGAGGATAACGCCGGCCGCCGGTTGACCGTACTGCGCGCCATCGACAAGCTCGACAAGCTCGGGCCGGAAGGCGTCAGGCTCCTGCTTGGCCCCGGACGCTGGGACGGTGGCAAGGAAGGCGAGGGCGATTTCGCCAAGGGCGCCGGATTGAAGGATGCGCAAGCCGAGGCGGTTCTTCTGGCAACGGCCAGGAACGGGCAGGCCGCCCAGGACGCCAGCGTCAATGCCAATGCTGTCTATCAGGAAGGCGTTGGCGAACTCGCAACGATCGAGGCCCTGGTTAGAGCCGCGAGCTACGGCGAAGACCGCATCGTGATGGACCGCTCCGTCGTGCGCGGCCTCGAATACTACACCGGCCCTGTCTTCGAGGCCGAGCTGCTGGCCGAGATCCCCAACGACGAAGGCCAGATCGTGCGTTTCGGCTCGGTCGGCGGCGGCGGGCGCTATGACGGGCTGGTCTCGCGCTTTCGCGGCGAGCCGGTGCCGGCGACCGGTTTTTCGATCGGCGTCTCGCGGCTGATGACGGCGCTGAAGAACCTCGGCAAGCTGGATACCTCCGATGTCATCGCCCCGGTCGTCGTGCTGGTCATGGACAAGGATACGGAAAGCCTCGGCCGTTACCAGAAGATGGTCGCCGATCTGCGCGCCGCCGGCATCCGCTCGGAAATGTATCTCGGCGGCGCGGGCATGAAGGCGCAGCTGAAATATGCCGACCGCCGCGGCAGCCCTGTCGCCATCATCCAGGGCGGCGACGAGCGCGCCAAGGGCGAGGTGCAGATCAAGGACCTCATCGAAGGCGCGCGCCTGTCGGCCGAGATCACCGACAACGCCGAATGGCGCGCGGCACGCCCGGCGCAGGTGACGGTCGCGGAGGGTGACCTGGTGGCTGAGGTGAAGAAGATACTCGCGGCGCAGGCCGCCGACCGCGCGAAGGGTGGCGCTTGAGCCCCCCTCTCTGTCCTGCCGGCCATCTCCCCCTCAAGGGGGGAGATCAGATGTCGCGCATGCTTTCGCCAATTTTCAACGCTGCAGGAGGAGGCGCGGCGTCCGAGCTGCCAATCTCCCCCCTTGAGGGGGAGATGGCCGGCAGGACAGAGAGGGGGGCCTCGCGCCCAACTTATCCATGACCTCCCGCCCCGCCATCGCTGCCGACATCGCGAAACTCTTCGCCGCCCGCGGTACGCACGCGGTCGAAGTCGCCGTGCTGCAGCCGGCCGATCCGTTCCTCGATATGGCGGGCGAAGACCTGCGCCGGCGCATCTTCCTGACCGAGAGCGAGACCGGCAAGACGCTGTGCCTGCGGCCCGAATTCACCATTCCGGTCTGCCTCGACCACATCGCCAGCCAGGCCGGCACGCCGCGCCGCTATTCTTACCTGGGCGAGGTGTTCCGCCAGCGCCGTGAGGGTGGCAACGAGTTCTTCCAGGCCGGCATCGAGGATCTCGGCGACACTGACATCGCCGCCGCCGATGCCCGTTCGCTGGCCGAGGCGCATGCGCTGCTGTCGCTGGTGCTGCCGGGACGGCCCCTCGCCATCACGCTTGGCGACCAGACCCTGTTCGAGGCGGTGCTGGCCGCGCTCGGCCTGCCGCGCGGCTGGCGCATGCGGCTGGCCCGCGCCTTCGGTTCGGCGCCGATGTTGGAAGCGGCCCTTGCCGATCTCGCCAACCCGCCGCGCAACAGCCAGCTCTCCGGTCCCGTCGCCTTGCTGGTGCTCGACGGCGATCAGGAAGGCCTCGCCGCGCACATTGCCGAAGGCATGGAGCAGGCCGGGCTGTCGGCTTCCGGCGGCCGCTCGCCGGCCGACATTGCGCGCCGGCTGACCGAGAAAGCACAGTTGCGCAGCGTGCGGCTCTCCGATGACGCCTTCTCGGCGTTGAAGGGTTTTCTCGAGATCGACGTCGCGCTCAGCGGCGCGACCGCGGCGCTGGAAAAATTCGCCGCCGATGCCGGCCTGTCGCTGGGGCCGGCGCTGGAGAATTTCTCCGCCCGCGCCAAGGCGATCGAGGCGCATGGGCTGTCCTCGGCGCAGATCCGCTACGATGCCGCTTTCGGCCGCCCGCTCGACTATTACACCGGCCTCGTCTTCGAGATCGCTGTCCAGGGAGGCGATCGCCCGCTTGTCGGCGGCGGCCGCTACGACCGGCTGCTGACGCTGCTTGGCGCCAAGAAGCCGATTCCCGGCGTGGGTTTTTCGGTCTGGCTCGACCGGATCGAAGCCTTGCGGGAGAATGCCAAATGATCACGCTGGCGATCCCGTCGAAAGGCCGACTCAAGGAACAGTCGCTCGAAGTGCTGGCCAAGGCAGGGCTGGCCGTTACCTTGCCCGAGGACGACCGCAAATACCGCGCGCGTATCGACGGCCTCGACAATGTCGAGGTGGCCTTCCTGTCCGCGTCCGAGATCGCCGGCGAGATCGGGCAAGGGTCGGTCGATCTCGGCATCACCGGCGAGGATCTTTTGCGCGAGAATCTCGCCGACTGGGAAGCGCGCGCCGAGATCGTCGCGCGCCTCGGCTTCGGCAATGCCGACGTCGTGGTGGCCGTGCCCGACATCTGGCTCGATGTCGACACCATGGCCGATCTTGATGATGTCGCCGCCGATTTCCGCCAGCGCCACGGCCGGCGGCTCAGGATCGCCACCAAATATTGGCGGCTGACGCAGCAGTTCTTTTCGCTCAAGCACGGCATCCAGGTCTACCGCATCGTCGAAAGCCTCGGCGCCACCGAAGGCGCGCCGGCCGCCGGCCTGGCGGACGTCATCGTCGACATCACCACCACCGGCTCGACGCTGCGCGCCAACCACCTCAAGGTGCTGGGCGACGGCACCATCCTCAAGTCGCAGGCCTGTCTGGTCGCGTCGAGGAAGCAGCGCGACGCGGCGGATGAGGCACGGTTGCGGGCAATCGCAGCCAAAATGGGCGCCTTGGTCGCTTAGCCCTCCCTACCTTCGGCGGGTTTCCACCGCCTTTGCAGGCTGATAGGCTCAATCATCTCGGGAGGAGACGGCGATGGCGATCAAACTCGACGAGCTTATGAACGCCACCAATTTGCGCGGGCATCGCGCGAGCGGCACCTTTATTGCCCCGGCCGGCGGCAAGGCGCATGTCTCGGGCGATCGCTTGGTGCCTTTGCTCGACAAGACCATTCCGGAGCTGTTCTCCGATACGGTGAGCAAATACGCCACGCTCGACGCCGCCGTCTTCGTCGGTCAGGACAAGCGCTTCACCTGGAGCGAGCTGTCGGATGCGGTCGACGCCCTGGCCGCCGGTTTCCTGGCGCTCGGCCTGGAAAAGGGCGACCGCGTCGGCATCTGGTCGCCGAACCGCTGGGAATGGCTGGTGACGCAGTTCGCCACCGCTCGCATCGGCCTGATCCTGGTCAACATCAACCCGGCCTATCGGCTGACCGAGCTGGAATATGCGCTCAACAAGGTCGGCTGCAAGGCGCTGGTCACGGCGGCCCAGTTCAAGACATCCGATTACCTCGGCATGATCGAGACGCTCGCGCCGGAGATCGCCAAGGCGGAGCCCGGCAAGCTCAAGGCGAAAAAGCTGCCGGCGTTGAAGATCGTCATCCGCATGGGTGACGACAATTCGCCCGGCATGTTCAATTTCGGCGATGTGCTGGCCATGGCCGGCCGCGACGAGCACGACAGTCTCGACCGCATCTCGGAGAGCCTGAAGCCCGCAGATGCCATCAACATCCAGTTCACCAGCGGCACGACCGGCGCGCCGAAGGGGGCGACGCTGACCCACGCGAACATCGTCAACAACGGCAATTTCGTCACCTCGGCCATAAAACTCACCGTCGATGACCGGCTCTGCATCCCCGTGCCGCTCTACCATTGCTTCGGCATGTCGATGGGCACGATGGGCTGCGTGTCGAAGGGCGCGACCATGGTCTTCCCTGGCGAAGGGTTTGACGCCGGCGCGACGCTGAAAGCGGTCGCGCAGGAGCATTGCACCGGACTCTACGGCGTGCCGACCATGTTCGTCGCCATGCTCGACCATGCCGATTTCGCCGGCTTCGACCTCTCCAGCCTGCGCACCGGCATCATGGCCGGCTCGCCATGCCCGATCGAGGTGATGAAGAAGGTGGTGTCGCTCATGCATATGAGCCAGGTGACCATCGCCTATGGCATGACCGAGACCAGCCCGGTCTCCTTCCAGAGCAGCGTCGACGACCCGCTTGAAAAGCGCGTCTCCACCGTCGGCCGCATCCACCCGCATGTCGAGGTGAAAGCGATCGGCGCGGATGGCGCGACCGTCGCGGTCGGGGAGCCTGGCGAGCTTTGCACGCGCGGCTATTCGGTGATGAAGGGCTATTGGGACGACGCTGACAAGACCCGCGAGGCGATCGACGCCGAGGGTTGGATGCACACCGGCGACCTCGCCACGATAGATGCCGAGGGCTATTGCAACATCGTCGGGCGGGTAAAGGACATGGTCATCCGCGGCGGCGAGAACGTCTATCCGCGCGAGGTCGAGGAGTTCCTCTACCGCCATCCAAAGGTCAAGGAAGTGCAGGTCTTCGGCATTCCGGACGACAAATATGGCGAGGAACTCTGCGCCTGGATCGTGCTGAAGCCCGGCCAGATCGCCACCGCCGAGGAAATCAAGGCCTTCTGCGCTGGCCAGATCGCGCATTACAAGGTGCCGCGCCACATCCGTTTCCGCACCGAATTGCCGATGACGGTGACCGGCAAGCCGCAGAAATTCCTGATGCGCGAAGCGATGGTGGAGGAACTCGGGCTGGTGGCGCAGAAGACGGCGTGAAACGGCATTTATGGACAACGAGTTTCCCAATTTCGCGGCGCTGAGGGCCGCCAAAATCGAAAACGTGGATTATCGCATCGTCGTCCGCCGAGGCGCGCGAACGGGCGGCGCGATCGTCATGGCTCCGCATGGCGGCAAGATAGAGCCCCGCACCTCCCTGATCACCGAGACGATAGCCGGCGACGATCTCGACATGTATTGCTTTGAAGGGCTGATGCCGGAAAGCAACCGGGAGCTGCACATAACGTCCAGGAACTTCGACGAGGCAACCGCGCTGGACCTGTTGCGGACCAAGTCCACTGTCGTCGCCATCCACGGCCGTCAGGATCGCGACGATCTCGCGACGGTCTACCTGGGCGGCAAGGACGCCGCATTGGTTTCGGAGATAGCCTGGCGCCTGCAGGAGGCCGGCTTCCAGACGCAAAAGGACAACCATCCGTTTCCGGGCATCCAGGATTCGAACATCGTCAATCGCGGATTGACGGGAAAAGGCGCACAACTGGAAGTCCCCTTCTCGCTGCGCCGCCGGCTGGGCAACGAGCCGGACCTTCTGGAAAAATTCTGTGGGGCGGTTCGCAGGGCCATCGAGACAAGCGACGCCCAAAATGGTGCCTGGTCCCCAATCCTATTTTGAATGCTGCAAAGTGCTCGGGACGTGCTCCCCACGCGCTTTTCCGCTAAGGTCGAAAAAACGCATGGTGTAGACCAAGGGGGGTGGATGACGAGTTACGCCCGGTCGGGAACGTCCTACACGATGCCGCTGGCCGCGCTGGCGATGGCTCTCGCGGTCAAGGCCAGCGGCCTTTCGGTTGACGAAGGGTCGCTAAACGTCAGGATCCTCGTCGGAGCGCTGTCGAGCGCCATCATGTTCGTCACCATTTTCGTCGTGCTCGATCATGCCGAGGCGCTCGCCCGGCGCGTAGGGGAGCCCTACGGAACATTGGTGCTGACCTTCGCGGTGACGGCGATCGAAGTGTCGATCATAGTCTCCATGATGCTGCATGGAGAAAACAACCCGACGCTGGCGCGCGAGTCCGTTTTCTCGACGGTGATGATCACCTCCACCGGCGTTGTGGGCATCTGCCTCACGCTTGGCGGCTGGCGCTATCGCAAGCAGGCGATCGTCCGGCAAGGGACCAGCGCCTACCTGTCGGTCCTGATCGCGCTGACCGTGATGACGCTTATTCTTCCGACCTACACCCGAACCACGGACCCCGGCACGTTTTCGGCGGCTCAGCTTGGTTTCGTGAGCGTCCTTTCGGTGCTGCTCTATGCGAGCTTCGTGTTCGCCCAGACCGTTCGTCACCGGGAGGACTTCGTCCAGGGACAGGCACACGACGCACCGATGCGAACCGCCTCCCACGACAGCATTTCCGTCAGCGCCGTGCTGCTGTTGAGTGGGCTCATCGGCATTGTCCTGCTCGCCGAGCAGGTCGCCGCGAGCGTGGAGGACGCGCTCGCCGCCTACCAGGTGACCCAGGCCGACAGTATCGTGGGCGCGTTGATCGCGGCGCTGGTTTTGATGCCGGAGGCCATCTCAGCGATCCGCGCCTCGTTCAGGAACGAGCTGCAGCGCAGCCTCAACGTCGCGATGGGGTCGGCCTGCGCCACGATCGGTTTGACGATACCGGCGGTCGCGGCCGCCAGTCTGCTGACGGGCAGGGGACTGACCCTGGGGCTTCCGGCCTCCGATGCCGTGCTTCTGGTACTGGCGCTCTTCATATGCAGCGTCAGCTTCAGCACCGAAAGAACGACGTTCCTGACCGGGATGGTCCATGTCGTGGTGTTTTTCACCTATGTGTTTCTGATCTTCGTGCCGTGAAGGGTGTCGCGAGCCGAGCATCGGGCGCAGGGTTAGCGCCGCCTCGAGAAGCGCTTCACGCCGCGAGCACCGCCCGATCCAGTCCGCGTATGATCCGCGCCAGTTCCACGCACTCGTCCTGGCGCACCTTGTTCTTCCGCCAGGCCATGCAGATCGTGCGCTGCGGCATCGGCTCCTGGAACGGCACGATCCTCAGATCCGGCAGGGCGCCAGCGGCACTTGCTGCCATTTCCGGCACCAGCGTGACGCCAAGCCCGTGCGCGACCATCTGCAGGAGCGTGGTGAGGCTGGTCGCGCCATAGCTTGCCATCGCCACCGGCCGCACACTGCCGCAGACGGCCAAAGCCTGCTCGCGCAGGCAGTGGCCTTCCTCCAAGAGCATCAGGCGCTCCAGCGCCGGGCTTTCGGGCGGCACCGGCGGTGAGGCGAAGGCCGGATCGCCGGCGGGCACGGCGAGGAAGAAGCGGTCGGCAAAAAGCTTTTCGGTGACGATCGCCGGCTGATCGAGCGGCAAGGCCGCGATGAAGGCGTCGAGCCGGCCAGACGTCGCTTCCTCGACCAGCGACGCGGTCACCGCCTCGCGCAGCTCGAGCTGGAGGGAAGGGTAGTGTTTTTTCAGCTCCGGCAGCACATGCGGCAACAGGTAGGGCGCGACGGTCGGGATGATGCCCAGCCGGAAGCGTCCTTCCATGCTCGGGCGGCCGCGCCGGGCAGTCGTCTCGACGTCACGTATGTCGGCCAGAATGCGTTCGATACGCGGCTGCAGGGCAAGCGCCTCGTCGGTCATGCGCACCGTCTTGCCACCGCGCTCGAACAACAGGCAGTTCAGCCGCTCTTCCATCTCGGCGATCTGCGCGGAAAGCGCCGGTTGGCTGACGCCGGCAAGCTTCGCGGCGCGGCCGAAATGCAGCGTCTGCGCCAGCGCGTCGAAATATTGCATCTGTCGGACAGTGAGGCCAATCATAAGAAAATCCTATCAAATGAAACAGGAAAGGCAATTTGTCTTTATCGGCCGGCCGGCCTAGTCTGGAATCATTCCAGGTTGGCGCGGCCAATGGCTGCCCCTGGGAAATTCCGGGAAAATCAACCTCGGCAAAATTCAACCACGGCAAAACCTCGGCAGAATCGGGAGACCCAAGATGGACGCGAAAACCGACGACAACAGCGCTGGCAAATGCCCGGTGGCGCATGGATCCGCACGGACCAACCGCGACTGGTGGCCGAACCAGCTCGACCTTTCCGTTCTCCACCAGCAGTCGAACCTGTCGGACCCGATGGACGAAGACTTCGACTACGCCAAGGAGTTCGCGACCCTCGACCTCGATGCGGTGATCGCAGACCTGCACAAGGTCATGACGGATTCGCAGGATTGGTGGCCGGCCGACTTCGGCCATTACGGGCCGCTCTTCATCCGCATGGCCTGGCACAGCGCCGGCACCTATCGCATCGGCGACGGCCGCGGCGGCGCCGGTGCTGGTCAGCAGCGTTTCGCGCCGCTGAACAGCTGGCCGGACAACGCCAACCTCGACAAGGCGCGCCGGCTGCTGTGGCCGGTCAAGCAGAAATACGGCCGTAAGATCTCCTGGGCCGACCTTCTGATCCTCACCGGCAACGTCGCGCTGGAATCGATGGGCTTCAAGACCTTCGGCTTCGCCGGCGGCCGCGCCGATGTCTGGGACCCGGAGCAGGATGTGGACTGGGGCTCCGAAGCGAAGTGGCTCGGCGACGAGCGCTATTCGGGCGATCGTGAGCTTCGCGGCCATCTCGGCGCCGTGCAGATGGGCCTCATCTACGTCAACCCGGAAGGCCCGAACGGAAAGCCGGATCCGGTCGCGGCGGCTCGCGACATCCGCGAGACCTTCGGCCGCATGGCGATGAACGACGAAGAAACCGTGGCGCTGATCGCCGGCGGCCACACCTTCGGCAAGACCCATGGCGCCGGCGATGCCTCGCTGGTGGGCGCCGAGCCGGAAGGCGCCGGCATCGAGGCGCAGGGCCTCGGCTGGTCGAGCAAATATGCCTCCGGCATCGCCGGCGACGCCATCACCTCGGGTCTCGAGGTCACCTGGACGACGACGCCGACCAAGTGGAGCAACAATTTCTTCGACAACCTCTTCAACTACGAATGGGAGCTGACGAAGAGCCCGGCCGGCGCCCATCAGTGGACGCCGAAGGGCGGCGCCGGCGCGGGCACGGTTCCGGACGCGCACAATCCCTCCAAGCGCCACGCGCCGGCCATGCTCACCACCGACCTCGCGCTGCGTTTCGACCCGGCCTATGAAAAGATCTCGCGCCGCTTCCATGAGCATCCGGCTGAGTTCGCCGATGCCTTCGCTCGCGCCTGGTTCAAGCTCACCCACCGCGACATGGGTCCGGTCGTGCGTTATCTCGGCCCGCTCGTGCCGAAGGAAGAGCTGATCTGGCAGGATCCGATCCCCGCCATCGACCACGAGCTGGTGAGCGAAGCCGACATTGCATCGCTCAAGGCCAAGATCCTGGCCTACGGCCTCTCGGTCTCCGAGCTGGTCTCGACCGCCTGGGCCTCGGCCTCGACCTTCCGCGGCTCGGACAAGCGCGGCGGCGCCAATGGCGGCCGCATCCGTCTGGCGCCGCAGAAAGACTGGGAAGTCAACGAGCCGGCTCAGCTCGCCAAGGTGCTTGCCAAGCTGGAAGCCATCCAGAAGGAGTTCAACGCGGCCCAGACCGGCGACAAGAAGGTCTCGATTGCCGATCTCATCGTGCTTGGCGGCGCCGCCGCGGTTGAAAAGGCGGCGAAGGACGGCGGCACTGAGGTGAAGGTGCCCTTCACCCCGGGCCGTATGGACGCTTCTCAGGAGCAGACAGACGTCCACTCCTTCGCGGCCCTGGAGCCCAAAGTCGACGGCTTCCGCAATTACAGCAGAGGCAGGCTGCCGATGTCGGTCGAGGCGATGCTGGTCGACCGCGCCCAGCTGCTGACGCTGACGGCGCCGGAATTGACTGTGCTGGTCGGCGGCCTGCGCGTCCTCGGCGCCAATGCCGGCGGTTCCAAGCACGGTGTTTTCACCGACAGGCCGGGCCAGCTCACCAACGACTTCTTCGTCAACCTGCTCTCGATGGCGACCGTCTGGGATCCGGCGGCCGGCTCCGAGCCGGGTTCCGATGAAGTCTACGAAGCGCGTGACCGCAAGACCAGAGAAGTGAAGTGGACCGGCACCCGCGCCGACCTGATCTTCGGCTCGCACGCGCAGCTGCGCGCGCTCTCCGAGGTCTATGGTTCAAGCGACGCCAAGGCGAAATTCGTCAAGGACTTCGTCAAGGCATGGACCAAGGTGATGAACGCCGACCGCTTCGACATCGCGAAGTAAGGTCGTACCTCTCAAGCAAAAAAGGCGCGGGTCATGCCCGCGCCTTTTTTGCGTTTCTCCGGAGCTGTCAGTCTTTTTCGAAGATGCCGGCCTTGGCGACGACGCCGGCAATCGCTCCGCCGATCAGCGGCGCGGCGATGAACAGCCAGAGCTGGCTGAGCGCGGCACCCCCCGAAAACAACGCCGGGCCGATCGAGCGCGCCGGGTTGAGCGACGTGCCGGTAACCGGGATGATGGCGAAATGCAGCCCGGCCAGCGTCAGGCCGATCACCAGGCCGGCAAAGGCGGTGGTGTGCTTGGCGTTGGTGACGCCGAGGATCACCGTGACGAAGGTGAAGGTGCCGATCAGCTCCCACAGCAAGGCCGAGCTCATGCCCCATTTCGCCTCGTCCCAGCCATTGGCGCCGAAGCCGCCGGTGTGGCCGCCGGCCTGGCCGGAAACGATGATCCACAGCGCCAGCGAGGCGATGATGGCGCCGATGATCTGCGCGATCCAGTAGGGAACGACGTCCTTGGCCGGCATCCGCCCTGCCAGGAACACGCCGAGCGTCACCGCCGGATTGAGATGCGCGCCCGAGATCGGGCCAATCGCATAGGCCGCGGCGATCAGGCCGATGCCGAACGCCAGGCCGATGCCTTCCTGTCCGAGCGGCAGCGCGCCGCCGAAACCGCCCGTGACCACGGAAGCCGTGCCGATGAACACCAACAAAAACGTGCCGAGAACTTCTGCCAGATAAGTCTTCATTGCCCTCTCCTCATTGGATCCGTCGAAACCACGTTTCCCGCGTCGCGAATCACTGGCGAAGAGTATTCCTGCCGGAAACACTTGGAAAGCTGAGAGATTAAGCCGGCAGGCTTGCTTGTGTATGTCAGGTAAGTACATTAGAGATCTTTCATATTCTGGTTGATTGTTCTTGTTTTTTCCGTAGCGCCGCTTGCGATCGAAAGACCGTTTGGGGAAATTGCGTCGCGCTGAAACCCTGTTTCACCGGCAAGCCGAATAGAATTGTTTCAATCCTGGCCTGAAAGGCTTTAAGAGCGGCTGGAACCGATTTGCAGGAGCTACGGAAAACGGGATGCGATTGGGCGGAAGGCTGGCGGCGGCCATAGACGTTCTCGAAGACATCGGCCGGCGCCACCGGCCGGTGGCCGACGCTTTGCGCGACTGGGGCCTCTCGCATCGCTTCGCCGGCGGCGGCGATCGCGCCGCGATCGGCAACATCGTCTATGACGCGCTGCGCCGCAAACGCTCGGCCGGCTGGCTGTTCGACGAGGACACGCCGCGCGCCATCGGCTTCGGCGCGCTTCTCTTGGAGTGGGGGCAAACGGCGCAGTCGCTCAACGAAGCGCTGAACGGTGACAAGTTCGCGCCGCCGCTGCTCAGCGCCGCCGAATTGAAGGCAGCCGCCGAGCGCAGGCTTGCCGATGCGCCCGATGCCGTGCGAGCGGATGTCCCGGACTGGTGCGCGCCTTTGCTCGAGCAAGCCTATGGCGACGCCTGGGTCGAGGAAGGCGCTGCGCTCGCCCGGCGTCCGCCGCTGGACCTCAGGACCAACACACTCCAGGCCGATCGGGCCAAGGTGCTGGCCGAGCTGCAGGGCACCGGCGCGGCACCCGCGGCGATCGCGCCGCACGGCATCCGTATCCCGCCCATCGATGGCGACGGCAGACATCCGAACGTGCAGGCCGAGCCCGCTTTCCAGAAAGGCTGGTTCGAAGTGCAGGACGAGGGCTCGCAGCTCGCCGCGGCGCTCGCGGGCGCCGAGCCCGGCATGCAGGTGCTAGATTATTGCGCCGGCGCCGGCGGCAAGACGCTGGCACTGTCGGCCGAGATGGACAACAAAGGCCAGCTCTTCGCCTATGACGCTGAGAAGGTGCGGCTGGCGCCGATCTTCGAGCGCATCCGCCGTTCGCACAACCGCAACATCCAGGTCGTCAGCAAGCCGGCGGAGCTTGCGCCTCTTTCAGGTCATATGGACCTCGTGCTGATCGACGCGCCCTGCACCGGCAGCGGCACCTGGCGTCGCCGCCCGGACGCCAAATGGCGACTGACCGAGCGGCAGCTTGATGCCCGCAAGGCAGAGCAGCAGGCGATCCTCGACACGGCCCAGGCCTTCGTCAGGCCGGGCGGTCTGCTGGTCTACATCACCTGCTCGGTGTTCGACGCCGAAAACGGCGAGCAGGTCGCGGCGTTCCGCGAACGCCATGCAGGCTTTGCGCCGGTCGATCATCGCCAGCTCTGGGAGGGCCGCTTCCCCGGCCATGAAGGCGCCGCGCGCATTGCCGGCAACGGTGGTATCTCGCTGTCGCCGGCGCTGAGTGGCACCGACGGGTTTTATTTCCACGCCTTGCGCAGGGGGGCCTGAGAGCCGCGCGATTTTGCTGCGCTGCAACATAAAAGATTGCCTGTGCTGCCTGCCTCTGCAATAAGCTTCGCCAGCAAAACGTGAGGCGGAGACCATGGCAGCCAAGATCGTACCCGCTCCCGACTTCGAGGAACGCGTCAGGACGTCCTTTGCCCGGCAGAAAGCCATGGCCACCATCGGCGCGGAGCTGACGCTGGTAACGCCCGGCATCATCGAAATCGAGATGCCTTACTCGGCTTCGCTCACCCAGCAGCACGGTTTCCTGCATGCCGGCGTCATTTCCACCGCGCTGGACTCGGCCTGCGGCTACGCGGCCTTTTCGCTGATGCCCGAAAATTCCGGCGTGCTGACCATCGAGTTCAAGGTGAACCTTTTGGCGCCGGGCAGGGGCGAGCGCTTCCTGTTCCGCGGCTCCGTGACGAAGCCCGGCCGCACCATCATCGTCGCCGACGGCCAGGCCTACGCTTTTGCCGCCGACGGCGAGGCCAAGCTGATTGCCACGATGACTGGCACGATGATGACAGTGGTCGGCCGCGACGGAATCGAGGGATGAGAAGCGGTCCGCGCAGCGGACGAAAAGCCCCCAAATGGGCTTTCGAGCGAGCCATAGCAAAGGGCCGGCAGACGGCGTTGCCGCTTTCCTTTTCGTAGTGGTAACAAACAGGGGTGGAGCCGCCATGACCGTCGAAATGTCGGAAAAATCCGTTCTCTTCGTGATGGCGGTGGAGGCCGAATACGGCCCGCACCTGAAAAACCTGTTCACGCCGCTGATGACTGGTGTCGGTCCGGTCGAGGCTGCTGTGCGGCTGAGCGCCGAACTCGCGGCGTTGAAGGCCGAAGGAGCGCTCCCGGACCTGATCGTCTCGCTGGGCTCGGCCGGCAGCCGCGAGCTGGAACAGACCGAAATCTACCAGGCCGTGTCGGTGAGCTATCGCGACATGGACGCTTCGCCGCTTGGCTTCGAGAAGGGGGCGACGCCTTTCCTCGACCTGCCGGTGACGGTGCCGCTGCCTTTCGTCGTCCCGGGCATCAAGACAGCCTCGCTCTCTACCGGCGGCGCGATCGTCTCCGGCGCCGCTTATGACGCCATCGATGCCGACATGGTCGACATGGAGACCTTCGCCTGCCTGCGCGCCTGCCAGCTCTTCGGCGTGCCGCTGATTGGGCTGCGCGGCATTTCCGACGGCGCGGCCGATCTCAGGCACGTCAACGACTGGACGGAGTATCTGCACGTCATCGACGAGAAGCTCGCCGCGGCCATTGGGCTACTTGAGCAGGCGATCGAATCCGGCGCGATCCGGCTGGCATAGGCGCAAAAGGACGGAAGGCCGCAGCGCTGAGCCCATTGCGCCGACTCGTTTCTTTCTCTAAAGGCTCGCCATGACGACAGCCAATCATCCCGACACCGTTCTGCCCAACACTGTCCTGATCATCGATTTCGGCAGCCAGTTCACGCAGCTCATCGCCCGCCGCATCCGCGAGGCCGGCGTCTTTTCCGAGATCGTGCCGTTCCAATCGGCCGAAGCGGCCTTCAAGCGCATCAATCCCAAAGCGGTGATCCTGTCGGGCGGTCCGGCCTCGACCACCGACATCGGCAGCCCGCGCGCGCCGCAGATCGTCTTCGACGCCGGCGTGCCGGTGCTCGGCATCTGTTACGGCCAGATGGCGCTCTGCGTGCAGATGGGCGGCGTCGCCGAAAGCTCCAATCACCGCGAATTCGGCCGCGCCTTCGTCGAGATCGAGAAGGAGAGCCCGCTGTTCGAGGGCCTCTGGGCGCCCGGCCAGCGCCACCAGGTGTGGATGAGCCATGGCGACCGGGTCATCGAATTGCCGCCGGGCTTCAAGGTGCTCGGCAAGTCGGAAAGCTCGCCCTTCGCCATCTTCGGCGATATCGAGCGCAAGATGTACGGCATCATGTTCCATCCGGAAGTGGTGCACACGCCGGACGGCGCGAGGCTCTTGAGAAACTTCGTCCACAACATCGCCGGCATCGAGGGCGACTGGACGATGCGCGCCTATCGCGAGCACGCGGTCGAAACGATCCGCAAGCAGGTCGGCAAGGGCAAGGTGATCTGCGCGCTTTCGGGCGGCGTAGACTCCTCGGTTGCCGCACTTCTGATCCACGAGGCGGTCGGCGATCAACTGACCTGCATCCTCGTCGACCACGGCCTGATGCGCAAGTATGAGGCGCAAAGCGTAGTGGAGATGTTCCGCCAGCACTACAACCTGCCGCTGATCCTGGTCGATGCGTCAGACCGTTTCATCTCGGCGCTGGAAGGCGAGGCCGATCCGGAGAAGAAGCGCAAGACCATCGGCCGCCTGTTCATCGAGGTATTCGAGGAAGAGGCGAAGAAGCTCGGCGGCGCCGATTTCCTGGCGCAGGGCACGCTCTATCCCGATGTCATCGAGAGCGTTTCCTTCTCGGGCGGCCCGTCGGTGACGATCAAGTCGCACCACAATGTCGGCGGCCTGCCCGAGCGCATGAACATGAAGCTGGTCGAGCCGCTGCGCGAACTGTTCAAGGACGAGGTGAGGGCGCTGGGCAAGGAGCTCGGCCTGCCCGAAAGCTTCATCGGCCGCCATCCCTTCCCAGGCCCCGGCCTTGCCATACGCTGCCCGGGCGGCATCACCCGCGAGAAGCTGGAGATCCTGCGCGAGGCCGACGCCATCTATCTCGACGAGATCCGCAAGGCCGGCCTCTACGACGCCATCTGGCAGGCCTTCGCCGTGCTGCTGCCGGTGCAGACAGTCGGCGTCATGGGCGACGGCCGCACCTATGAATTCGTCTGCGCGCTGCGCGCCGTGACCTCGGTCGACGGCATGACGGCCGACTTCTACCACTACGACATGAACTTCCTCGGCGCCGCCGCCACCCGCATCATCAATGAGGTCAAGGGCATCAACCGCGTCGTCTACGACGTGACCTCGAAGCCGCCAGGCACCATCGAGTGGGAATGATTCAGACCCACTCCAACGTCGCCGGAAATACGCCAAACTGCGACGTAACGTACTGAAAACAAAAATAAATCCTTTCGGGGGCAATCGGCGACAATCGGTACGCAGAGATTGGCTTTGACGGACCGCTTGACGGACCTTCCACATATTGCCCACCCGAATTTTTCTAAGTACCGTCAGAGCCGATGAGGCTTATGACGGTACTTTTTTGTGCCTTAAGGCATTGAAGAAAAAAGGAAATTTTCTGTCACGGAGTCTCGAAATTGTACTGACGGTACTTTTTAGGAGGCAATAGGGATGCTGACGGATGCCGCCCTTAAGGCACTGAAATCAAGAGAGAAAATCTACAAGATTGCTGACCGTGACGGCATGTATGTCCGGGTGATGCCCAGTGGGGCGATCTCGTTTCGGCTCGATTACAGGCTCAACGGTCGTCGGGAGACGGTCTATCTGGGCAAGTATGGGGCGCGACGGCATCTCGCTTGCCCTGGCCCGGGAGAAGTGTCTCGACGCGAAGCGCGCTATCGCCGAAGGACGATCTCCGGCGATTGAGAAGCAGCGCGAGAAACGCCGCCTGAAAGAGGCTAAGAGTTTTGGCGAGTTCGGAGAAAAGTGGCTCACCGCGGCGCCGATGGCAGACAGTACACGTGCCATGCGACGCTCCATCTTCGAACGGGAGCTTCTTCCGGTCTGGCGCAATCGCCTCCTGACGGAGATCACTCCGGACGATCTAAGAGCCCACTGTGGAAGCATCGTCGAACGTGGTGCTCCGGCGACCGCCATCCACGTGCGAGACATCCTGAAGCAGATTTACGGCTTTGCGATCCTGCATGGGGAGAAAGTGGCCAACCCAGCCGATGACGTAGGGCCCGCATCGATTGCTACGTTCGTGCCAAAGGACCGCTCGCTCTCGCCGTCGGAAATTCGCGTGATGCTAAAACAGATCGAGCATGTTGCCACACTTCCCACGATCCGTCTGGGAATGCGACTTTACCTGCTCACGATGGTGCGTAAGAGCGAGCTGCAGGACGCGGTCTGGGATGAGGTCGACTTCGAGAATGCGGTCTGGACGATCCCGAAGGAACGGATGAAGCGCTCCAAGGCGCATAACGTGTACCTGTCGCGCCAGGCGCTCGACATAATGATCGCCCTGAAGACCTGTGCGGGAAATTCCAGATACCTTCTTCCGTCGCGCTACGATGCGGATGCCCCGATGTCGCGCGCCACCTTCAACCGGGTCACTTACGCTGTCGTCGAGCGCGCGAAGTCCGAAGGGTTGCCTCTGGAGCCGTTCACGGTCCATGACCTGCGACAAACCGGCTCGACGCTGTTGAATGAACTTGGCTTCAATAGCGACTGGATCGAGAAGTGCCTAGCGCATGAGGACGGACGTTCATCTCGGGGCGTCTACAACAAGGCCGAGTATGAAGTGCAACGCCGCCCCATGATGCAGGAGTGGTCGGATACCGTGGAACGCGTGGGTCGATGGAAAGAAGTGGATCCCGACGCTTATCCCGCCTTCGATGCCGCTCCTGGGGCCTGATCCCTCTCTCTGACCGGTCGGGTTCGACGCTGCTTCAGGTCCGGTTTGGGAGCGCGCAGAATTGGTTTTGAGCGGCGCGCTGCAAGCCATGCTTGAATCTCGCTCAAGTCCCAAACCACACATCTTGGGGTCAAAGCGAAGCGTCGCGGAAACTCGCCCCGCTGTTCCATTTCATAAATAGTGCTGTCGGCAAGCGGCACCATTTCTCGGAGTTGATGCCTCCTAATCGTACGGCGCAGTACTTGTTCATTTGATCGGACCATCTTCTACTCCTTAGTGGCGAGCTGAAATTGAAGACGACTGCGTTCGATAGGAAAAGAGCTTCGGGCTCGGCGTCGTATCACGGGCGGGGTTAGACCGGTGAAAGGGACAGGTCTAACGTTCCACAACCTACGTAGCACGCGAGTGGTTGCTGTGCCTCCCAGGGGGCCAGTCTGCTCATGCTGCTTCGTCTGCAAGCGCCGAAGCATCTCGATGATGTAAAGCTTGATGCCCAAATCTGTCTGGGCGGGTAGCAAGCCGGAGCACATTACATGCCGCTGGTATCAACTGTAATCCCCGCTTAGAGACGGAATTGCTTTGCATGAGCCTGATCTTAACGTAGCCATGATTGCCCACTTTGAGGCGAGTCCCTCCGGGCCCACCATTATCGTTATTTATCAATGCTTTATATGGTGGTTCGCCACGAGGTTCGCCAATAGGTTCGCCAAGCATCGGCTTGCGCGTTACGAGGCGTACGACTCGATCCATACCCTGTACCGCCAGCCGAACCTGCGATGCCTCGCGTGAGTAAAGCTCCGCATGGTCGATCCATGAGCTGCCGGGTAGAGGCCTCGGCTTCCGCCAGATAAACTCCAAGTGACTTCCTCAGCCCGTGCAACGTCAAGCCCTTGGGCAGGCCGGCAAGCTTGCACCAATGCGCCATCATTCCAGTCAGCGATTTGGCGGAGAACGGCTCCCCATAGCCGTTGACTAGGACGGTCTCGCCGCGCCTGTCGGCCGCATCCAGGATATCGGAGAGCATTGGTGTGATCGGCACAAAAAGTCGCTTGCCGCCAGTGCGTCCCTTGTTCTTGGCCTGAACGATATCAAATCCATCGAAGTGACGCTCGACGCCGTCGATGAAAACACGGCGGGTAACCCTCTGGTCCCAACGCAGGCCCGCGACGGCCGTCGAATGGCGGCCCGCCTATGCCGGCTGGAAAGCATGGTCGCGCGAGGGTCATGGCGCAATTCGAAAACCGTTGGCAGCTCGGCACCGCGGCACGCACTTGCTACGGTTTGGCACTTTGGCTCGGCAACCGCCGCGGTGACGACCTTTGGAGCCGCCTTTCAAAGATTGAAGATCTCAGTCAAATGGCTGGCGCTAGACGAGGCCAGCAAGCGCAAAAACACGCGGCTGATCGAAGAATTTTTGGAACTGCGGGTGGTCCCAGATCACCCGCTCATCTGGCGGAACGTGCCGGTTAGGAACCTTCGACGCATCCATGTTGAAGAGCTTCTTGGCCGCTTCATCGCCACGCCACACAAGGCCAAGCACCTGCTGGTGGGCATACGCAAGCTGGTCTATGTCGCGCTGCGGCAAGACTGGATTGAAATCGACCCCACAGCTGCCGGGCAGAGCAGCTCCTGGCAATTGAACGACGGGGGCCTTTGGGACTTTCCGGCCCGCGACCGCTGCTTGGTAGGCATCCTTGAAACCGGGTTGGTTTGGCGCCGGCAGACTGACAACACGATCCTTCGTCCGATAGCGCCAGCGGAGTTTGCCGTGGCGATCGGTGTAGGACGAGAGGCCGGGATATTTGTCGCTCATAGCAGAAATAAGTCTATTCCCTGCGATGATTCCCTTGCAACAGGAAGTCGACGATATTCTCGTCATCGTCTCCAGGTAGTTCGGAAAACGCAGCTTCGAGCTTTATAATGCGATCCCAGATCACGCGGCTGTCAACCTTCTTCGGCTTTGGCATGCGGTGGTCAGCGACCATTTGGTCAAATTTGGTAATGCCCACGCCGACATACCGGGCGGCTTCTTCGCGTGAGAGACCGCGAGGCGGATAGGAGAGGAAGTCGCTTTTCATGAGGTCGCCCCCTGGCATCTTCGCGCGACACAAGTGCGAACTTCCCTGCAGCAATCAGGATTTAGTCTGTGCGAGCGACGATCGAAAGATACGTCCTCGACCTCTTCGGCCAACTGCGGTCAAGGAGTGTGAACGGGATGGTCTGCGGGTCCGTGTGTGACCCACAGAGGTCGATCAAATCTGCTGCCGCCACCGCCGACAGGCGGGGCAACCCCCCTGGACCTCAGATGATCACACCATTACCGTTCCGGCTGTCGGTTAAACTTTTCGGGTTGCCCGAACCACGAAGTTCTTAAATTCGCTGCCGTGCGGCCGGTCTAGCGTTGCGGGGTTCCAAGCTAATGCATATGGCTCGGAGAGAGCCATCCAACAATCACACGCCACCACTAGCCTCCCACTCGCAATTTCACTGGCGACAAGCGAGGCCTGTCCCAAGACGAGACCAGCCCCATCAATCGCTGCGTCGATCGCAGTACTCGAGAGTGAGAATGAAATCCCGCAGGACGGCTCGAGTTGCGTCAAACCAAAGCGGATCGCCCAGTCGGACCACGATGGCGGTGACTGATAGGGGTTCTTCCATTCGATTCCAATGAGAGGCCACCTCATAACATCGGCCGGATTTTCAATTGGATGCGCTTCCAAGAATGATGGAGAACACACCGGTGCAACCCGATCAACGAACAAGTCGGTGAAATGCGCGTATTTAAGGCGAGCGGTTCCGTAGGAGATACGGAAATCAACCTGCTCATCCTCGAATACAGGTTCGTGATCATCGCCAAGTAGTCTTACGCTAACGCCGGGCGTTAGGTTTTGCCATTCTCCGAGCAATCTGCGCACCCATCGGATAGCTAGGGACGGCGGCGCGCTCATCACGATCTCGGATTTCAGCCGGGCGCGCTGCAGAACGTCATTTGCCGCACGCAGGTGGTCGAAACCGTCACGCACGCTGCGAAGGTAGATTTGCCCCCACGACGTCAAGGCCAGACTGCGTCCCTTCCTCTCGAAAAGGGCCACCCCGACCTCTTCCTCGAGCCTGCCGATGTGTTGGCTGACCGCTCCCGGCGTCAGGCCGAGATCACGCGCCGCGATTGCGACGCTTCCCGAGCGACCGACGGCCTCGAAGGCCTGCACTCCCCGGAGGCTCGGCAGGCGTAAGCTCATTGTGGCACCCTCCTCTTTTCTTTAGGAAAACTAAATAGAAATGCACGTTTTGGCCAATTGACCCATAACTTCTCCTTGAAAAAGCTGGCTATTGCCGAAAGGCCCGTCAATCGCATCCACTGGAGTTCCCCTTTACACCGCGGGGAAGCGATTGCGCTGCATACGCCACCCCGGATTGGCCGCACTTCTCCTGCCTTCGCCTCGGTACCCAGCGGCGGGTTGCTTGTTCGTGCCCGCCTGAAAGCGACTACGTTGAAGTTTGCATCCATCATATTTCTCCTTTCCGCCACTCGCCAATCGGGTGTCGAAACGACGGACGATCCGCCGCTTTGAGTTTCGAACCATCAAGCGCGGTGTTCAGCGGTTGCCGAAGAGATCCCGCCGCCGCTCGACCATCGGATCCTGAGAGGTGGCTGCGTTAGCGCCGGGATTGAGCAGTGCGTAGCCGGCGTCGTGCCGGACCGAGGAGGTATGGGCGTTGTCGACCTGCGCCTTCGCGATCGCGTTGATATCAGAACCGCCGACATTCGGGTTTTCGGCGAACGCGCTGCCGCTGACGGCTAATAGCGCGGCGGTGTAAAGAGCGATCTTTTTCATGGAAGTCTCCTAAGGTTGAATTGTGGCCCTGGCTCACGAACAGGTTCTCGCCCGTTCGCGAAGACGGTGCATCTTCGGATGGCTCGTGATAATCGTCGAAGATTGGGAAAGATCATCCGGCGCGAGCGATAATGTGCTCACGGTCAGTCGCGCTGATTCAACACCGCTCCAGAATGCTATTGTCCAAGGGAACGTCTCTTGGTGCCGACCGGCTTTGTCAGATGCTCTAGGAGATCCCGCGCGGGCGCCGTCAATTCCTCTTCATTGCGCACACAGAGTGACAGCCGACGTCTAGTCCATCCATCGGAAAGGGGAACGAACGCGATGCCTGCCGGCTTGGCGCAGCGGCGCGCTGCTGTTTCAGGCACGATGCCGAGACCAACGCCAGCCGCCGCCATCTGGCAGATGCCTTCGAAGGTGCGCATGCGCACCCGCGTCTTCAGCCTGACGCCTAACCTTGCCGCATGGGCATCGATGTGATCCTGCAGGGCACCACCCGCCAAGCCAACAAAGTGCTGATCGAGGATATCGGCGAAGGCGACGCGCTTCTGCGCTGCCAAACCGTTATCGCGCCAGAACACGACGACCAGGCGGTCAATGGCGAAGGGACGCAGTTGCAGGTTGGCGGTGTCGACTGCGGACGAAAGGATGCCAATTTCCGCCAGTCCGGCCGCGACAGCCCTCACGATCTCGAAGCTTTGTCGTTCTTTAAGTTCGATATCGATTTATGGCCGCGCGGCCATCCATGATGCCAGCCGTTCCGGCAGAAATTCGGTGAAGGTGGCGGTGTTCACGCAAAGCCGGATGGTCGAACGCAAGGCGCTAGCGTGCTTGCCGAGTTCGCCGCGCATCTGCGCCATCTGACGCTGAATGAGGCGGGCGTGATGTGCCAGCGCTTCACCGGCTGGCGTCGGCAACACGCCGCGGCGGCCGCGCTCAAGCAGCTTGACCCGGCCAGCGGCTTCCATGTCGCGCAGACGCTCGCTGGCCGCGGACAACGAGAGCCCGACGTCCGCTGCGCCTTGAGTAATGCTGGCCGCGTCCACGACGGCCAGGAACAGGCGAAGGTCTGTCAGATCGAAACGCACGGGTGGTAGGGTATCCGATAGCCAGCCTTCGGACCAGCCGAAGCCTGACAGCGGATCATCCGCATTGTGTCTGTCGCCAAATACTTTACGCCAACGCCATGGATCACTCCACGTTGCTCGTCGTCGCGGCAGCCGCGACCTTCTTCCTCGCCGGCACCGTAAAGGGTATCACCGGCATGGGACTACCTACGGTTTCCATGGCGGTGCTCGGTTCGCTAACGTCGCCGCTGAGCGCGGCCAACCTGCTGATCGCTACTTCGTTCGTGACCAATGTCTGGCAGCTTCTGGCAGGCCGAAGCATCGGTGTCCTTGCACGCAGGCTCTGGCCGATGATGCTGGCGCTGGCAGCAGGAACGATTGCCGGATCATCATTGCTGGCCAGCGGCAGCGCCGCCGTCACGACGAGCGCGCTGGGGGGAGCCCTTGTGCTCTACACCGGTTACACCCTCATCTCTCGTCAGCTTCGCGTGCCCGCGAGGCTGGAACCCTGGCTTTCGCCTGTCATCGGCGTCGCGACCGGCGTGGTTACCGGAGGCACCGGCGTCCTGGTCATCCCCGCCGTGCCCTACCTTCACGCGCTCGATCTCGATAAGGACGATCTCGTGCAGGCGCTTGGCCTTTCCTTCACCATTTCCACTATTGCCCTGGCGGCCGGCCTTGCATGGCGGGGTGCCTTCCGGATCGACGAATTTGTTGGATCTGGGCTTGCCATTATTCCGGCGCTTGCCGGCATGTGGGCCGGTCAGATGATCAGAAGACGCATCAGCGCCCAAATCTTCCGGCGCTGGTTCTTGATCCTTCTCTTTCTCCTCGGCACGGAAATGCTGGCGAGGCCCTTCCTATGAATTCCTGTCAATCGCACACGCCTCAGTAGTTCATCTCCATCCATCTGCGGTGATCCGCAAAGCGCTCAGCCAGGAGGTCGATGAAGCTTCTGACCTTGGCCGACACATGGTGACGATGCGGATAGAACGCGTTGATCGCGAACTCGACCCCTGAATAGTTCTCCAGTACACGGACGAGGCGGCCTGAACCGAGGTCGTCGGCCACGATAAAGGGCGGCGGTATGAACAGGCCGCGACCATCGATGGCGAGGCGCGTAAGCGTTTCCTGGCTGTTGGTGATCAGGTTGCCACTGATCCGAACAGACGCGGTCTCGCCGTCCGGGCCTTCGAAACGCCACTCATCACCGAATGGGTACGAGGCATGGCGCATGCAATTGTGACGTACAAGGTCACCGGGATGAAGCGGCGTCCCATTGCGTTCGAAGTAGGCAGGCGAGCCGCAGACGATGTTGCGCCACGATGTCAGTCGCCGCACGATCAGGCTTGAATCAGGAAGTGGCAACGAACGCATGGCCAGGTCGAACCCTTCCTCCACCATGTCGACCATCCTTTCGCTGACGGTCAGATCGACCGAAACGGTCGGATAAAGATCAACGAACTCTGAAATGACCGGGGCCAGGAAACGAACGACGCTCATGCTGGAGTGAAGGCGAAGCTTGCCTTGTGGCGTTGCCTGGAGCGCCCTGGCGATGCGGTCCGCCTCGTCGAGGTCGGCGAGGATCTGCGAGGAACGCTGGTAGTAAGCTTGGCCGATCTCGGTCAGACTTACCTTGCGGGTCGTGCGATTGAGAAGTCGAACGTTTAGCCGGTCTTCCAGCGCCTGGACGTGGTTGCTGACCATCGTCGTCGACATGTTGAGCCGTCGGGCTGCCGCGGAAAATCCGCCGCATTCCACAACACGGCCAAACACGATCAGGCTTGTGAGTCTGTCCATCGAGCGGATTGTCCCCTGCCAATGGATGATCCTTCCATTAGTCCGCTGATTATCACATCCATGGTGCTAACGCATACTCCTCGAGTGAGCCGGCCATGCTCCCGCCGAAAAGGAGATCGCGATGAACGTAACCGTCAATCCAGCCATCCTGGAGCTCGAGGCAGGGGAAGCGCCGCGGTCACGAGGACGGATCGTCAAGCGAGTTGCAATAGCGATGGGCCTGGTGACTGGCCTCGCCGCCGCGGCATCCTACGGTTATGACTACTGGACAGTTGGCCAGTACCTCGAATCGACCGACGATGCTTATGTGAAGGCCGACTATACGATCGTGGCTCCGAAGACCTCTGGCTACATCGCCCAGGTGCTCGTGGAGGACAACACGCGCGTCAGGGCAGGGCAGGTCCTCGCCCGCATCGATGATCGCGATGCCAGGGCCGCGCTAGACCAGGCGCAAGCCAACGTCGAAGCAGCGGAGGCAGCGCTGCGCAATCTGGACGCTCAAATCGCCCTGCAGAATTCGGTGATAGAACAGCAAAGGGCGAATGTCGCCGCGACGCAAGCGAAGCTCACTTTCGCGCGACAGGAGAACGATCGGTACAAGACCTTGCTGAGCAGCGGGTATGGCACCGGCCAGAGGGCACAGGAGGCTGTGGCTGCGCTCGGCGAGAACGAAGCCCAGTTGCAGCGCGATCGCGCCGCGCTGGCTGCGGCAGGCAAGGCGATCGACGTGCTCGCGAGCGAGCGCGGTAAGGCCTACGCAGAAGCGGATCGCAGCCGCGCAGCGCTGCGCCAGGCGCAGCTCAACCTCTCTTACACCGTGATCACCGCGCCGGTCGACGGCACAGTCGGGGCTCGCTCGCTTCGCGTGGGCCAGTACGTGCAGGCCGGAACCCAACTCATGGCTGTGGTTCCACTGGATGCGGTCTATGTCGTGGCGAATTTCAAAGAGACACAACTCGCCCATGTGCGCAGCGGACAGCCGGTCGAACTCGCAGTCGACGGCTTCCCCGGTGTGGCGCTCAGGGGGAAAGTCGACAGCCTGTCGCCAGCAAGCGGGCTCGAATTCGCCCTGCTGCCCCCCGATAACGCCACCGGCAACTTCACCAAGATAGTCCAACGTATTCCGGTGAAGATCGCGATCGAGGGCGGCGGGCTCGCCGGATTGCTTCGGGCCGGCATGTCGGTCGAACCGACTATCGACACGAAATCAGCCTTTCGCGCCGCACAGCGCGAATTGGACGGCGGTCGCCGGATCATCGTCAGCCGATGATCGGCACTGCTGAGCGGATCCCCCTCCCGTCAGCTCGCCGGCCGCCGTCCAACATCTTTGCCTGTTGGTTCCCTAGTACCAAGGAGTCCGACCGTGCCTGCAACTCTAACCACCCACTCCGCACGCGAAAAAACGCCGAGTCGAGCCCAGCTCGAGGGCCAGTCGGCATCTCTTAAATCCTGGGTCGCGGTCATCGGCTCGACGCTTGGAGCCTTCATGGCGGTAATCAATATCCAGATTGTCAATGCTTCGCTCGCCGACATTCAAGGCGCCATAGGCGCCGGTATCGACGATGGAGGCTGGATATCGACCGCCTATCTCGTCGCGGAAATTGTCGTCATTCCGCTCACCGGATGGCTGTCACGGGTCTGCTCGATCCGTATCTATCTGCTGGCCAACGCGATCTTGTTTCTTGCTTTTTCCGTCGCCTGCGCCTTCGCGCAAAACCTGCAGGAAATGATCGTCCTGCGAGCCTTTCAGGGCTTTTGCGGGGGCGTCCTGATCCCGGTTGCTTTCACCATCACCATAACTCTCCTGCCCAAGGCGAAGCAGCCGATCGGGTTCGCGCTGTTTGCGTTGTCGGCGACCTTTGCTCCGGCGATCGGACCGACGATCGGGGGTTATCTCACCGAGAACTGGGCTTGGCAGTACATCTTCTACGTCAATCTCGTTCCCGGTGCGCTTATGGTCGCCATGCTGTGGGGGTCCCTCGAAAGGACGCCAATGCAACTCTCGCTGCTGCGTCAGGGTGACTGGGCGGGGATCACCACAATGGCGATCGGGCTCGGGGCGTTGCAGACCGTGCTTGAGGAAGGAAACAAGGACGACTGGTTCGGCTCACCTTTCATCGTGCGGCTGTCGCTGATCGCCGCCGTCAGTCTTTCGCTCTTTCTGTGGATCGAGCTGAGAAGCGAAAGGCCCTTGCTCAACCTCAAGCTGCTCGCGCGTTGGAATTTCGGTTTCGCCATTCTGGCCAGCTTCCTGCTGGGAATAGCGCTTTACGGCGCGGTGTTCATCCTCCCCGTCTACCTTGCGCGCATCCAGGGCTATAATGCCGAGCAGATCGGCATGGTGCTGGCCTGGACGGGTTTGCCCCAATTGGTGCTGATCCCTCTGGTGCCCCGCCTGATGCAGCGTTTTGACCTGCGCATGATCGTCGCCATCGGCTTTGCGCTGTTTGCGGCGAGCAACTTCATGAACATCGAGATGACGGCGACCTACGCGTCCGACCAGCTTTTCTGGCCGAACACCGTGAGGGCCTTTGGTCAGGCCCTCGTCATGGTGCCGCTTTCCGCTATCGCTACCGCCGGGATCGAGCAGGAGAATGCAGGCTCCGCCTCAGCGCTCTTCAACATGATCCGAAATCTCGGCGGCGCCGCCGGCATAGCCATGCTCCAGACGTTTTTGACGAAACGCGAGCAATTCCACTCGAACGTGCTGGTTCAGTCGGTGTCGCTGTTCGAGCAAAGCACCCGCGCGCGCATCGACCGTTTGACTGGATATTTCCTGGTCCATGGCATCAGCGATCGCTCCGCCGCGACCCACCAGGCCATCGTCGCCATCGCAAGAGTTGTGCAGAAGCAGGCCTATATCATGGCGTTCAGCGACATGTTCTACCTGCTCGGGGCAGCCCTGGTGGCAGCACTCGGCGCCAGCCTGATGCTTCGGAAACCGGGCAAGATCGAGGGTGGCGGCGGTCACTGAGATGTCGAAAACCGGCATTGAGTGCCGACGACCCGGCGACCGGAGGATGAGAATCATGCAACAGGGATTTGACTTCCAGACGGCGGAGAGCGCTTTCGATGCTGTGAATGCGATCCGGACCTTGGAAGAGGCGGTCAAGAATTGCGGCTTCGAACAGAGCCTGATCGTGCTGGTGAAGATGCGTGCCTCCCAGATCAATGGCTGTGCCTGCCGCATCCATTCGCACATACGCAACGCCCGCTTGCATGGCGAGACGGAAGAGCGGCTTCGCGTGCTCCACGCCTGGCGTGATCCGGCAATGCCATTCAGGGCGCGCGAATGCGCCGCGCTCGCCTGGACGGAGGCTCTGACCGTGCTGTCCACGACGCACGTGACCGATGCCATCCACCAGCAAGCTCGGGAACAATTCGATCGCGACGAACTCGCCAAGCTGACCTTGCTCGTCGGCACGACCAATCTCTGGGATCGTCTCGCCATCGGCTTCCGATCGGTTCTCCATGCAGCCGGGGAGACGTGTTCCGACGCCTCAACGGGTTGCACATGAAGCGCCACGATCGTCCCTGTCGATGTGAGATACGCAGCGACGGTGAAAACAGCCCGCGCCAAGTCGTACATGAAGATCGGCATGGACCGAGTGGGCGATCATTGCCCAACTTTCTCTTCGAATGAAAAAGGAGACCAGCCATGATTTCCAACCCCGAACTACGCCAGCGCGGGCTGGCTTATTTCGAGCGGCTGTTCGGAGCCGGAGCCGGCGAGGCTCTTGTGCGCGACATGCAAGACCTTTGTCCGGACTTCACGGACATGTCTATAGAATGGGCCATTGGCGGCATCACCACCCGCCCCGGTCTCGATTACGTCACCCGTGAACTCGTGGTGATCGCTTCGTGCGTCACACACACCGTCACGCAATTGCGGGCGCATACTCAAGCCGCGCTCAGGGCGGGCGCAACCCGCGAGGAGATCGTCGAAGCGATCCTGCAACTTACTTTCTACGCCGGAGGGGCCGCGGTTCGAAATGCGCTGGTCCATGTGAAGGACATACTCAATGGCGCCGTCGATGATGCGGATGAACCGCAAGCTCTTCGCCCTTAAGCGTTCGCTCCATGGAGGTAATCGGCACCAGCGCTGCGAGAGCGGCGCTGTTGTTTTTCCAACCTGTTGTGCCAGCAAATAGAGAAGAAGCAAGAAAGGAGATAAGCATGCAATTCATAGTCCTGACCCGCCTCCGCTAAGGAGGTTGCCTATGTCACCGCGGGACGCCTGATCCGGCGATATCAAGACTTTTGCCTTTCAAAGGGCATCAATTTCACACGTTTTGAATCCGTACAGCCGCACGACGAAACCACGCTTTTCTGCAGCGCTGGAATGCAGCAGTACAAATCGTTCTTCTCGGATCCCTCCTACATTGGAACCGTCGCCAACAGCCAGGCATGCTTGCGCATGGGCGACCTCGACGAGATCGGAGACGGAACCCACTTTCTCAATTTCACCATGCTCGGCCTTTTCTCCTTCAGGGAGATGACCGTCGGCGAAGCAATAGATTTCTGGCTCGAGTTTCTGGAAACGCTCGGGCTGGTTCCAGATCACGCGACCATTCATCCGGACCGACTGACCGAATGGAGCCCGCTCTATCGCGGGCGCGTGCCGATTATCCCGGATTCGGAATGCACGTGGAGCGATGGCAGTATCAGTGGATACTGCACGGAGTTCCACAAGGGTGTGGTCGAGATCGGAAACATCGTCAATCCGCTCGGGACCTGCATCGACGCCGGCTTCGGCCTTGAGCGCCTCGACATGATCGTCAACGGCATCCCGGCTGACAACGCACTCACCACGTTGCGCGATACAGCGATGAAGGTGATTGAAAGCGGATATCGACCTGGCAACAAGGAGCAGGGATACGTTCTGCGAAAGCTGCTTCGCCGCATTTGCGTAATGGGCGGCATGCTGGATCACCCTTTCTTTGAGGAAGAGGTCGAACGCCAGAAGCGGCTTCGCGCCAAGTACGTGCGGCTTCGCGACCGGCATGCCGACAAGAGTCCGGAATGGTGGTTCGACACGCACGGTGTCGATGTCGCAGAAATGCGCCAATTGGATCGCGGGTGAAAAATTGAAAAGAGGCGGCTGTGCGATGATCTCCTTTTGACCCCCAAGGCCACCTTGTCGAGGGGCCGAGCCCCAATGGCGTCAAAAACGAATGTGGGGAACGATGGTAGCGGTAGACCGCTACATCGTAAGACCCACTATTGAGGGGGCGTTCTTTTGCTATCGTCGGCATGCAGGTCGAGGGCCGACAAAGGCCCGGACAGTGTCGCTGCGCACCCGTCGGGTGCGCATACATCCGCAACGCTTACCCCCACAGCCTTATCCAGTCATCAAGCTGAGTGGCAGGTGCCTCACGACACGTCATACTGCTGCGCCAGCGAGTCGGAAAGCTGGTCGGCGAAACGGGCAGCGGCCACCGGCAGGGTGCGGCCCTTGAGTTGGCCGACATAGAGCATGCCAGCGGGCACGTCGCGCGGGTCGAGCGGCCGGGAGATCATATCACCGGTCATCGTCTGGTGGGACAGGCCAATTGGGAAATGGAAGGTGATGATATCCTCCGAAATAGCGTGGTTGCGCAGGAATACGAAGCTGTCCGATTGAATTACCGGCTCCAGCTGCAGCGATGACGATTGCGCCCCGATGTCGAGCAGGTAGCGCACGCCGTAACTTGATGTGGGAAGCGCGATTGGATAGTCGAGGCAAGCGCGCAAGCGCACCGTCTCATGAGAAGCCAGCGGATGATCGGGCCGCATAACCGCATGCACCGGCTGGTGCACCCGCATCAGAGTCATGAAAGCAGCCAGCCGGGTTGGCTCGTAGACGATGGCGATGTCGGCCGTGTGATCGACCAAGGCACGCTCGGCCTCCTCCCGGTCGCGCAGGTGCACTCCGAAGGTCACATTCGGATGTTCCTTGCGGTAGAGTGAGATCTGCATCGGCAAATGGTAGGGCAACAGTGCCTGGCTGCAGGCGATCGCCACATGGCCACGCCGGGCGCCAGCAAGGTCTGCAATCTGCGATTTCACGTGCTCCATATCGGATAACTGGTTGCGCATGTGCTGCACTAGAAGTTCGCCGGCGCTGGACAATCGCACGCCGTGAGGCAGTCGCTCGAAAATCGCAACGCCGAGTTCGGCCTCCATCGCCAATATACGCCGGTTGAGCGCCGTCGAGGTTATGGCGAGCAATTCTGCGGCGGCGCGGATTGACCCGGTCTTGGCCACCACATCGATATAGTGAGCGGAGTTCAGGTAACGCATCGGCAGCCTCTGGCACCACCGCTGCAATTCTTGCAGCAGGCTGAACAAAACATAGCACAAGACAGCAGCACCGTCATCGACATAATTAAGCCCTGTCGATATATGAGTGAAGAAGTATCTTCAAGCGACATCGATCATTCAGAACTGATAGAAGGTGGAGCAGTGGATTTGTTCCAGATCATACAGTAACATTTAACCAAAATGAACAACTATGCGCTACACATCAATTGTAAGACTGGCCTCTCTCGGCCTTGTTGCCCTGCAAATGTATCGCGATTGCTTCTGAACAATGCGGCGACGTGACCGCGTCATCGCGACTACCAGATTATGCTAGACAATGTACTGTGGCCTCCAAGGTTAGCATCGATGAAAGTGCCTAGCGGATGTCGGCGAGCATAAAAGCCGCGGCTCTTCGCAGCGGAAATAACGATTCGCTAAGTAAAGAGAAACCCGAAACTTGAAATCGCTTGTGCGGAATTCTCGTTGGGCGTGAGTGCGCGGGTCGCGCGTACGCGAGTCGAAAGTACCATCACTTTTTCGCCCGCCGACCGCTGCCGCCTTCTAGCTAGTCATGGCACAAGGTTCTTGAACAGATCTTGGTTACGTCAAATGTCATGTTTCTATTTCTGGAGAAGCGAACCGTAGATGCCACTTCAACCTGAAGGAACCACTAGATGACGTCGACAACTTCTTCCAGACTTACCTTCCTTGTATTCGCCGCCGGATGTATCGCATTGGCTTTACTCTTCCGCTACGCACCGGCTGGGGATTTTCCCTCGAAATATGCCAGGACCGCCCCGGGGACGCTGGGCGCGCAACCGACGCGCATAGACATGGACAACGAGGCGCACGCGATCCGCTTCTACATCGACGGCAACCAAGTCGCCGTGCTCGACGCGACTGGTTTCAAGCCATGAGGCCACAGAGCCAGAAGAGCAAAACCGTCAGGAAATTCGTCATGTCAGGGCTGTTCGTCGTGCTTGCCCTGTCGCAGACGGCGGAGGCCCAGAAGAAGGTCCCGGTGACGCAGGAAGTTGCCGCCAAGGCCGAGCGGGCCAAGCCGCCGCTGGACAACATGGCCACAGGCGGGGTCAAGCCCGCGGCGCAGGCAAATGTGTCGGCCACCGACGGGTCGCAGTATCCGCCGGCACTGTATTTCAATTTCCAGTAGGTCGTTGCTTATCGGGGGAAGTGGCAGAACGGCGGCGACATCCTCCTGATCATCAAGGACATTGCGCCGCATCGGCTCGTGTGAGGCGAGCGGCGTTATGCCGCCGCTGCGAGAGCGGCGAACGTCTATAGCTGCTAGGAAGGCGCGTGCCTCATCTTCCACCGGACGGTTGCTCAGGGGTTGCGGGTCCCGCAACCAATTTTATCATAAATCAATAGCCGTCCCGGTCTAACCGGGACGGCTAACGCGTTGGAAGGGCACGCCATCGTCGCTGCGAGCCATAGGGCGCATCACTGCGCCGGGAAGTTGCGCGAAACGGGAGCGCCCGCAAGTTAGCGCGCCTAAGCGTGGTATTACCGCGCCCTCAACGGGAAGCCATCATTGTTGAAGGTTACCAGTTGCTGGCAAAAGAGAGGCGCCAAGCCGTGATGTAGGAAATGACAGCTTTGCGCCTATTGAAGCCCATGCGCACCGCATCGACCTCCGCCGAAAGCGGTCATTCGATCCGCAGGCGGAAATCGACGGTTCCGCACTCCATTTGAGATGTACAACCGGACGATGAATGCGCATCAACCCTCGTCGGTCATGGGAGGGGGGCGCCCTGCGCAATCAATCCGCTGTCTCTGAGGTCGGTCCACAAACTGGATGGGATGTCCTCGCGCAGATAGGCAAGGTTCTGCTTGAGCTCGTCCGCCGACCGGGCGCCGGGAATGACGCTCGACACCAACGGATGGCCGAGTGGGAACTGCAGCGCCGCCGCCGGCAACGAAACCTTATGGCGGGCGCAGATCGCCTCGATCCGACGCACCCGCTCCAGCACCGGTTCGGGCGCCGGCCGGGTGTTGAAGGTCGCGCCCTTGACCGCCCCCGTCGCCAGGATGCCCGAATTGTAAGGACCGCCTATGATGATCCTGGTGCCGCGCTGCTCGCAGAGCGGCAGCAAAGTCGCCAGCGGCTCCTGCTCGAGCAGCGTGTAGCGGCCGGCGAGCAGGAAATAGTCGAATTCTCCTGCAACAACGAAATCAGACAGCATCTGCCACTGGTTGATGCCAACGCCGACCGCCTTGATGACGCCCTGCGACCGTAGCTCGTCGAGCGCGGGATAGGCGCCGTCCATGGCCTCGCGAAAACGGCTCCTGGCGTAGGGGTCCTCGCCGGGGCCGAAATGGATTGCCTCGTCCGGATCGTGGATCGAGACCATGTCGACATAGTCGGTGCCCAGCCGCTTCAGCGTGCCTTCGAGCGAACGCATCACGGCATCGCGCGAATAGTCGAACTCGGCGCGGAAGGAGCCCGGCTGGTCCCACAGCGCAGGCTTCAGCTTCTCGGGCGGGATCGGCACGAGGTCGTAGCCGATCTTGGATGAGATGACGATGTCGGCGCGGGGTAGCGATTGGATCGCAAGGCCCAACCGCGTCTCGCTGACGCCGAAGCCGTAGACAGGGGCGGTGTCGAAATAACGGATGCCGCTGTCATAGGCTGCGTGCACGGTGTTGACCGCGGCATCTGTATCGACGGCGCGATACATGTTGCCGAGCCCCGTGCCGCCGAGTCCGATCGTCGTCACCTCGAGCCCGTTCTTCGCAACAGTCCTGAACTCGATTTCAGCCATCTTTGCTTCCCTTGATCCCTGTTTTTGTCCGAGCCGGCTTGCCGCGGCGATATCGCCCGAGAGCCCGCCATCGATCCGCGTCGAAAGGCCATTGACACCTAACTTATCATATAACAATGTAACCACATGACACACAAGCGGGTAAGCCCGCAAAAAGGGAGGAAGCGGTGAACGACGAAACGAAGAACCACATGGACTTGGGGAACGCCGCGATGAGCCGGCGCGGCGCCTTCGCGCTGGCCGGCAAGCTCGGCATCGGCGCCGCCGGCCTTGCCGGCGGACTGGCGGGCATCAGCGCGGCAAAAGCAGCTGATTCATCGGCTGGCCTGCCGAAGAAGCCCTACAAATTCCATTTCGTCTGCCATGTGACGCTGGACCAGTTCTTCACGCCGACTGTCTATGGCATCCAGGACGCCTGCGCCGCCTTCGGCTGCAGCTACCAGTGGACGGGTTCGCAGAAGAACGTCGTCTCCGAAATGGTCAGCGCCATGCAGACGGCGATCGCGCAGAAATCAGACGGCATCGCGGTGTGCCTGGTCGATCCGACGGCTTTCGACGCCGCCACCGAAATGGCGGCTCAGGCCGGCATCCCAGTGGTCGCCTTCAATGCCGACGTGCCTGTCGGCAGTCCGAACAAGCGGCTTTCCTATGTCGGCCAGCCGCTCTATCAGTCGGGCTACAACTCGGCGCTGAAATGGCTGAAGCTGATCCCCAAAGGCGGCCACGTCATGCTGTCGATCGGCGTGCCTGGCTCGCTCAACACTCAGCCGCGCCTCGACGGCTATATCCAGGCGATCAAGGACTCCAACAGCGGCGTCACTTACGACGTCGTCAACACCGGCCCGGATCCGGCAACGGAAATCTCGCGCGTCGAGAGCTATTATCTCAGCCACAAGAACGTGAACGGCATGTTCGGCACCGGCGGTTCGGACACCTATGCCTGCGGCTTTATCTCCAACAAATACGGCCTGGTGAAGGGCGGCGGCGCGGTCGCCGGCTTCGACCTGTTTCCGCAGACGCTGGACTTCATCAAGTCAGGCGACGTCAACTTCACCACCGACCAGCAGGCCTATCTGCAGGGCTTCCTGCCGGTGCAGCAGATGTATCTCTACAAGCTCTCCGGCGGTCTCGTCGGCCCGGCCAACAGCGACACCAGCCAGGCCTATGTGACCAAGGACAATGTCGACGCCTATGTCGGCAAGACGCGCTTCGAGGGCCGCAGCGATGCCGAGCCGACCTGAGCCCTAACGGCTCTCTGCCACCGCCCTCGCCATCTCATCTCGCGATGGGGCGGCGACGGCATCGGCCGCGGATGCATAGCCCGCTACCGATGAACTTGCCTCGCATCGAACCAGGAAGACAAGCTTGCCGCCCACCGCAATACAGCCAGCGAAGAAGAACGCCGTTGGCGTCAAGGTCCCCCGGACAATGCGGGAGCAGCTGCTCATCCTGTTGTCGCGCTACCGCGAGGCCAGCATCGCCGTCGTCGCCATCGTGCTGGTGATCTATTTCCAGCTCGGCAGCGACGGAGGTTTCCTGTCGCCCTCGTTCATGAGCGTGGTGCTGCGCGACACCGGCCGGCTGGGCTTGATCGCCACGGCCGAAGTCATGCTGATGATCACCGGCGAGATCGACCTGTCGCTCAGCGCCATCTTCTCCATCGCGCCCTACATCATGGCGCTGCTGTCGGTGACCTACGGGGTGCCTTTGGCCGTCGGTGCGGTGATCGGTGTGCTGATCGGCATCCTCGTCGGTGCCATCAACGGCATCGTCACAGTGCGCTTCAAGGTGCCGTCCCTGATCACCACCGTCGGAACACTGTTCTTCCTGCAAGGCATCGTGGTGTCGATCTACAACAGCCAGCCGATCGTGGCGCCGGTCGAGCAGCCTTTCAACGCGATCTTCGGCCAGAGCCTCTACCAGCCGACGGATGCGCTTTTGTCCTGGCACGGCGTCACCGCTTTCACACCCTTCCTGTGGGCGGTGCTGGTCGTGCTGGTGCTGGCCCTGGTGCTCAATCGCACCACCTTCGGCCTGCACACGATTGCGACCGGAAGCAACATCATCGGCGCGCGCGAGATCGGCGTGCGCACCGACCGCATGAAGATCTATAATTTCATGATCGCCGGCGGCTGCGCCGCCTTTGCCGGCATCATCAACACGGCGCAATTCACCTCGGCCGACCCGCAGGCCGGCAGTCCCTTCCTGACGTTGCAGGCGATCGCGGCGGCGGTCATCGGCGGCACGTCGCTGCTGGGCGGCTCGGGCACCGTGATCGGCGCGCTGATCGGCGCCTTCGTTGTCGCCTCGCTCAACAACGGGCTGGTCATGATCGGCGCCCAGGCGACCGTCTCCGACATCTATCTCGGCGCGGCAATCATCGCCGCCATGATCCTCTCTATCCAGGTCGACCGCCTGCGCACGCGGAGGCGCGTATGAACACGCAAACTATTCCGCCGCTGGCGCCCGATGCGCCTGTCGTGCTGGAGATGACCAACATCTCCAAGAGTTTTGGCGCCGTCACCGCGCTGGTCGACGTCTCGATCAGGCTGCGCCAGGGCGAAGTGCTGTCCCTGGTCGGCGACAACGGCGCCGGCAAGTCGACCCTGATCAAGATCCTGTCCGGCTTCCACCAGCCCGATACCGGCACGATCGTCTCACAAGGCAAGGAGATGCGTTTCGCCTCGCCACGCGACGCCCGCGCGCATGGCATCGAGACCGTCTATCAGGACCTGGCGCTGATCGGTGACCTCAGCGTCTTCCACAACATGTTCCTGGGACGCGAGTACCACAAGCGCGTACTCGGACTGAACCTGCTCGACAACAGGAAGATGCGCGAGCAGGCGCGGCTCTATCTCGACACGCTGGGCATCTCGATCCCCTCGGTCAACAGCACCGTCGACCTTCTGTCCGGCGGCCAGCGCCAGTGCATCGCGGTGGCCCGCTCGATCTATTCGTCGCCCAAAATCCTGGTTCTCGACGAGCCGCTGGCCGCGCTCGGCGTGCGCGAGAGCGCGCATGTGCTGGGTCTCATCCAGAACCTGCGCCAGCAGCGCCAGGTCTCGGTGATCCTGATCGTGCACAACTACAACCAGATTTTCGAGGTCTGCGACCGCATCAACTTCCTGCATTCGGGCGAGATCGCGCTCGACGCCTCGACAGCCGATACCAGCGAGGAGGAGTTGATCCGTATCGTCAAGTCGGGCCTCGGCCGCAAGGCGATCGACGCCGCCGCGGCGCAAGTGCGGCCCGGCCCCGCATGAAGCCGCGATAGTCACCGCCAGAACAATCCCAGCCGGCTCGACACCCATCCGCCGGCCCTTGCATGGAGCACACCCTTTGACCTTCTCTCCGACCGAACTGATGAAATCCCTTGGCCGCGGACTGCTGTCCTTTCCGCTGACGTTCTTCGACCGGAACGGCGCCTTCAACGAAGACGGCTATCGCGCCCATGTCGCCGCTCAGGGCGCCGCCGGAGCGAGCGGGCTTTTTGCCGCCGGCGGCACCGGCGAGTTCTTTTCGCTGACGCTCGAGGAGTACAAACGCGTCGTGCGCTCGGCCTCGCACGCAGTGCCCAAGACCCTGCCGCTGCTCGCCGGCGTCGGCTATGGCACGCATATGGCGGTGGAGTTCGCCAAGGCGGCCGAGGCCAATGGCGCCGATGGCCTGCTGGTGCTGCCGCCTTATCTGGTCAAGTCCGAGCAGGAGGGCCTGCGCCGCCATCTCACCGCCATCTGCCGCGCGGTCGGCATCGGCGTGATCGCCTACAACCGCGACAATGCCATTCTGACGCCCGAGACGCTCGAGCGCGTGGCGCAGGATTGCCCTAACTTGATCGGCTTCAAGGACGGCTTCGGCGACATCGAGCTGCTCACCGCCACGCGCTATCGCATGGGCGACCGGCTGGTCTTTATCGGCGGCATGCCGACGGCCGAGGTCCATGCCAGCGCGGCGGCGGCGATCGGCATGACAACCTATTCCTCGGCCATCTACAATTTCGCGCCCGAGGTCGCGCTGCGTTTCTTCAACGCCTTGCGGGCAGGCCACAAGGCCGAGGTCGACGATCTCATCCGCTCGTTCTTTCTGCCCTATCTCGCCATCCGCAACCGGCGCGCCGGTTATGCCGTGTCGATCGTCAAGGCGGGCGCGCGCATTGCCGGCATCGACTGCGGACCGGTCCGCTCGCCGCTGCTCGACCTGACAGCGGATGAGGAACGCCAGCTCGCCGCCCTTATGCAGGTCTGCAAGATGCCGGTGGCCGAGATGGCTTAGGTCCCATGGATCCTGTGTTACCGCCTTGCCGGACCGTCGACCATGCGGCGATAGCGCTCGCGGCCAGCTTCCAGATGCTCGCGCAAGGTGAAGCGGGCGGCTTCGACATTCTGCCGCTCGATCGCCTGGTAGATGCGGCGGTGCTCCGTCTGGACCTGCTCCAGATACAGCCGCCGCTGCTCAGGCGTTTCGTCGCGCGGGCGCATCAGCTGGCGCGGAATGATGACGGGTCCGAGGAAATGCATGAAGCGTTCGAAATAGGGGTTGCCGGTTGCGGATGCGATCGCCCGGTGGAAGGCGAAATCCGGCTCGATGGCGCTCTCGCCGGCCGCGATCGAAGCGTCGATAGCATCGAGGCAGTTGCGCATGCGGGCAAGGTCGTCGTCACTGCGTTTCTCGGCGGCGATGCCGGCGGCTTCCTGCTCCACCGCAAGCCGAAGCTGCAGCACGTTCTGGACTTCGGTCAGCGAGGTGAGCTCGTCGGAGATGATGCGGAAGGTGGTGGCGGCCTGATGATCCGCGACGAACACGCCCGCCCCCTGGCGGCTGACAACAAGCCCTTCCGAGCGCAGCGAGGCCATGGCTTCCCGGATTACCGTGCGGCTGACGCCGAATTGCGCGATAAGCTCCTGCTCCGTCGGCAGTTTTTCGCCGCTGGTCAAGTGACCGGCACGTATTTCTCGCGCAAACCAGTCGGCAACCTGGGCCGTGCGACTGATCTGCGGGGGAAGGCCAAAGGAACGTCTCATCGTCTTAAAGCAATAACCGAACCGCGTTTGTAGGCAAGCCATAATTTGTCTGGTGATATGATGATATTTGCACCGGTCGTGCCGCAGGCGATCTTTGCTCGCCTTAGCTGGCGCGAACTAACACCCGGGCGGCGGCCAAGAAAGGGGAGGGGCTGATGGTTCCTACCAAACCTGTGTTGTTGACCGGAGCTTCCGGCACGATCGGGCGGCTGCTTTCAACGAGATTGGCAGCCATGGGCTGGACCTTGCGGCTAACCGATATCGCGCCCTTGCCGATCCCGCTGCCGGACAGAGCGAGTTTCAGGACAGCCGATCTCGAGGACCAGAAGGCGGTGAACGAACTGGCCAAGGGCTGTGGGCTGATCCTGCATTTCGGCGGCATCTCCACCGAGCAATCCTTCGAGACCGTGCTCGGCCCGAATTTCCGGGGCGCCTATCATGTCTACGAAGTGGCGCGCCGGGAGAAAGCGCGCGTCGTGTTTCCGTCCTCCGTTCATGCGGTCGGCCTCTACGAACGCACGCAGATCCTCGACCAGGATTGCCTCTTGCGGCCCGACGGCTACTACGGCCTTTCGAAAGCCTATGGCGAGATGCTGGCGCGGCTCTATTTCGACAAGCATG
The DNA here is from genome assembly GCF_003952425.1 of Mesorhizobium sp. M2A.F.Ca.ET.046.03.2.1. NCBI lineage: Bacteria > Pseudomonadati > Pseudomonadota > Alphaproteobacteria > Hyphomicrobiales > Phyllobacteriaceae > Mesorhizobium > Mesorhizobium sp. M2A.F.Ca.ET.046.03.2.1. The sequence continues at coordinate 1,062,524 of NZ_CP034449.1, read as the reverse complement.
CCGTCGAAAGCGTGCTGATCCGAATCGGTTCCGTGCTGCCGGAAGTGCCCGACGAGCGGATCCTCTCGACCTGGATCTCGCATGACGACTTCGTGCGCCTGATCGAGCGCTGTGCTGCGGCGGAGCGCGTCGATTGCTCGGTCATCTGGGGCCAGTCCAACAATAGCCGCGGCTTCTGGCGAAAGGATGCAAGGCTTAAGCTCGGCTGGACGCCGCAGGACAGTTCCGACGGCCAGGCCGAGCGTGTGCGCGGCAACGTGACCGACAACCCGGTGGTCGAGCGCTACCAGGGCGGCAAGTTCATCGTCGTCGACTACAGCCGCGCGGATTTTCCGCCACGCGAGATGTTCGAGGACGAGTGAGCTATGCCGCTGGTGTCTTGCCGATGGTCATATCCGCCGCCTTCTCGGCGATCATGATCACCGCTGCGTTGGTGTTGGAAGAGACGATGCGCGGTATCACAGAGCTGTCGCAGACGCGCAGGCCGGCAAGACCGCGCACACGAAGCTCGGGATCGACGACGCTCTCGGCATCGCCGCCCATGCGGCAGGTGCCGACCGGATGGTAGGCGCTGCGCCCATGCTCACGGGCAAAGGCTTCGAGCGCCGCGCGTCCTTGCGTGGCCGCTCCAGGCAGATACTCGCGGCTGATGTATTTGGCGAAGGCCGGCTGAGAGAGAATCTCGCGGCTGATCTCGATGCCGTCGATGGCGCGCTCGAGGTCGTAGCGCTCGGCAAAGGGATTGGGATCGATGACCGGCGCATCGCGCAAATCCGCCGAGCGCAGCGTGACGCTGCCGCGCGAACGCGGCCGCACATGGTAAGAATTCAGCGTGCAGCCATTGCCGCCGGGGACCGAGCCGATGCCTTCCTCGACGCCGGCGCCGGGCAGGAAATGGAACTGGATGTCCGGCGTCTTCTCGGAGCGGTCACCCCACCAGAAACCGCCGGCCTCGACGATGTTGGAAGCCACCGGTCCCTTGCCGAACAGCGCGTATTCGAGACCGGCAATGGCCTGCCAGCGCTTCTTCTTGTAGCGGTCGATGCTGTGCGGCCCGTTGAGTTCGGCGACGACGTCGACGTCCATGTGGTCGTGCAGGTTCTGGCCGACGCCGGCGAGGTCATGCACCACCTTGATGCCATGCTGGCCGAGATGCGCGGCCGGGCCGATGCCGGACAGCATCAGGAGTTTCGGCGAGCCTATGGCGCCGGCGGTGACGATCACCTCGCGCTCGGCGCGCATGAGCTCGGTGCGACCGTTGGCGACGATCTCGACGCCAATGGCGCGTCCGTTCTCGACGACGACGCGGCTGACCGTGGCGTCGGTGCGCAGCGTCAGATTCCTGCGGCCGATCGCGGGCTTGAGATAGGTGACCGCGGTGCTCGAGCGTTTGCCGTTGCGCGTCGTGGTCTGGTAGAAGCCGGCGCCTTCCTGCTCGCCGGCATTGAAGTCGGCGCGGAAGGGCAGGCCGGCCTGCTGCGCCGCCTTGACGAAGATCCGAGTCAGCGGGTGCGGCGCCCCGCTGGAAACCCCCAGCGGACCCTCGATGCCGTGCTGCGGACCGGCAAAGGTGTCGTTGCCCTCGGACCGGACGAAGTAGGGCAGCACATCGGCGTAGCTCCATCCCGCGCAGCCGAAGTCAGTCGCCCAGTCGTCATAGTCCTGCGGGCAGCCCCGCGTGAACACCTGAGCGTTGATCGAGGAGCCGCCGCCCAGCACGCGTGCCTGCGGATAGACCATGACGCGGCCGTCGATCTCCTTGCCGGGCGCGGTGTCATAGCCCCAGATCAGCGGTCCCGACGTCATCTTGAAGAAGCCGACCGGCATATGGATGTAGCGGTCCGTGTCGGGCGGACCGGCCTCGAGCAGAACCACCGACAGGTCGGGGTCCTCGCTCAGCCTGGCGGCAAGAACGCAGCCGGCCGAGCCGCCGCCAACGATGATATAATCCGCCATTCTCGCTCCCTTGCCGAGGCGAAGTCAATGCCTCGCTCTTCGTGCGCGGGACGATCTCAAGTCGCTTGTGCCGCGTCAAGAGAAAGAGTATGGTTGCCGTGTTGAAGGGTTGTCATACAAGTAGAGGAGATCGACGACCCTCGCTGGAGGACCCGGCCGCGCTTCCTGCGCAAGCGCCGGGCGGGAAACAAATTCAATCGGGAGGTTCGAAATGAAGGACAGCAATGGTCTTGTTTTTTCCGGCAGGGTCAGCCGCCGGACGCTGATGGTGGGCGCCGCCGCCGGCGCGGTGACGCTGGCGATGCCGAACATATTGCGCGCGGCCGACAAGCCGACGCTGGTGACGTCGATCCGCTCGTTGTCCAATCCCTATCACGCGGTGTGGAAGACCGGCGCCGAGGCCTATGCCAAATGGGCCGGGCTGGAGCATGTCACGCTGGTTTCGGAAGGCAACAGCGAGAAGGGCATCGCCGACATCAAGGCGATGCTGGCCAAGACCAACGGCAACATGGTGCTCAATTCCGACCCCAACGACACGCCTGACGCGCGCCCCATCGTCGAAGCCTGCGCCAAGGCCGGCGCCTATGTGGTGACGCAGTGGAACAAGCCGGCGGACCTGCATCCAAAAGACTTCAACCCGAACTATGTCTCGCATATCGAGTTCGACGGCATCGCCAGCGGCAAGACCATCGCCGAGATCCTGTTCAAGACGATGGGCGGCAAGGGCGGCATCGTCGCGCTCGGCGGCCTGATCTCGACCACGGCCGCGATCGAGCGCAAGAAGGGCCTCGATGCGGCGCTTGCCGCCAATCCCGACATCAAGCTGCTCGACTTCCAGGTCGCAAACTGGAAATCGACCGAGGCCTTCGACCTGATGGGCAATCTGCTGACCCGCTTCGGCGACGACATCAAGGGCATCTGGGCCGCCAATGACGACATGGGCTCCGGCGCGCTCGAAGCGCTGCGCGCCGAGAACCTCGCCGGCAAGGTGCCGATCGTCGGCGTCGACGGCATCAAGACGGCAGTTGACGCGGTGCGCACAGGCGAGTTCGCCTGCACGGTCACCTCGGATCCGTTCTGGCAGGGCGGCATGGGGCTTGCGATCGGCTACAACGCCAAGATCGGCAAGTTCGATCCGGCCAAGGAGCCGCCGGAGCACCGCGAATTCTACGGCAAGGCGGTGCTGATCTCGCACGACAATGTCGAGGAATATTACAAGACCAATGTCGAGTCGAAGCCCGAGATTGACTGGAACGATCTGTGGGGCCGGGTGACCGGAGCGATCCGCGCCTGACCCGTTGGGGCGGGCCGGCTTCTCCCTGGCAGCGGCCCGCTCCCTTTTTGCCGGCGTCTTGCGCCCGTGGCCACGACGCCTGTCACCAGCAGACGGGAAGCGGTTTCTTGACAATCCAGACAGAACCCCTGAAGTCCGTTTCGGACATCGAGCGGACGACGCTTATGACATTCCTCCCCGGCCGCATCGCCAGCATGCTCGGCGGCAGGCGCTGGCGCAGGCTCGCGCCGCTGGCGGTGCTGGTCGTGCTGTGCATTCTGATCACCATCGCCAATCCCAATTTCATCGAGCTGCGCAATCTGGTGCGACTGGCGAACTCCGCCGCCGTGCCGCTGACACTGGCGATGGGGCTGACCTTCATCATCCTGATGGGCAGCATCGACCTTTCGGTCGAGGGCACGCTGTCGGTGGCGGCGATGGTGGTGGTGCTACTGGCCGCCAATGACAGCAACGGCAACGATTATGGCTGGTGGGCGGTGCTGGCGGCGGTCGCCGCGGGCACGATCATGGGGCTGATCAGCGGCCTCGTGCAGACGATGCTGCGCATCCCATCCTTCATGGCGACGCTCGGCATGTGGTTCATCGGGCTCGGCCTGTCGGTCTACATGCTGGGCGGCTCGGCCATCCGCCTCAATGACGCTTCGATCCGCGACCTCGCCTTGCATCGTTTCCTCGGACTGCCGCTGGCGGTTTGGGTCGCCATCGGCGCGTTCGCCCTTGCCGCCATTATCCAATATTACACAAGGCTCGGCCGCCACATATTGGCCATCGGCGGCGACGAGGACGTGACCAAGCTCTCTGGCGTCAACGTCACGCGCGTGCGCATCGCGGCCTTCGCGCTGGCGGGTTTCTTCTTCGGCATTGCAGGCGTGCTCGCCGCGGCCCAGCTCGGCCAGTCGCATGCCGTCATCGGCGACGGCAGGCTGTTTGCCGCGGTCACGGCCGTGGTCGTCGGCGGCACGGCGCTGACCGGCGGCGAGGGTGGCGTCGTCAATACGCTGATCGGCGTGCTGATCGTCACCGTTTTGGCCAACGGCATGATCCTGCTCGGCATCTCGCCCTATATCCAGCAGACGGTGCAGGGCCTGATGATCATCGCCGCCGTGGCGCTGTCGCTCGACCGCGTTCGGCTCAAGATCGTGAAGTGACCGCCATGCTGCAGGCGTCGAACATCATCAAGAATTTCCCCGGCGTCCAGGCGTTACGCGACGTCTCCATAGAGGTGCGGCCAAACGAAGTGGTGGGGCTGATCGGCGAGAACGGCGCCGGCAAGTCGACGCTGATGCGGCTGCTGGCCGGCGGCTACCGGCCGGATGGCGGCTCACTTACGCTGGATGGGGAGCCGCTAAAGCTGCGCAATGCCCGCGACGCGGCCAGGCACGGCATCGGCATGGTGTTCCAGGAACAGTCGCTGGTGCTCAACCTCACTGTCGCCGAAAACATCTATCTGGGGGAAGAAGACGGTTTCACCCGCTTCGGCCTCGTCAACTGGCGTGCCATGAACGCGGCGGCGCGACGGCAGCTCGCCAAGATCGGCGTCGACATCGACGTCACCGCGCGCACCTCCGAGCTGACCTTCGCAGCGCGCCAGATGGTCGAGCTCGCCAAGGCGCTTACGCTGGAGGAGATGGTCGAGCGTCCATTGCTCATCCTGCTCGACGAGCCGACCTCGGTGCTCAACGCCGCCGATATCGAGGTTCTGTTCGCGCGGGTGCGCTCGCTGAAGTCCCGCGCCAGCTTCGTCTTTGTTTCGCACCGGCTCGACGAGGTGCTGTCGATTTCCGACCGCGTCTACACGATGAAGGACGGCGCGGTCGTGGCCGAGCACCGCGCCACGCAAGTCACCGCGCCGGAGCTGCACGAGATCATGGTGGGGCGCGGGCTGCAGGCCGAATATTACCGCGAGGCGCGCCAACAGCCGCCGGGCGACAAGATCATGGTCGAGGCCAAGGGGCTGGGCGCTAACGGCTTCTATCACGGGGTCGATCTTTCGATCCGCGCCGGCGAGATCGTGGGCATCGCCGGCGTCGTCGGTTCCGGCCGTGAAGAGGTGACCCGCACCATCGGCGGATTCCTGCCGCATGACGCCGGCGAGATGAAGATCGCCGGCGAGCCGGTGCGCTTCGGCTCGCCGGAACCGGCGGTGCGCAGGGGTATCGGCTATGTGCCGCGCGAGCGCAGGCTGGAAGGGCTGGTGATGTTCCTGTCGATCGCCGAGAACATTTCGCTGGCGGATCTCTCGAGCGTCATGCGCAACGGCGCCATCGACTACGGCAAGGAGCGGCGGCTTGCCGCCGACTGGATCAAGCGGCTCAGCATCAAGGCGCCCGGACCGGACGCCGCCTGCCGCAAGCTCAGCGGCGGCAACCAGCAGAAGGTGGTGCTGGCGCGCTGGATGACGGCCGGCTCGCGCATCCTGGTGCTCGACCATCCGACGCGTGGGCTTGATGTCGGCGCCAAGGAAGAGGTCTACGAGCTGGTGCGCGATCTCTCTGAGGAGGGCGTGGCGATCCTTCTGATCTCCGATACGCTGGAAGAGACGATCGGCTTGTCGCACCAGGTGCTGGTGATGCGCGACGGCGAGATCACGGCGCGCTTCGACGCCAGCCCGGGCAACAAGCCCAAGCAGGTAGACCTCTTGCGAGCGATGGTGTGAGCCGATGAACGAGGGTTTTTCCATCAGGCAGGTGTTCGAGGGCAAGTGGACGCAGGGCGCCATACCGCTGGTCCTGCTCGTCGCCTTGCTGCTGATCATCGAGATCGCCGCGCCCGGCTTCCTGACCGGCGAGACGCTGGCGCTGCTCTTCGCCAACACCGCCGTGCTGTTCATCCTGGCCACCGGCGTCACCTTCGCGATCCTGCTCGGCGGCATTGACCTGTCGATCCAGGCGGTCGCCTCGCTGGCAAGCGTGATGCTGGCGCAGCTCTTGCCTACGCTCGGCTTCGCCGCCTTTCCGGTGGCGATCCTGTCCGGCCTCGCCTTTGGGCTGCTGAGCGGCATCGTGCATGTCAAGCTACGCGTGCCGTCCTTCGTCGCGACTTTGGCCACCGGCGGCGTGGTCACGGGCCTGGCGCTCTGGGTTTCTAACGGCCGCGCCATCACCATCGAGGAAGCGGGCCGCGAAAAGACCGCCTGGATCAACGCCACGATTTTTGGCCTGCCGATGGTGGTGCTGATTTCGGCGCTGATCGGCATCGTCAGTTTCCTGGTGCTGCGCTATACGCGCTTCGGCCGTCAGGCGATCGCGGTCGGCGCCGGCGAACCGGCGGCCTGGGCGGCGGGCATCAATGTAGACCGCACCAAGATCATCGCCTTTGCCGCATCGGGGATGCTGGCGGCCATCGCCGGCGTCGTGCTGGCGGCCAGGCTGTCGAGCGGTTCGCCGGTGCTCGCCAACCAGCTCCTGCTGCCGGCCATCGCGGCCGTCATTGTCGGTGGCACTGCGATCACCGGCGGGCTGGGTGGCGTCGCGCGCACCGCGGTCGGCGCGCTGATCATCTCGATCGTGCGCATCGGCATGACCTTCGTCGGCGTCAATATCTTCCTGGAGAACATGGTGTTCGGCGCGGTGCTGATCGCCGCCGTCGCAATCACCATCGACCGCAGCAAGATAGCGGTCATCAAGTGACGGACCGATCCGCACCGCCTCCCAAGCAAGCGCGGACGCAGGGGGACCGCATCGGCGCGAGGCCGGTGCAGTCCGGGCTGAATTTACTGCATAGTGTCCAGACCGATCAGCTCGATCTTGTAGCCGTCCGGGTCCTCGACGAAGGCGATGTGGGTGGTGCCGTGCTGCATCGGTCCGGGCTTGCGCGGGATCTTGGCGCCGCGCTTTTCCAGCTCGGCGCAAACGGCGTAGATGTCGTTGACGCCGAGTGCCAGATGGCCGAAGCCGGTGCCTATCTCATAGGGTTCCTCGCGGCCCCAGTTCAAAGTCAGCTCGACGACCGCTTCCTTGTCCTCCGGCCCGTAGCCGACAAAGGCATTGGTGAACTTGCCGCCGGGATAATCCTCGCGGCGCAGCAAGGTCATGCCGAGCACTTCGGTGTAGAAGGCGATCGACTTGTCGAGGTCGAGCACCCTGATCATGGTGTGCATATAGCGAAAGCCGGGGGCGTCGCTCATTGGGAAAGTCCTCCGAATTCAGTGATTTGCCGGTCTGACCATCCACATCAAACGGCTTCGGGAAGCATGGCGTCGCTTGATGTTCTAAATCAGGGTTGTATGATAACACGACAAGATTGGTGGTTGTCCAGTCGTTTTCCGGAAGGGTCCAGGTTCAGTTCATGAATGCCGTGCCGCCCAATTCCGCATCTCTGATCGCCGCCCTCACCGGCGTGCTGTCAGATGGCGGGTTACTGACCGAGGCAGAGGACCTTGTCCGCTACAGCCGCGACTGGTCGGGCGACCATTTCGGCCGCCCGCTGGCGGTGGCGCGGCCCAGCTCGGTGGAAGAGATGTCGGCGCTGATGAGGCGCTGCCATGCCGAGAGGATCCCCGTCGTGCCACAGGGCGGGCTGACCGGCCTTGTCGGAGCGGCGGTGGCGGCTGACGGCAACGAGGTCGTCGTCTCGTTGGAGCGCATGAACAGGATCCGCTCGATCAGCCCGATCGACTTCGCGATGGTGGTCGAAGCCGGCTGCATCCTCGAGGATGCCAAGCGCGCGGCCGAGGAGAGCGACTGCATCCTGCCGATCACCTTCGGTGCGCAGGGCAGCTGCCGCATCGGCGGCAATGTCGCCACCAATGCCGGCGGCTTCAACGTGCTGCGTTACGGCATGACACGCGACCTTGTGCTCGGCCTCGAAGTTGTGCTGGCCGACGGCCGGATCTGGAACGGACTGAAGGTCCTGCGCAAGGACAACCGCGGCTATGATCTGAAGCAGGTCTTCATCGGTTCGGAAGGCACGCTCGGCATCGTCACCGCCGCTGCGCTGAAGCTCTTCCCCAGGCCGACGCAGATCGAAACGGCGCTCGTCGGCCTGCGTTCGGTCGAGGACGCGATGGCGCTCTATGCGCGGGCGCGGCGCGGCTGCAGCGACCTGCTCACCGCCTTCGAGCTGATCCTGCGCGGCGGCATCGAGATCACCATGCGCGAGGGCAAGGATTTCCACGAGCCGCTCGGCAAGCCTTACCCCGCCTATGTGCTGATCGAGGTTTCGTCCGGAGGACTGATCGACCTCAAGGATATGCTGTTGAGTTTTCTCGCGGGCGTCGAGGATCTCGTCGAGGACGGAATCGTGGCATCGACCCGGGCGCAGGGTGAGCGCCTGTGGCTCTACCGCGAGATCATGGTCGAGCGGCAGGGGCGCGGCGGCCGCTATCTGCGCACCGACGTCTCCGTGCCGATCTCGAAGCTTGCCGATTTCGTCACCGATGCACTGTTCGAATTGGGGCGGGCGAGACCCGACGCGCTGCCCGTCACCTACGGCCATGTCGGCGACGGCAACATCCATCTCAACGTCGTGCCGCCGGAGGGCATGGCGGCCGAGGCGATCGAGCATCTGTTCGAGGAGGCGGAAGCGGAGATTTTCGCCGTCGTCGACCGCTATGGCGGCTCGATCAGCGCCGAGCACGGCATCGGCCGGGTCAAGCAGCGGGCCTTCCTCGACCGCGTCGATCCGGTGGCGCTCGATCTTGCGGCAGGCATCAAGGATGCGATTGATCCGCGCCATATATTGAGCAACGGCCGCATTCTGGCGTCCGCATCCGCGCTCGACTATAGGTGAGCGATGACGCTGAAGCTCGACAAGGTCAATCGCGGTCCGCACCTCTCCACGCTCGTGGCGAGTTCCATCTCGCGCGAGATCGCGCAGGGGCGGCTGAAGCCCGGCGATCAGCTTCCGACCGAACAGGCGCTGGCGACCACGTTCGGGGTCAGCCGCAACGTGGTGCGCGAAGCGATCGCAAGGCTGCGCTCCGAAGGCCGCATCTGGTCGCAGCAGGGCAGGGGCGCCTTCGTTGCCGACGCTACCAACGCGACGGTGCTGACGATCGACTATGAAACCTTGCAGCGGGCGGATTCCTTCCGCAACCTGTTCGAACTGCGCGGCATGCTGGAAGTGCAGATCGCCGCACTGGCCGCGACCCGCCGCTCCGATGCCGATATCGTGGCGATGGAACAGGCACTCGACGGGATGCGCACGGCTCCCTATGGCAGCGTCGCCTGGCTGAAGAACGACCTCGGTTTCCACCGCGCCGTCGCCGAGGCGACCCAGAACCCCTATATGGGCCAGTTCCTCGTCTTCGTCTCGGAACGGGTGCGCGAGAGCATCCTGGCCGCCGGCAACCAGCAGAAATCCGACGACATGGCGCGCACGACACTGGGCGAGCACGAGCGCATCCTGGCGGCGATCAAGGCCGGCGACGCGAAGGGCGCGAGCTCCGCCATGACGCGGCATCTAGCAGGTGCGGCTTCTCGCGTAGGACTGCCGGGAGGCGAGGCCTCGGCGAAGCCAGCGTCGACGGCGCGGCATTCGCGGCTGCGGAAGGCTGTGCGCGGGCAGGCGGCGGGGTAGGCAGCGGCTCAGCCCGCTCGGTCAGCGGCAGCCAAAACGGAGAGGAGCGCCCTGTGCGATTTCACTCAGCCGCCGGCTCAACCAGCGACACCCCGTTCAACCCCGCGACGATATCCGACAGCGCCGGCACGAATTTTTCCCCGTGCCCCGCGGCCACCGCCGTGGCAAAACCGTTGCGGACCACGGCGCCGACCGGGTTGGCGATGCCGGCGGCCTGGGCGAAGGAGGCGAGGTAGGTCATGTCCTTCAGCGCATTGGCGATGGCAAAGCGCTGGGCGTTTTCGTTGCGGTTCAGTACGAAGTCGAAGAAGGCCTGGTAGAAGCCGCAATCCATGCGGCTGCCAGAGATGACGCTGTTGAAGACCTGTGGCGTCAGCCCGGCCTTGGCGCCGAGCGTCAGCGCCTCGGAATAAATCGCGGAATAGCCCATCGAGACGAAATTGTTGAGCAGCTTCATAGTGTGGCCGCTGCCGGTCGGGCCTGTGTGGACGACGCGAGCGGCGAAGGCTTCGAGGACAGGCCGCGCGCGGGCGACCGCTTCCGCCGCGCCGCCGACCATGACGTCGAGCTTGCCTTCGGCAGCTTCCTTGGGCGTGCGCGCCAGAGGCGCGTCGATCAGCGTCACGCCCTGAGCAGCAAGCTCGGCAGCGAGCGCGATCGTCGAGGACGGGTTGGAGGTCGAGCAGTCGACGATCAGCAGTGGTTTGCCGGCAGCCGCAAGCCCCTCCGGTCCCTTCACGACCGCTTCCACTTGCGGCGAGCCGGTGACGCAGAGGAGAACGATGTCGCAGCCTTCGGCGAGCGCACGCGGTGTGGCCGCCTGGCGGGCACCGGCGCCGACCAGCTTCAGCGCCGCCTCCTGGTTGCGGTGCGCCCAGACCGTCAGCGGCCAAGCCTTGGCCAGAAGGTTGGCCGCCATGCCCGAGCCCATCGCGCCAAGTCCAATAAAGCCGATTTGCCGCTTCATGTTGGTCTTCCCTTGCTGTTGGGGTTGCTGTCCTGATGCATGCCGTTGTCCTAGAACCGCTGTTCACTTGGGCGACATGCATCTTTGCTTGACGCATGTCGTTCTCCCAGAACCGCGCGCAATTCTGGGCGACATGCGTTGGAAACGAGAGATTGCCGTTGCAACCAAGCGGTGCGATCCTTGGCGCAAGAATCGATTTAACGGGCCGGTTTTCCAATGACGGATCGCGAGGGAGCAATGTTCGGCGCCATTCGCCAGTCCCCCAACCTCAGGGGCGAGCTGGTCGACAAGTTTGCCGCGCAGATCGAGGCCGGCGATCTTGCGCCGGGACAGCGGCTTCCCACCGAGCAGGAGATTGTCAACGCGACGGGCGTCAGCCGGACGGTGGTTCGCGAGGCGCTGGCTTCGCTCCGCGCACGAGGGCTGATCACGACACGGCAGGGCCTTGGCGCCTTTGTGGCCCAGGAGCCGCCGCCGAAAACCTTTTCCATCGTGCCGACGGATGTCGAATCGATCGACGAGATCCTGGCGGTGCTCGAGCTCCGCATGGGCGTCGAAGCCGAAGCGGCGGCGCTGGCGGCCACGCGCCGCACCGCCAAGGACCTTGCGCTCATGGCCAAGCAGCTTGGCGCCATCGACCGGGCGATCGCCGAGACGGGTCTTGCTGCGACCGAGGATGCGGCTTTCCATCGGGCGATTTCGCTCGCCTCGCACAACGCCTACTTCAGCCGGCTCTTCGACACGTTCGGCACCGCGATGATCCCGCGGCAGTGGACGCAATTCGACCGGATGGAGCCCGCCGAGCGCGAACGGCATTTCGAGCGGACGCGGCGCGAGCACCGGGCGATCCATGATGCCATCGCAGCACGCGACGCCAAGGCGGCGCAGCGCGCGATGCGGCTGCACTTGACCCGTTCCTACAAGCGCTTCGAGCAGCTCCGCGACAGTGCCGGGAAGTAAATCGGGCAAGGCCGCTCGACCGGTTCGTGGCTTGTATCGATCAGCGGCGGCGGCGGCTTGACGGTCCAGGTCGGGTTGGCATCGATCGCCGACACGCGCCAATGCCAGGAACCTGCTGTTGCCCTCCAGCTTGCCGGTAGATTCAAGGCCGCCGCTTTTTGCCATCACCTTTTGCATGCTTACAGGGTTGTCATACAACTATCCGGTCTGATATTCCTGCGGGCACGACCCGTCAAGACGACGTTGGCTTTGAGGAGTGAGTTTCCATGCATCAAAGGCGATTTGGCCGCACCGGCTGGCAAGTGTCGGAAATCGGCTTCGGCAGTTGGGCGATCGGCGCCGACTGGGGTGACGTCGAGGAGAAGGACGGCATCGCGGCGCTGAATGCGGCGCTCGATTCAGGCGTGACGATGATCGACACGGCCGATGTCTATGGCGACGGCCGGGCGGAAAAACTGATCGCGAAGACGCTGAAGGGGCGGGGCGGCGCGAGGCCGATGGTCGCCACCAAAGCCGGCAAGCGGCTAAACCCGCATGTCGCTTCCGGCTACAATCGCCAGAACCTGACCAGCTTCGTCGAGCGCAGCCTGCGCTATCTCGAGGTCGACGTGCTCGACCTGGTCCAGCTCCACTGTCCGATGACGGAGGTCTTCTACCAGCCCGAGACGTTCGAGGCGCTGGACAGGCTGGTCGAGGAGGGCAAGATCCGTCACTACGGCGTCAGCGTCGAGAAGGTCGAGGAAGGCATCAAGGCGCTGCAATATCCAGGCGTCGTCAGCGTCCAGATCATCTACAACATGTTCCGGCAGCGACCCGCGGAGCTGTTCTTCGACATGGCGCGCCAGAAGGATGTCGCCATCATCGTCAGGGTGCCGCTGGCCAGCGGGCTCTTGTCCGGCAAGTTCAAGAGCGATTCCAGTTTCAGTGCCAAGGACCACCGCAACTACAACCGGCAGGGCGAGGCCTTCGACGTCGGCGAGACATTCTCCGGCGTGAACTATCAGGAAGGCCTGCAGGCGGTCGAGGAATTGCGGCCGCTGCTGCCGCCAGGCGCGACAATGGCGCAATGGGCGCTGCGCTGGATACTGATGAACCCGGCGGTGACGGTGACCATTCCGGGCGCCAAGTCCGTCCGGCAGGCGCAGGAAAACGCCGCCGCGTCCGACCTGCCGGCGCTGTCGCCGCAAGTGATGGAGCGCATCGCCGACATCTATGAGCGGCGCATCAAGGCCGCTGTGCACCAGCGCTGGTGACCGCCATGGTGATCGACGGCCATCAGCATTTCTGGGATCCGGCGGATGGCTCCTGCGGCTGGATGACGGAGGATTACGCTTCCATACGCCGGGTGTTCTCCCCCGACGAGCTCATGCCGGCGCTCGCCGCGGCCGGCGTGGACAAAACCATCCTTGTCCAGACTTGGCATTCGCTCAACGAGACGCTTGTGTTCCTGGAGACCGCGAGCCGGACCGACTTCGTCGCCGGCGTCGTCGGATGGGTCGACCTCACCGACCCCGAGGTGGCGGCCACCTTGTCCGAGCTGAAGGCGCGGCCGGATGGCCGCTATCTGGCCGGTATCCGTCACCTCGTCCATAACGAGGCGGATCCGAACTGGCTGCTGCGCGCGGACGTCCAGCGCGGGCTGGCTGCGGTCGCCGAAGCGAACCTCGCCTATGACCTGCTGTTGAAGGAGCCGCAAATCCCCGCGGCCCTGGAGACGGTGGAACGGCATCCCAATTTGCGTTTCGTGGTCGACCACATCGCAAAGCCGCGCATTGCGCAGCACGCCATGGAGCCATGGGCCGGATTGATGCAAGGTTTCAAGGCGCATCGCGACCACGTCTGGTGCAAGCTGTCCGGGATGGTCACGGAGGCCGACTGGCGGCATTGGAAAAGCCAGGACCTGCAGCCCTATGTCGACGCGGTGCTTTCGATCTTCGGGCCGTCGCGATGCCTGTTCGGCTCGGACTGGCCGGTCTGCCTGGTCGCCGCCGACTATCAGTCGGTCAAGCACGCCCTCGGCGATTGCCTCTCCGGGTTGACGGAAGAAGAACGGTCGCAAATTTTTGGCGCTTCCGCCATTGAGGCGTACCGCTTGTCGCTGTGACTGTGGCAAGGCTCTGCGCCCTCCGCCTTGGCGTTGCCGGGCCACTTTCATCATCACAATGACCGCGGCGCATGTCTCTGCGTTGGGCATCCTTGTCCGGCGCCTCGCACGATGAACTTCCCAACCCAAGCTTAGATCGGAAACAGACGAACGAAAGGGGTGACACGACGCCACCTGTTCGATCGCCGTCAGGCCGGAGTCAAGTTGACAGCCGTGTTACATGGTAATAGGGTTGTATGACAAGTTGGCCATGTAACGGGAGGAACATGCATGAGACAGCTAGGACTTGGATTGGCCATGGCAGCCGCTGGGCTCGCCATGGCTTTGCAGACGGCACGTGCCGACGAGGAACTGCCCATCGGCGTCATCGCCGCGCAGTCGGGCTCGTTCGTTTCGGCCGGCAACACCATCGTCGGCGCCGCCAACCTGGCGGCGCAGCAGATCAACGACGCCGGCGGCATCAAGGTCGGCGACAAGACCTACAAGATCAAACTCTATATCCGCGACAACCGGACGGATGTGAACGTCACCATCGCGTCCGCGCGCGAGCTGGTCAACGACATCGGCGTCAAGGCGATCTGGGGCACCGAGACGCATGACTTCTCCGTGTCGATGGCCAAGATCACCGGCCCGGCCAAGGTCCTGCAGTTTTCCGGCAACAGCTCGCTCGGCGCCGTGCTCGACGACAAGGCCGTCGCCGAGGACGGCTGGCTCCACTACGCGTTCCAGAGCGAGCCGCAGGAATGGCAGCGCAGCGGCAGCACCGCCAAGGGCGTGCTGTCGCTGCTCACGCCGCAGCTGAAGTCGCCGCCGAAGCATTCGGTGGTGTTCGTCGGCAATGACGCGACCGGACAGTATCTGTCGTCGCACTATGTCAAGGCGCTCGAGGCGGAAGGCCAGAAAGTCGACCTCGTGCAGTATCCGCCGGATACGACCGACTTCTCGCCGCTGCTCACCCGCATCAAGGGCATGAAACCCGATATCGTGCATTTCTGGTACAACGGCGATTCAACCCTCACCGCCTTCCCGCAAGCCCTCAAGCTCGGCGTGGCCCCGTCCTATTTCCTGTTCGGCGTCGATCCGGGCATCTATCAGGAGCGTAGCCTGAAGGCGAACGTGCCGGTGACGATGAGCTGCGTGCCGGTCTGCTGGGGTTCCTCGCCATACCCCGAGGTGAAGCAGTATTTCGACAAATATTTCGGCCTCGGCGCCGCCAAAGGCCCGCAGTCCTCCGTTTCGCTGCTCTATTACGATTACTTCTTCTGGTACGCCAAGGCGCTGGAGAAGGTCGGCAAGATCGATGATCCGGACGCGGTGGTCGCAGAGCTCCTGAAGTCGGACTACAAGGGCGTCGTGTCGCCTGTGCCGCTTGTGTTCAACAAGCATCATCAGGTCACCTTCGCGACCGAGGTCTGCATGGTCGAACCCAACACATCCGACAAGTTCAAATGCGCGGTCGAGCAGCCGCCGGCCGCACCGCCGCCCGGCGACAACGGCGGCTGAGCCGGCCCTCGACAAAATCCAAAATCGGGATGGGCGGCTATGTTCCGCCCATCTCCTTCCCAGCAGGTTCGCCACCCGGATTTGATGATGGACATTTTTGTGCAGCAACTGGTGAACAGCCTCTCGGTTGCCAGCGTCACCATTCTCATTGGCATCGGCATCACGCTGATCTTCGGCCTGGCCGGCATCGTCAATTTCGCTCATGGCGAGTTCCTGATGGTCGGGGGCATGGCGACCTGGTTCATGGTCGGCACCGGCATGAACTTCTTCGTCGCGCTGGTGTTGGCCGGCCTGCTGGTTGGAGCGCTCGGCTTTGCCGCCGAAAGATGCCTGTTCCGCTTCACGCTCAACCGGCCGATGAACGGCTTCATCATGTCGATCGGCCTCAGCGTGATCCTGCAGCACGCCGTCATCCGCGTCTTCAACGAGTTCCAGAAGAGCATCACCGACCCGGTCGGCCTGGTCTGGACGATCGGCGGCGTGGATATCATCGCCATGCGCGCGATCGTCGTCGCGGTAACGGCCGTGATCGTGGCGATAACTTATTTCGGCATCTCGCGCAGCCGCTATGGGATGGCGTTGCGGGCGAGTGTTTCGGACCGCGACACCGCCGAGCTGATGGGCATCCCGGTGCGCCGCTATGTCACCGGCGTCTTCATCTATGGCAGCCTGCTTGCCGGCATCGGTGGCGCGCTGATGATCTCGCTGTTTCCGATCACGCCCTTCACCGGCAGCGTTATCATCATCCGCGGCTTCGCGGTTTCGCTGATCGGCGGTCTCGGCAATGTCGGCGGCGCCGTCGTTGGCGGTCTCGTGCTCGGCCTGGTCGACGGCCTCAGCGCTGGTTACGGATATCCGGAATGGACCGACGCCTATTCGCTGGTCGTGATGATCCTGATCCTGGTGCTGCGGCCCCAGGGTCTGCTCGGCGGCACGCTCGGCCCCAAGGCATCGTGAGATGTCGATGCCCATGACCGACACCAGCGCCGACAAGACGGGCGCCGCGCCGGAAGGCAGCAGAGCCCGGGATCGCCTCGCGCTTCTGACGGCGGACAACGCGTCGGTTCCCCTGCCGGCCGGCGTTCAGGCGATAACGGCAATCCTGCTGGCGGGGCTGCTCATAGCTTTGCCCTGGCTCGGCCTCGGCTACCGCTTCCTGTCGATCGCCATCACCACGCTCTATACGGCGATCGGCCTCTACGGCCTCGGTCTGCAGTTCGGCCAGGCCGGCATCATGTCGGTCGGCCATGCGGCGCTGATGGGGATCGGCGCCTATGCCTCGGCGATCCTCTCCGTGCAGCTCGACCTGGGCTTCTGGACGTCGCTCCCCTTCGCCATGGCCTTGTCGGCGATCGTCGGCGGCGTCATCGGTCTGCCGACGCTGAGAGTGGGCGGACAACATTACATCATCATCACCTTCTGCTTCTGCGCCCTGTTCGTCATCGTGCTCACCAATGGCGGCACCTTCACCGGATCCGCCACCGGCCTCGATGTCGGGTCGGTCACGCCCTTGCCCGGCATCAATTTCGACAAGCTCTCCAACAATTATTACCTGGTCTTGGCGGCGCTCCTCCTGGCGCTCGCCGCGACCTATCTCATCGGCAATTCGCGCTACGGCCGGACGTTGCGGGCCATCCGCGAGAACGAGCAGCTGGCGCGTTCGGTCGGCATCAATGTCGACCTGCACAAGCTTGGCGTGCTCATGGTTTCGGGCCTGTTCGCGGGTCTGGCCGGGGTGCTGCAACTCTATTACCTGCGCCACATCTCGCCGACCCTGTTCGGCGCTTTCCCGAGCCTTTACCTGGCGCTAATGGTCATGCTGGGCGGCGCCCGCTATCTCTACGGGCCGCTGATCGGCGCGGTCGTCGTCAATTTCCTGCCCGAGGTGCTGAACCTCGATCCGGTCGATTCCCGCATCGCCTATGGCGTCTGTCTGCTTCTGGTGATCCTTCTGCTGCCGGGCGGAGTCGGAGCCGGCATCAAGAACGTCTACTGCGTGGTTCGCGGCGGGTTCGAAAAGCAAGGCGGAGGCTCGAATGGCGGCGCTTGAGGTGAGGGGGTTGCGCAAGCAGTTCGGCGGTGTCGTCGCGCTCAACGGCATCGATCTCGACATCGACACCGACCAGGTTGTCGGCATCGTTGGTCCCAACGGCTCCGGCAAGACGACCTTGTTCAACGTCGTCACCGGAGTCCACCCGGCGACCGCCGGCACGGTATCGTGGCAAGGGCAGGACATCACCAATATCGGCGCGCACCGCATCGCGCGAAAGCGGCTGGTGCGGACGTTTCAGCAGGCGATGTCTTTCCCGGGCCTGACCGTCGACGAGAATGTCCGCATCGCCTGGGAGCAGGGCAGGAGGGGCGGCAGCCGCTGGGCGTCGCCCGCGATGATCCTGGACTTCGTCGGCCTGGCGCCGCTCGGCAGGGCGATCGCCGGATCGCTGCCTTTCGGCAGCCTCAGGCGTCTGGGCCTGGCCGTCGCGCTCGGCGTCTCGCCCGAACTCCTGCTGCTCGACGAACCCGGCGCCGGGCTCAACGACAGCGAAGCCCAGGCCTTCGCGGCGGTCATCGCGCAACTGCCGCCCCAAGGCATCGGCGTCTGCCTCATCGACCACGACATGGACATGATGTCAGACCTATGCGATCGCCTTATCGTGCTCGACTTCGGCACCAAGATCGCGGAAGGCCCGCCGGCCGAGGTGCTCGCCGACCCCAAGGTGCGCGAGGTATATCTCGGTCCCGACAAGAAGGCGGTCGCATCATGAGCCTGCTCGTCGTCGAGCATGTCGATACCGGCTATGGGCCTGTCGCGGTCAATCGCGACGTCTCGCTTACGGTCGGGCAAAACGGGATAGTCACTATCCTCGGCCCCAACGGCGCCGGCAAGACGACCCTGCTGCGTTCCATCGCCGGTCTGGTGAAGCCGCGCCGCGGCACGGTGACCTTCGATGGCCGCGATGTCACCGCACTTCACGCTGATGAGAAGGCCACGCTCGGCGTCGTCATGGTGCCGGAAGGCCGACACGTGTTCGCCGATATGAGCGTGCGCGAGAACCTTTTGCTCGGCGCCTACTGCCGTAAGGACCGGGATGCGGTCGAGGCCGACATCGCCTTGATGGAGAACTATTTCACCATCCTCGCCAAGAAGCGCGGCGCCAAGGCGGGCACGCTCAGCGGCGGTCAGCAGCAGATGCTGGCGATCGCGCGCGGCCTCATGGCCAGACCGCGCATCCTGTTGCTCGACGAGCCGTCGCTCGGACTGTCGCCATTGCTGGTGTCCGAGTTACAGGGGATCATCGTTGACGTGCGCGAGAAATTCCGCGCGGCGGTGCTTTTGGTCGAGCAGAACGCCGGGCTGGCGCTTTCGGTGGCCGAGCAAGGCTATCTGATGAATTCGGGGCGCATCGTGGTGTCAGGCGGCATCGAGGAGTTGAAGCAGTCGTCGGTCATGCAGGAACTCTATCTCGGCAAGAGGGCACAAGCAAAAGGAGCCCTGTAAAACGACTCCGCCACAGCACCGGCTCGAACCACCCGCTAGCCACGTATCCACGATGTCAGGGTTTGAACTTCAGCCACCCCGGTTGCTGTGCGGCGAGGCAATTCGCTGCACTCGATTGAGAGTAGCTACCTTGCTGAGCTCTCGTGCTGGAAGAACTGCAGGAACAATTCGCGCTCGGTGGTGATGTCGAGCTTTTCATAGATGCGGCGGCGGTGGTTCTTCACCGTGCCGACGGTGATGCCGAGCCGCTCGGCGATGTTGGCTGTCGGATGGCCGGCCAGGATAAGCTGCACCAACTCGCGCTCGCGCAAGGAAAGTTCGGGCCATAGGCCCTCCGGTATTCTGGGCCTCTGCTGCGGTGAGGCGCCCGGGCCGCTCGGAGCCGAG
Organism: Mesorhizobium sp. M2A.F.Ca.ET.046.03.2.1; assembly: GCF_003952425.1. NCBI lineage: Bacteria > Pseudomonadati > Pseudomonadota > Alphaproteobacteria > Hyphomicrobiales > Phyllobacteriaceae > Mesorhizobium > Mesorhizobium sp. M2A.F.Ca.ET.046.03.2.1. The sequence goes on along the minus strand of NZ_CP034449.1, from coordinate 1,043,335 downwards.
GTGCGGGAAAATTCTGAGCCGCGCGCCTTGATGTCCAGCGCATGCAGCGCCTCGAACACCGGCAGCCGTTCGGTGAGCAGCGCGATCTCGCTGTCCCTGAAGGACACGGTCGAGCGATCAAGGAAGATGCCGAGGCACCAGTCACCGCCGTCGGAAAGCATGATGCCAACCTCGTCGCAGATCTCCGACTGCGCGAGGAAGCCGGCTATGTACTGGCCGCGCTTCGCTTCCTCGTCGGCCAGTCCCTTGAGCGGGATGATGCCTAGCCGGCGCTGGCTGCGCCATGAGGCGTAGAAAGGGTCGAAGACGTAATAACTGTCGAGATAGCGCCGCACCATCTCATCGGAGAAGCGCCGGTGCTTGACGAATTCCGGGGTCCTGGTCGCCGAATAGCGCGTCACCGTCACCAGATCATGCGCGATGTCGGCGCCGATCAGGTCGATCAGGCAGTCGACATGCCGGTCGGTGCCGGTGGCGGCGATCGCCCTGGCCAGCGGCGCCCAGATGTTGCCCATGCGCATGCCCTTTTCTCGGCGAACCGCGCCGCCCGGTCATTGTGTCTTTAGGCATATGGCGCGATCCGGCTCCGGGAATCTAGCCTGTGGTCATTCTCGGCAAGGGAAAGCGACCGTGGACCAGATCACCACCAATCCAATCGTCATTGGGATCGACGCCGGCGGCACCATGACCGATACGATCCTTGTCGATCAGGACGGTCACTTCAAGATCGGCAAGTCGGCGACCACGCCAAAGAACGAGGCGGAAGGCTTCCTCGCCTCGGCGGAGGACGCGGCGGATGCCTGGGGCATCTCGCTGCAGGACCTGTTCTCGGGCGTCAACGTGGTGCTCTATTCCGGCACCGGCATGCTCAACACGCTGTTGTCGCGCACCGGCCGCAAGCTCGGGCTGATCACCACCAAGGGCCTCGAGGACATGATCCTGATGGGCCGCGGCCTGCAGGCCTGGGCGGATTATTCCTATGCCGACCGCCTGCATGCGGTCACCCATCACCATCCCGATCCGCTGGTGCCGCGCCGCCGCACCCACGGCGTGACAGAGCGCATCGACCAGTTCGGCGATATCATCCTGCCGCTCTACGAACACGAAGTGCACGCGGCGGCCAGGAAGCTGATCGCTGACAAGGTCGAGGCGATCTGCATCATGACTGTTTTCTCCCACGTCAATCCGGCGCATGAGAAACGCATCGCCGAGATATGTCGCGAGGAGATCGCCGCCGCCGGCGCCGACATCCTCGTCTACACCAGCCATGAGGTGCGTCCGGTCATCCGCGAGCAGTCGCGGCTGAACTCGGTGCTGATCGAGGCCTACGCCACCTCGCGCGGCCGCAAGCAGTTGAAGGGCATCGAGGACGTCTCAAAGAAATACGGCTTCAAATATGGCGTGCAGACGCTGCTCTCCTTCGGCGGCCTGACCTCCATCGACCATCCGCGCCTGCACGAGACGATGATCTCCGGGCCGATCGGCGGCATCCTGGGCGCGGCCTATGTCGGCAAGCTGATCGGCAACGACTCGCTGATCTGCTCGGACATGGGCGGCACGTCCTTCGACATGGGCGTCATCACCCGTGGCCAGACGCGGATCGAGAACGAGCCGCTGATGGACCGCTTCAAGCTCAACGTGCCGACGCTGCATCTCGACACGATCGGCGCCGGCGCCGGCATGATCCTGAAGGTCGACCCGCTGACCAGGAAGGTTTCGCTCGGACCGGAAAGCGCCGGGTCCGATCCCGGCCCGATCTGCTTCGCCAAGGGCGGCACCGAGCCGACCATCGCCGATTGCGATGCCATCCTCGGCCGTTTGAACCCGCATTACTTCCTCGGCGGCAAGGTCGTGCTTCAGGTCGAGAAGGCGCGCAAAGCCTTCGAGGAGAAATGCGCCCGGGTGCTCGGCGTCGGCGTCGAGGAAGCCGCCGAAGGCATGATCGACATGCTGGAGGCCGACGCCAACAACGCTTTGCGTCGCGTCATCTCCGGACAGGGCATTCACCCATCTGAATTCACGCTCCTCTCCTACGGTGGCTCCGGACCGCTGCATTTGGCCGGCTGCTCCAGGGGCATCGGCTTCAAGGACATCATCACCTTCCAGTTCGCCGCAGCCTTCTCAGCCTTTGGCTGCACCACCGCCGACTTCATGCGCCGGCATTCGGTGTCGACGCAGATCGATATTGGCGCGCGCGCCAGCGACGACGAATTGCAGGCCTTCGGCGCAAAGGTCACTTCCGTCTGGGATGACCTGACCAAGGCCGCGGTCGACGAGATGGTTGCCGACGGCCATGCGCTCCCAAAGATCAAGACCGTGCCGTTCCTGATGATGCGCTACACCGGCCAGCTCGAGGACGTCGAGGTGGTGGCGCCACTTTCGGCGGTCGGTTCGGCCGACGATATGCGCGAGGTCATCGCCGAGTTCGAGGCGGTCTACGCCAAGGTCAACCACCGCGTCTCGCGCTATGGCGAAGCCGGTTTCTCGATCACCGAGCTAGGGCTGATCGCTACCGCCGACAAGGTCAAGCCGATGCTGGTCAAGCGACCGCTCGGCAAATCCGACCCGGCGTCGGCCCATAAGGGCGTGCGCGAGGCCTATATCGGCGGTCGCTGGCACAAGGCCGATCTCTACGAGATGGATTTGCTGCAGCCCGGGCATGAGGTCACCGGCCCGGCGATCATCGAACACCCGGCGACCACGCTGGTCGTCCATCCGCAGGATCGCGTCCATGTCGATGAATGGACGCTGCTTCACTACACCCACGCTTGAGAAGGGCGAACGCCATGCTGGACAAACCCGCCTCTGCGCTCCGCATCCGCGAAAGGCTGCTCGAATCCGAACGGCTGATGGAAGAGACCGGCTGCTATGACGGCATCACCGAGCTCAAGCTGCGCAACCAGGACCCGCTGAAGTTCGAGACGCTGCACACCAAGCTGCGCGCCTATTGCGTGTCGGCGCGCGAGATGGCGCGTCGCATCTCCGCCTCGCCCGGCGTGCGCGAGGTCGGCGAGATGGTCGTCGCCATCTACACGTCGGAAGGCGACGCCATCGCGCTCTCCAACGGCATCATGGTGCATGTGCACACGATGAGCCGCTTCATCAAATGGATGATCCGCAACGGCTACGAGGAGAACCCGCAGATACGCGACGGCGACATCTTCGCCAACAACGACGCTTTCATCGGCACCGTGCAGGTGCCGGACGTGATGGACGTGGTGCCGATCTTCCACTCCGGCAAGCTGGTTGGCTGGGCGGGCGCCGTCTGCCACGAGTTGGAGGCCGGCGGCATCACGCCGGGCGGTGACGTGGCGCTGGCGCAGGAGCGCTTCACCGAAGGCCTGTTCGTCTGCGCCGAGAAGGTCGGCGAGAATAACGAGCTCAGGCGCGACTACGTCATCCGCTGCGAGCGCAATCTCCGCATGCCGATCTACTGGGTGCTGGATGAGAAGGCCAAGGTCGCCTCCTGCATCGACATGCGCGAAAGCGTCAAGGCGCTGATCGACGAGATCGGCCTCGACTACTGGATGCAGGTGTCGAAGGAGTTCATCGAGGAGGGCCGCCGAGCTCAGCTCGCCCGCACGCGCCAGCTCACCGTGCCCGGCATCTATCGCGGCCACACCTTCTACGGCCACGTCACCAAGGGCAAGCCGGGCTATCAGCCGCTCGGCGATCCCGACTGGCTCTACAACATCCCGATCGAGATGGAGATCACCACCGACGGCAAGATCGTCATGGACTTCGAGGGCACGCAGCCCTGGGGCTACCATTCGATGAACTGCACGCCGGCCGGCATGGATGGCGGCATGTTCGTGACGCTGACCCAGCACATGAATTTCGAGGGCCTGGTCAATGATGGCGCCTGGATGGCCACCGAGCTGAAGCTGCCGCACGGCACCTGGACCAATCCTGACAACGAGATGGTTGCGACGGCCACCTCCTGGGCGCTGCTTCTGCCGGCCTATGGCGTGTTCCAGCGGCTCTTGTCGCGCTCCTTTATCGCGCGCGGCTTTGTTGAGGAGGCCTTTGTCGGCCAGGTCAACAGCCCGATGATCGAGATGGGCGGCACCAGTCAGTACGGCACGCCCTTCGGCATGGCGCATTTCGAATGCGCCGCCGCCGGCTCCGGCGCGTTGGCCATCAAGGATGGGCTCGACACCGCCTATGTCGGCTGGAATCCGGAATCCGACATGGGCAACATCGAGATATGGGAGCAGAACATGCCGATGCTCTATATCGGCAGGTCGATCGTTCCCAACTCCGGCGGCGCAGGCAAATATCGCGGCGGCTGCTCGTTCCTGTCGACCTGGCTGGTCTCGAAGACCGATCATCTGCGGCTGGTGACGTCCGAACATTCCTCGCGGGTGTTCGACAATGGCGGTCTCTGCGGCGGCTATCCCGCGCCGACCTGCCAGAAGCATCGCGCGGTGCGCCACTCGAACATCTTCGAGCTGGCAGAGAATGGCGCGCCGCTGGCGCATCATACTGGCACCAATCCGTATCGTTCGGAGCTGGAAGTTCGGCTGGAAGGCGAGCATGTGACGATGGAGGGTCCATATATCACCGCGCCGCATAAGACCGGCGATGTCTTCACCCATTCCTACAATGGCGGCGGCGGTTACGGCGACGTGCTGGAGCGCGATCCGGTGAAAACCGCCTGGGATGTCGAGAATGGTTTCCTCACCAAGGAAGCCGCCGAAGGCATCTTCGGCATCGTGCTCGACGAGGACGAGGAAGGTTTTCCGGTCGCCAATCTGGACGCCACCAAACGCCATCGCGCCGAGATGCGGGCAAAGCGGCTGGCGCGTGCAAAACCGGTTTCGGAGTGGATTGCCAAGGAGCGCGAACGCGTGAAGACGTCCGATTTCGCGCCTGAGGTGAAGAAGATGTATGCCAGAGCGATCAAGCTTTCTGCGCGCTTCGCCAGGGATTTTTCGACTTTCTGGGATGTCGACGCCAAATCGACCCTCGGCGTGGAGTAAGAGACCATGACCTCATACAGCAAGGAAGTCATCGCCGATCTGGTTTCCGGCACGCTGCCCTGGCCGCAGACGCGCCGCATCATGAGCGCCTACAAGGATGACGACCGCTTCTTCAAATATGTCGCGGTCCTGCAGGAACGTGTCGGCTGGAAGGATCCGATCCTGCTCCCCGTCGGCGACCATCTCTTCATCTGCCAGAGCGGCGACGAGCGGGTGACGAAATGCGAATGCGGCCACTCCTTCGGTGACTATCGCAAGAACTGGAAGCTGAAGGCGGCGATCATCGTGCGAGACACAGAGGAATCGCTGCGCGAGATCTATCCCAACAGCGACCTGCCGGATCCGGACTGGATGGAAATCCGCGAATTCATCTGCCCGCAATGCGGCACACTGCACGAGGTCGAGTCGGCCGCCCCCGGCTACCCCATCGTGCATGATTTCGAGCCCGATCTGGAAGGTTTCTACCGCGATTGGCTGGGCAGGCCGTTGGAGCCGTTGAACAAGGGAGGCTGATGCCGCAATGGGCCGCGTGGCAGGCAAGGTGGCGTTCGTTACCGGGGCCGGTCTCGGCCTCGGACGGGCGTCGTCGCTCTTGCTGGCATCGGAAGGCGCCAGGCTGGTCGTCAGCGACATCGACGAGGCCCTCGCCGGCGATACGGCGGCGGAGATCGCCAAGGCTGGCGGCGAGGCGTTGGCGCTGCGCCACGATGTCTCGAAGCCTGAGGATTGGTCGTCCGTCATGGCGGCGATCGAGCAGCGCTTCGGGCGGCTCGACGTGCTGGTCAACAATGCCGGCATTGCGATTGCCAAAAACATCGAAGACACCTCTATAACCGAATGGCGGCGCACCATGGCGGTCAATCTCGACGGCGTCTTCCTCGGCTGCCAGGCAGGCATCAAGCTGATGAAGAAATCCGGCGGCGGCTCGATCGTCAACCTGTCCTCGATCGACGGCATCATCGGCGAGGCCGATCTTGCCGCCTATTGCGCCTCCAAGGGCGGCGTGCGCACGCTGACCAAAGCGGTCGCCGTGCATTGCGCCGAGCAGCGCTACGGCATCCGCTGCAACTCCATCCATCCCGGCTATGTCTGGACGCCGCAGACCGAGAATTATCTGCGCGACCTGGGAAAACTCGAGCAGGAGAAGGCCAAGGCGCTTTCCCGTCACCCGATTGGCTTCCTCGGCGAGCCCAACGACATCGCTTACATGGTCCTCTATCTCGCCTCAGATGAATCCAAATTCGTCACCGGTTCCGAAATGGTCGTCGATGGAGGCTATCTTGCAGTGTGAACACGGAGACCGCTTGCGATGACCAACCTCACCGGCCGCAGCGCCATCGTCACCGGCGGCTTTTCCGGCATGGGCTTTGCGATAGCGACGGCGCTTGCCGAGGCCGGCGCCAATATCGCGGTCGGCTCCTATGTTGCGCCGCCACAGGCCGGCAGGACGGACGCGGCCTATTATCCCGGCGCGGAGGAGATCGAGCGCGTCCGCGCGGCACTCGGGGCGCACGGCACCAAGGTCCATGCAGCGCATCTCGACGTCCGCGACAGCGCGCTCACCAACCTCTTCTTTGCCGAAGCCCAGGCGGACGTCGGTCCCGCCGACATCCTCGTCAACGCCGCCGGCACGACCGCCGAGCAGCCCGTCTGCGGCCATTCCGACGAGCTCTGGGACAAGATCGTCGACACCAATCTCACCGGCGCCTTCCGCACGACGCGCGCCGTGCTGCCCGGCATGATCGAGCGCGGCTGGGGCCGCATCGTCAACATCGGCTCGACCGCGGCGTCCGTCGGCTGGAAGGACAATCCTGCCTATTGCGCTTCCAAGGCCGGCCTGCTCGGCCTGACCCGTTGTGTTGCGCTGGAAGGTGCTGCGCACGGCGTCACTTGCGTCATGATCAGCCCGACCTGGGTAGAGACCGAGCTGATGCGCCGCAACGTCGCGCAAGTGGTGGCGCGCGAGGGCAACGGCCGCAGCGTCGAGGAGGCGATGGACGAATTCCGGAAAGGCAATCCCCAAGGGCGCATGCTGCAGCCTGAAGAGATCGCGGCGCTTGCCGTCTTCCTCTGTTCGGATATCGCCAAGGGGATCACCATGGAAAATATCCAGATCACCGGCGGAGCTTTATGGTGACGTCCAATCCGGCAAGGAGCGTTTTCAACCGCTCGCTGCCGGCGAGGGGGTCGACAGGGATGTCACGCCGCCTGCGGCTGAAGCCGCTTCAGCTTCGACACCATACCCGCGCCAAGCATCTTTTCCGAATATTCGACGAGCAGCGCTCTCGCCTCCAGATGCGAGATGTCGTCGTCGGAATGGCCGCGCCGCAGCCAGAAGCCGTCCAGCATGGCGGCGAAGCCGCGCACGAAATGGTCGATCTCCTCTCTCGACCACAGCGGCGAAAGCGCCGAGCCGATGTTCGACCGCAGCCGCTTGTAGAACAGCTCCTGCAGCCGGGCATAGCGCGGATTGTGCGCGGCTTCCGCGTAGAAGGAAATCCAGGCGTTGGCCGTGCTGCGCTCGAATTTCTCCGCCGGAAAATTGCCGTCGACGATGGCCGTCAAGCGATCCCAACGGGTCTCGGCCTGGCGCAGATTGACCACCACCGCGTCCATCAGGACACGGTTGGCGTACCGCACCATCTCGAACAGTACCTGGTCCTTGTTCTTGAAATAATAGGTCAGGATGCCCTGCGACATGCCGGCCTCATGGCAGATGCGGGTCGTCGTCAGGCCCTTGAGTCCGTCGCGCAGGAAGATGCGGTGCGCCGCCTCGATCAGCTCGACCCGCCTGATGTCCTCGATGCGGGTGCGTTGTTTTTTCGTCCTGGTCGCCATGGGTTTCGTATATCCGACGAGAATCTGTACGCTCTAACAAATTTTTGTATTGTCATATGATTTTGACAGGCCTAGGCTGCGAAGGCAAGCAGATGCCGGACGGACTATCGATGACGTCGCACACACAAACGATGCGGGCCGCGGTCCTAGGCAGCTATGGCGAGCCGCTCGAGGTCACCAGCGTGCCGCGTCCCGTCGCCGGCCCCGGTCAGATATTGGTACGGCTTCAGGCTTGCGGCGTCTGCCATACCGACGTGCATATCTGGCGCGGCGAGAGCATTCCGCTGCACGCGCCTTCCCCCTTCGTCATGGGTCATGAGGGCATCGGCCGCGTCGAGGCGATCGGCGAGGGCGTCGGCGGCTGGTCGCTCGGCGATCGTGCAGGTGTGCCCTGGATCCACGACACCTGCCGCCGTTGCGATGAATGCCTGGACGGCTACGAGTCCTTTTGCCAGCATCATCGCGCGCATGGCTTGAACGTGCCCGGCGCCTTTGCCGAATATGTCGTCTGCGACGCGAGCTTCGCGGTGGCGCTTCCCGAAGCCATCGATCCGGTGACCACCGCGCCGGTGATGTGTGCCGGCGTCACCGCTTACGGCGCTGTGAAACGGGCGGGGCTGAAAGCTGGCGAAAAATGCATCGTCTTTGGCTGCGGCGGCCTCGGCCTCTATGCCGTGCAGATTGCCGGCCGGCTCGGCGTCAGCGTGTTCGCGGTTGATCGCGATCCGGCGAAGCTGGAGATCGCTCGCCGCTACGGTGCCGTGGAAACCGAAATCGCCGACAGCGGCCTGCCCTCGCGGCTGGCGGCGAAGAGTGAAAAATATCACGCCTGCATCAACTTCGCGCCGACCACCGCCACCTGGGACGCCATGGTCGCGGGCATCCGGCCGCGCGGCAGGATCATCGCCGCAGCCATGGTCTTCCAGCCGGTGCCGCTCATCCAGGAATGGCTGACGGCCACCGGCGTCCTCATCACCGGCACCAGCGTCGGCACAAGGCAGGAGATGCGCGAGCTGGTCGCCATGCACGCGGATAAGCCGCTTGAAACGACGGTCGAGGTCATCGCGCTGGAAGACGTGTCGGCAGGACTTGTCGCTCTCGAACGGGGCCAGTCGAAAGGGAGGTACGTCATCAGCTTTGCGCGATAACGGAATTCTCCGCGGCCAGGGGAGTGGCGCGGAAAGAGGCTAGCGGCAGCCTCGCCATCAAGGATGAAACTCGAACCACAACATCCAGACAGGGGAACGATCATGCCGAATAGAATTAACAGACTGAGAAATGCAGGAATTGGCCTGGCTCTGGCGTTTGCCGCCACGACGCCCGGCCTCAGCGCCGAGCTCGGCGCCAAGGAGGAGCCGATCAAGCTTGCGATGCTGGAATGGACCGGCGCGCATGTCTCCACCCACATTGCCGGACAGCTCTTGGAGAAGCTCGGCTACAAGGTCGAATACGTCACCGCCGGCAACTTCCCGCAGTTTTCCGGTCTCGCCGACGGCTCGCTCAGCGCCTCGGTCGAAGTGTGGATGAACAATGTCGGCGACATCTATCCGAAGACGCTCGCCGCCAAGCAGATCGAGGATATCGGCAAGCTCGACCTGAAGACGCGTGAGGGCTGGATCTACCCCAAATTTATGGAGACGATTTGCCCCGGCCTGCCCGACTGGACGGCGCTCAACAAGCCGGATTGCATCAAGGTGCTGTCGACGCCGGAAACCGCGCCCAATGCGCGCTTCCTCGACTATCCGGCCGACTGGGGCTCGCGGGCCGCCACGATCCTTGCCGACAACAACATGCAGTACACCGCCGTTCCCTCCGGTTCCGAGGGCGCGCTCGTGGCCGAGCTCGAAGCCGCTGAGGCGGCCAAGACGCCGCTGGTGATGATGTTCTGGGGGCCGCATTATGCGCTGGCCGAAAACGACGTCGGCTGGGTCACCATGCCGCCCTGCAAGGAGCAGACCAACGAGCACTGCATCACCCCGCCGGATGTCGACAAGATCGTCTGGTCGGGCTTCGGCGCCAAATGGCCGGCCGCCTATGCCTTCCTCAAGGCATTCAAGATGGACGCCAGCGAGCAGGAGAAGATGATGCTTGCCGTCGACAAGAAAGGCGAGGACCTCGACGCCGTGGTCAAGGCTTGGATCGACAAGAACGAGGCAGTGTGGAAGCCTTGGGTCGACGGCGCCAAGGGCTGATCGACCTGATGCCTCGATAAGGCTGAAAGGCAATCGATGCCCGGCTTCCGCGGCGCGCGGAGCCGGGCAAGCAAGTCGCATGGATAGCTCCGATGACCCCCGCCTCACGTCCGATAAAGCTTGCCTGCCGCAATGTCTGGAAGGTCTATGGCCGGCGTCCGGACTATTATTTCGACTCGCGCGGCTATGTGATCGACCCCGATGCGCTGGCCGAGCGTCTGCGCGCCGAGGCGCATCTGCCGGCCGTGGTCGATGCCAGCTTCGAGGTGGCGACCGGCGAGATCTTCGTCATCATGGGCCTGTCCGGCTCCGGCAAGTCGACCCTGGTGCGGTGTCTGTCGCGCCTGGTCGAGCCGAGCGCCGGCGAGATCCTGCTCGACGGCAGGAACCTGCTCGCCGCCAGTGGCAAGGAGCTCACCGAGCTGCGCCGCCACGCCATGGGCATGGTGTTCCAGAATTTTGGCCTGCTGCCGCATCTGAGCGTGTTGGACAATGTCGCCTTCCCGCTGAAGATCCAGGGCAAGCCGGCGAAGGAGCGCGAGGCCCGCGCCCGCGAAATGATCGCGCTGGTCGGGCTCGAAGGCCGCGAGACGTCCTTCCCGCACCAGCTTTCCGGCGGTCAGCAGCAGCGCGTCGGCATCGCCCGCTCGCTCGCGGTGGGGCCGGAGCTGTGGTTCCTCGACGAGCCGTTCTCGGCGCTCGATCCGCTGATCCGCAAGCAGATGCAGGACGAGTTCCTGCGCCTGCAGCGCATGCTGAAGAAGACCATCATCTTCATCACCCACGATATCGCCGAGGCCTTCCGCCTGGCCGACCGGCTGGCGATCATGCGGGCGGGCAAGATCGTGCAGATCGGCCGCCCGGCCGACATCGTGCTCAACCCTGCCGACGACTATGTCGCGCAGTTCACCGAGGACATGCCGCTGCTGCGCGTCATCACGGCCGGCGACATCGCCACGCCGGCCAATGGCGCGGCGCTGCCGGAGCGCAGCGTCGCCGCCGACACCAGCCTCGAGGCGCTCATCCCGCAGCTTGCCTCCGGCGTGGGTGCCTTCGCCGTTCCCGGTGCGGTTGACAGCCCGCCGGCGGTGCTCAGCGCCGGCGCGGTGCTTGCGGTGCTGCAGCGCGAGCAGGCGAGGCGCAAAAGCTCATGACGGCGCCGGCCGCGATCGCACCATCCGCGCAAAGGTTCGTCATCGCGCCGGCCCTTGTTCCCTGGTGCGCGCTGGCCGTGCTGACGGCGCTTTGCCTGATTTTGAAAACCGAGTTTCCCTGGCTAGTCAATTTCCCCAAGGAATGGACGCTGCCGCTGGCCTCCTACATCAACGCCGTGACCAACGTGGCCGTCGCCGTCATCCAGCCGGGGTTCCGGGCGCTCTCAGCCTTGCTCGATGCGCCGATGCGCGGCGCGCGACTGGTTCTCGCCTGGCTGCCCTGGCCGGCCGTGATGCTGGCGATTGCCGTCCTTGCGCTGAAGTCGAGTGGCGAGCGGCTGGCGATCTTTGCGCTCGCCACGCTCGCCTACATCCTGCTCGCCGGCTACTGGCCGCAGAGCATGAACACGCTTGCGCTGGTGCTGCTGGCGGTGCCGATCTCGACCGTGCTCGGCTTCCTGCTTGGCGTTCTGGGTTACGCTCTTCCGCGCTGGCGTCCGGTGCTCAACGGCGCGCTCGACCTGATGCAGACGGTGCCGGCCTTCGCCTACCTCATCCCGCTGCTCTTGCTGTTCGGCTTCGGCCCGGTGGTCGGGCTGATCGCCTCGGCGATCTATGCGACGCCGCCGATGGTGCGCAACACGATGCTCGGATTGGACCGGGTGCCGGCGGCGATCAGCGAGGCCGGCTTGATGAGCGGCTGCACGCGCCGCCAGCAATTCTGGCAGGTCGAGGTGCCGACGGCGCTGCCTCAACTTCTCGTCGGCTTCAACCAGACGACGATGGCGGCGCTGTCGATGGTGATCGTCGCCGCCATCATCGGCGGCTTCGAGGATATCGGCTGGGAAGTGCTGTCCTCGATGCGCAAGGCCGAGTTCGGCCAGAGCATCCTGTCCGGCCTGGTGATCGCACTGCTCGCCATCCTCATCGACCGCCTCACCATCGGCTTCGCCAAGGCGCCGGAAACCGGACCGACGCGCGTCATGCGCTGGATGACGCCGCGCTGGCTGGTGCTGTCTCTGACGATCGCGCTGGCTCTGGCCGTCGTCATCCGGCTGGCCGCGCCCGATGCGACGCTTTTGCCGGAAACGGGGCTGCGCATGCAGATGGGCGCCGTGAACCAATGGCTGCTGGGGCTGGTGCGTGACTATGCCTGGTTCTTCAACGGCGTTCGCAACGCCGTGCTTTACTGCTTGCTTCTGCCGATGCGCGTCGGCATTTCGGGTTCGGCGACGCCGGCAATGTGGGGCTTCTCGCTGCCACCGTGGGCCCTGGCCGTCTATGTCGTCCTGGTACTGGCCTTGGCCGTTCTGGCCGCGCGCCGCCTCGGCTGGCGGGCTGCGGTCGCGGTGGCCGCCGCCGGCCTCGTTCTCTACACCGGCTTCCTCGATCTGCCGTGGCCTGTCTTTATCCTTGCCGTCGCCTTGCTTGCCGCCCAGGTAGGCGGGCCGCGGCTCGGCCTCTTCGCGGTGGCGGGCTTCGGGCTGATCCTGGTCAACGGCCTATGGCCGCAACTGGTGCAATCGCTCTACCTCTGCACGCTGGCGGTGCTGCTTTGTCTTCTGGTCGGCGGCGCGCTTGGTGTTTGGGCGGCGCATAGTGAGCGGGTCTCCCGCGCCCTGAAGCCGATCTGCGACGCGCTGCAGACCATGCCGCAATTCGTCTTCCTCATCCCGGCGCTGATGTTCTTCAAGGTCGGCGAGTTCACGGCGCTGATCGCCATCATGCTCTACGCCATCGTGCCGCCGATCCGCTATGTCGAGCATGGCTTGCGGCATGTGCGCGCCGATGTCGTCGAGGCGGTCGAGCAGATGGGCGCGACGCCGCTGCAGACGCTGCTGCAGGCCAAATTGCCCCTCGCCTTGCCGGTCGTCATGCTCGGCCTCAACCAGACCATCATGGCGGCGCTGTCGATGCTGGCCATCGCCGCTCTTGTCGGCACGCGCGACCTTGGCCAGGCGGTCTATGTCGCGCTCGGCAAGGCTGATGCCGGCATGGGCCTGATCGCCGGCCTGTCGATCGCCTTCCTGGCGATCCTCGCCGACCGACTGATTCAGGCTGCCGTAGCGGGGACGACCTCTACCGTCTGGACGGCACACATGCCATAACGCCGACATGCAGCGCCGAGCCATGATTGTGGTGTTAGGAGCGCCTCGATTACCACCACTCTTGGCATAACGGGGCCAGCGCCACGTCGGCTTCATCCGTCCACCTCTGCTTCCGGCCCGAAAGCAGACTGACTGCCAAGCGCCTCACCACAGCCATTGGAGCGAGCCCGCCGGGGTCCTAGAAGCGGACCATTAGAACGGTCCTAGCCAGCTCATGGACGCCGTTGCAAACCGCTGCTGCTTTCGAGAGCGGTTAATAGAAAGCCTTTTCCCTCGACAAATGAAATCCAGCGGACCGCATCCGGACATCAAACACCTCGGCGTGAAATAAGACCCCCTCCACGACATAATGTTCCATCGTTGAGCTTCGTCGGCCCCAACGAATTGCCCAAGCGCGACACTGGTTTTGACAATGCACAGCCTCTCTTGCAGGAGAGGAAGGACAACGAGAACGCGCGCTTCGAATCTCTCTCGCGTCAGCAGCTTGAAGGTGGCAAGGGCCTTATCTCAAGGCGGAAAGGGCAGGATATGGAGAAAGCACAGATGGCCGCCTATCGCTCCGCCGCCACTTGGATCGAAACGGCTCTTGACTGCTTTGTCGAGGCCGCTGAGCGGATGCCCGAATATACATTTCTCGCCGAGCACCACTCTGCGCATGACGCGCCGCGTACACCGGCCGGCGACTTGGTGGCAGGCGTGCTGGAAAGGGAAAGGTGCCGCAGCTTTCCTGAGCGTCGGAATGACTGACTGGCTGATGCTTTCAGAGACCAACCGTCCAGTTGGCCCTTGGCATCCTCATCGGCCGGTCACGCTCGAGCGACACAGCTTCGATCACCTCGGCCGCTGCCTTCAGAACCAGATCTGCAGAGCGCTCGACCTCATCGAGCCGCCTCATAATCCGGAGGCGGAGACGCACGAGTTGGTGAAGCTCGGAACGCCTCTCGCCAATGGTCAAAGCTTCAAAACGCAAAACACTTACTCGGCACGCGGTACAAGCGGCTATGGTCGCTCAGACCAGTCGCCACCGCGAGATCGCCATCTGGCGAAACGCCTCCACCCTTTAGCGTACTCCGAGAGCCGATGGGCGTCACAGCCCGAGCGTTTCGAAACCGTTGCACGGTCGATGCCTGATCGCTCGAGTTCATTCAGAAAGCCGTCGCGGCGGCCTGCTCTACATCGTCCTGTGTGAAGAAAGAGCGGATTTAAAACTGACGGGTCTACCAACCGTTTATGAAGATGACGATTGCCGCCAGATTTTGACGCGCATTGGCGTGCCGGCAAACGTCTGGCTGATCTTCCGAAGCGATCCGCTGCTCACGTCGCGTTCGAAAACCACCAACGAACTGGTGCCCTGATTGGCAACAATCAAATATCGCACCGACGATATGATAGCAAAGTTGCGCGGCAATTCTCCGCCCGAATAGATGTTTTCTTTTAGCGCAAACATGGCTCGTTTCGTGGTCAACTTCAAATACGGCAATACTATTATGCCCTCTATTGGAAAAATACAAGAAACGCTCATCTGGAGATAGGTGAATATCCGCGCTGCTATTTTGACCACGGAAGCTTGCCGGCAAAGTGCTTGCCGTCATGCGTCGATTGAGTGAACCGTCCAATGAATCAAAATCGTATTGGCTTACACTGGACGCGATCTCATCAACAACATAGCCCGTCATCCCATCTTTTCGAAAAATGAAGTGGCGGGGACCTGAGCCTTTTGGGGTCGATACGAATTGCTTCGGTGTCTCGCGAAGACGACCCCAGTCCAGCCTCGTCGCGCTTGGTCGCGGAATTTCGAGCAGTGGCTGTTCAGCGCAGACCATATCGGCCTGCGTTACGGAATCGATTGCGAAGAGGCGCAATCACCAAAGCTTTCTCCCGGTATGCGCGGAATCGTGCTTCTGCTCCTCTGCCTTAAATTGGACGATGCTGACGATCTCTCGCTTATTGTCGACCAGCCGGAGGAGAATTCCGATCCGAAACCCATTCTGGATGAACTGGTCGGCCTCTTCCAGGCGTCGAAGGCGAAGTGGCAGGTTATAATCCTCAAGCTGTTTCAGTCAGCGCATCTCGTCGGGCAGCAGAGGCCTCCGCAAGAACTCCGGCCAATCTGGCTCTGGATGGAGAATTGAGCGAACTGCCCCGTGAGAGGCTCGGAGAGATCG
Organism: Mesorhizobium sp. M2A.F.Ca.ET.046.03.2.1; assembly: GCF_003952425.1. Lineage (NCBI taxonomy): Bacteria > Pseudomonadati > Pseudomonadota > Alphaproteobacteria > Hyphomicrobiales > Phyllobacteriaceae > Mesorhizobium > Mesorhizobium sp. M2A.F.Ca.ET.046.03.2.1. Next base: position 1,027,896 of record NZ_CP034449.1, on the reverse strand, counting down.
CCGCGCTGGATGCGCGCGTATTCGGAACAGACCGTGCGAGATACTTGCGTTGCTCGCATAGGATGCCCCCAATTGGCACATTGAGCCGTGGCGGAGATTGTTGGCTATTCCAAGTGTCGCGAGTTCGGGCGCGGCTTTGTGATTGACCTCGTCGTACCCCGAAATGACCAGCGCACGGTGTCTCGCGGCCGCCCATCTGCAAACCCTTCGGCGCCCTGGAGGTGCTTAAGGGCGTAAGCTTCGACGTACGCAAGGGCGAAGTGATCTGCATTATCGGCCCGTCCGGCTCGGGCAAGTCGTCGCTGATCCGCTGCATCAACGGGCTCAACAACATCCAGAAGGGCTCGATCAAGGTCGAAGGACAGGAGGTGAACGACCCGAAGCTAGACCTCCTCGCGCTGCGCAAGAAGGTCGGCATCGTCTTCCAGCAATACAACTTCTTTTCACACAAGACATCATAATGGCACCGGCCCTGGTGCTGAAAGAGCCGAAGAGGGAACGTAGAGGAACGCGCCCGTGCGCTGATCGCCAAGGTCCGCCTGCAGGGCAAAGAGGATACCTATCCGGGAGAGCTTTCGGGCGGTCAGCAGCAACGCGTGGCGATCGCGCGCAGTTTGGCCATGCGTCCGGCCGTCATGCTGTTCGACGAGGTCACGGCAGCGCTCGATCCGGAGACGGTGAAGGAGGTGTTGCTGACGATCAGGGAACTCGCGGCCGAGGGGATGACCTGCATCCTCGTCACCCATGAGATGGGCTTCGCCCGCGAAGTCGCTGACCACGTCTATTTTACTGATCACGGCGTAATCGTGGAGCACGGGCCGCCGACTGAGTTCTTTACCAAGGCGAAATATCCGAGAACCAGACAGTTCCTCAGCCAAATTCTATAAGACCGTAAAGTTTGGGTTCCACCGACAAGGTTCGATCCAGCCGGCCTGATTGGCGAGCGGACTAATCCCAGGGCCTATCCAACCCAAGGCTGACGCGGTCAGTCCCGATATCCTGGCGATACCGCGGTTCAGCAGCAGGTACAGTGCCGCCGAAAGGCCAATGAGGAGGCCGCCTGATAGCGGCCAAACGACGTTGAGGTCGGACATAGGAGCCAGTTCGTTAGGGGAAGCGGACGACGACTGATGACCGCCGATCTTGAGCTTGAGCCCCTCCCTCGTTGTGGCGGAGATGATTTGCGTCGTGGATCATCCAAGACCATAGCCGGAGCACCTTTCTCTCCAGTACCCTCAAGAACTCCACATTTGCATGTTCACGATCGCCGACGCTCGTTGAAAGCGAATAAGAGGTACCGTGCCATCAGGGCCAGTTCTAGTGCAATTGTCGGAAGACCGTAAACAGTTCGGCCTTCTTTTCAAAGCCGACACCTGGAATATCCGGTAGCCCGAGATAGCCGTCTTCCACGGCAATGCCGTCGGCAAAGCCGCCAAAGGGCTGGAAAACGTCCGGATAAGATTCGTTGCCGCCCAGATGCAGGCCCGCGGCGATGTTAAGCGACATCTGATGGCCGCCATGCGGCACTACGCGTCGTGAGGACCAGCCAAGCGCCTTTATGATCTCCAGCGTGCGGAGATAATCAACCAGGCCGTAGGAGAGGGCGCAGTCGAACTGCAGATAGTCGCGGTCGGGCCGCATGCCGCCATGGCGCAGGAGGTTACGCGCATCCTGATGCGAGAAAAGGTTCTCGCCCGTCGCCATCGGGCCGTCATAGTGGCGCGTCAGTTCCGCCTGTAGCGCGTAGTCCAGCGGATCCCCAGGCTCCTCGTACCAGAACAGGCGGTACGGCCGGATCGCCTCGGCATAGGCGATGGCGGTCTTCAGGTCGAAGCGTCCGTTGGCATCCACAGCCAGATATTTGCCCTCACCGACCACCTCCAGAACGGCCTCGATGCGGCGCAGATCCTCATCCAGCGGCACGCCGCCGATTTTCATTTTCACCACCTTGTAGCCGCGGTCCAGATAACCTCGCATCTCCGCCTGAAGCTTCGAGTGGTCCGTGCCAGGATAATAATAACCACCGGCCGCGTAGACCCAAACCTTCTCGTCCGCCACGCCTGCCCGGTAACGGTCCGCCAGGAGGCGCCACAGCGGAACGCCGGCGATCTTGGCGACGGCGTCCCAGACGGCCATGTCTATGGTGCCCACCGCCACGGACCGTTCGCCGTGGCCACCAGGTTTCTCGTTGGTCATGAGAGTCTTCCAGATTGCGAACGGGTCGAGGTTATTCTGCTGATGGTCAATGAGCGTTTCCGGATCGGCGCCAAGAACTCGCGCGAAGAAACGGTCGCGCATTAGGGCGCCCTGTCCATATCGGCCATTCGAATTGAAACCGTAGCCAACCACAGGTTTGCCGTCACGTACGACGTCGGTGATCACGGCGACGGCCGAGCAAGTCATTTTGGAAAAGTCGATGTAAGCGTTGGCGATGGGGGAGGCAATCGAGACTGTCTTTTCCCTGATGTCCACGATGCGCATGTTTGGTCCTGTCCTTCGAGTGGCGCTGCCGCCGCCTTGCAGTAAGTGGCTGCCTGCGAAATCGCCTGTGCAGTTGGCTTCGTTCTTCGATGGCTTCCGCGATGGCTCGGGCAGCCTCCTCGTAAGTCCTCGAGCATCATCCAGACGTCCAGACCTTCCGATCTAACTGGCGCCCTCAGATGTCGCCGTTCTTGTCGGTGAGGCCGTGGATCAGCAACATGACCAGGATGATTGCGCCGAAGACTATTTGGCGTGCGGCGGGGGGCATCTGCATCACGGAAAGGATCGACGACAGAAGCGTGATGAAGAGAGCCCCGACGAAGGTGCCGATATAGTTGCCTCGACCGCCTTGAATCGAGGTTCCCCCGATTACCACGGCCGAGATGACCGGCATGAGATAGGGGTCCCCCATACCCTGATAGGCCTGGTTGGTGTAGCCTAGCAGGAGGATGGCGCCGAAACTGGAAAACAACCCTGCAAGGACGAAGGTTGCCACTCTCACCAGATGAACCCGTGCCCCGGCAAGAAACACGGCACGTCGCGAATTGCCGAGCGCATAAAGGTAGTTTCCATAAACGGTCCGTTTGAGCATCCAGACGGTGATCGCTGCAAGGACGGCCCAAACGAGAAAAGCATTGGGGACGCCGAAGCTCCTGCCGGTCGCCGCCTGGGTTGCCAGCCAGGGGACTTCACCGTTGGGGCGGCTGTTGCCGGTGTAGAAAACCGCGGCGCCCAGCAGCATGGCGTTGACGGCCAGCGTCCAGACCATCGCAGGAACGCGAAAGATGGCGACACCGATGGCGTTCAAAAAGCCGACCGCCATGCCGAGGCACAGACCCAGCGGAATTGTCAGGCTGGCGACCAGGGGATTGGAGCTGCCGGAGGCCGAGATGACGACAATCGCCGTCCCCGTGATGGTCCACGGTACTGAAAGGTCGATCTCGCCGAGCAGGATCACCATCATGGCGCCGGTGGCGATGATGCCAAGAAAGGCGGCGATCTGAAGCTGCTGCAACAGGTAGCCGGGCTTCAGGAAGCCGGGATACAATAGCGAGCCGCCCAGAAGCAGAGCGACGCAGCCTAGGGCGATCAGCAGGACCGACATCCGGTCCCGGTTGAGCCAGCGGGGTGATTTGCGTGGCGTAACGGTTCGCTCGGTTGCATCAGTCATCAGCGGTACAGCTCAAGCCGGCTGCGGCACCCGGAAAACGCCAAGCGCGCCGAGTGCAATTGCGGTTGCCAGGATCAATCCCTCGAAGAACGGTTGCGCCAATGGGGGCAGTCCGGAGAAGAACATCAGCGACGAGATGGTCTTCAGGATCAAAGCGCCGATCACGGCGCCGATGGGGCTACCCGCGCCACCGCTCAGCGCAACGCCGCCCAAAACGACGGCGGCAATCGAGTTCAGCGTGTAGGACGGCGCGATGTTGGGATCACCAGTGAGCGTGACCATGCTGACATAGATCCCGGCAAGGGCCGCGATGAAGCCGCTGCTGCTATAGGCGACGAGCTTGAGCCGATTCACGCGAAGGCCGGTCATGTAGGCTGACTGTTCCGACGACCCGACGCCATAGAGGCCCAGCCCGACGGTCGTGCGGCGCAAAAGGACCAGCAATACGACGAGGACGACGGCAAGAATGACCGCCGAGACGGGGATGCCCGCCACCGCATAGGTGAGCGCGTCCGACATCGTCTCGTCGATTCTGCCTCCAGGCGTTGGCCGCAGAAGCAGGGCGATGCCGCTGAAGATGCCACCTGTCGCCAGGGTGGCGACAATCGGCTGCACCCGGCCATAGACGACCGCGATCCCGTTCACCAGCCCGCAGGCCGCCCCGACAGCGAGCACAGCCACCATGCCAAGGGCAATCGACGCTGGAGACGCGTTGAAAACGAAGGACGCCACCACGTTGGTCAGCGCAACGACGGATCCTACCGACAGGTCGATCCCCTTGACCAGGACGACAAAGAACTGGGCGATCGCGGCAAGCCCAAGCAGCGTCCCCTCGTTCGACCAGATGGTAACCACATAGGTTGAGAAGCCGCGTGGATGAATGGCGATATAGACGGCGAAAAGCACCACGAGAGCGAGCTCGGCAATTGCTTCCCTTGCATTTTGACGAAGCCAGGTCATGACATTTGGGCCCGAGCGTGAAGATGCACGTTCATTGAGGCGGCGATGAGCGCGTCGGCGGACAGCTGATCGCCCTTCAGTTCCTTTGCCACGCTGCCCCGGTAGAAGACATAGACCCGGTCGCACAAATGGATAAGCTCCTCATAGTCGGTCGACTGCAGGATCACCGCCATTCCTTCGGCCGCCAGATCGGTGAGCAGCCTGTAGATCTGGGCCTTGGTCCCGAGGTCAATGCCGCGCGTCGGGTCCATCAGCAGCAGACATTTGGGCGACAGCACCAACCATTTGGCCAGCACCACCTTCTGCTGGTTGCCGCCCGACAGCGTTGCAACGGGATCCTCGAGCGAACCATAGGTCAGGGCCAGGCGTTCGATGAGTTGCCGCAGCCGCGCATCGCTGTTGCCGTTCAGGTCGAGCAAGCCGAATGGCGCCCGCCCGAGAGCCGCCAGACGCATGTTCTGGGCAACCGACATGCTGGGGATCAGCCCCTCTGTCTTGCGATCCTCGGGCACAAGCGCCAGACCGATATCGGATTGTTTCAGCCTCGGCGGCTTCAGCCCGTTCAGTCGCTTGCCATTGAGGTCGATGCGGCCCGTCACTCCGCGCAACACACCGAAGACGGCATGCATGATCTGCTGCTGGCCCTGCGCGTCCAAACCGCCGAGCCCGACGATTTCACCGGCGCGCGCGGCCAGCGATACATTGACGAGCTGGCTTTGCCAGCTCACGTCAGATACATCCAGAACGGTGATCGCTGTGTCGGGCACAGGTGGGCGACGCGGCGGGAAGAGTTCTTGCAGCGAGCGGCCAATCATGAGGCCCACGATCTGATCCGTCGTGCGCGCGCCGACGTCGAAGGTCTCGATATGTCTGCCGTTGCGGAAGACGGATATGCGGTCGGCGATGGCGTAGACCTCATGCATGCGATGTGAGATGAAAAGGATCGCGACACCCTGCGCCTTCAGCATCCTGAGGACACCGAACACCGTTTCGACGAGCTCGCTGGTCAACGCCGAGGTCGCCTCGTCAAGAATAAGAAGCTTGGGCTTGCGGAACACGGCTTTCGCGATTTCCACCAGCTGTCGCTCCGACAGGGAAAGGCCAGAAACGCGAGCGCCGAGCGGGATTGACGTGGCACCAACCAGGTCCAACGCCTCGCGCGCCTCTCGATAGACGCCACGCTCCACCAGTCCCATCCGGGTGCGCGGGGCGGCAAGCACGATATTGTCGCCAACCGAAAGGTGCGGCATCAGCGACAGTTCCTGGAACATGCAGACAGTGCCCTGTTTGGCCGCGTCGCGCGGGGAAGAGAAGCGCACCGTCTGCCCGCCGATGGAGATCGTTCCGCTGTCCGGCTGGATGACGCCAGCCAACAATTTCATCAGCGTCGATTTGCCCGCGCCGTTCTCGCCGAGAATGGCGTGCACGCGTCCCGGTTCGCAGCGGAAATCCACCTTTGTCAACGCCGGGACGCCGCCATAGGATTTCGACACCGATTTCAGTTCGACATAGCGATCGGCCATGCGCGCTCCGTTGCCGCACGATCTGGCCGGCGCAATGCCGGCCAGATCGTGTCACGGCTCAATTGGCGTTGTCGGCCGTCTGGCCCTGCAGCTCATCCGGCGTGAACACAGGGAAGCACTGCGGAAAGCCGGTGGCCGTGTAGAAGGTCTTCGGCAGGTCGGGGAAGAAGTCCTTGCCTTCGGCCAGATCGGCATTGTTCTTCTGGGGGATCGGCAAGAACACCTTCTGCGGCAACGCGTTGCCCTCCAGCAGCACGACTGTCGAAGCGGTGAAGTCCGGCGAACTGCTTTTCGACATCGGCGGTCATTGGCTTCAGGGCGGCTTCGCGCTGGTCACCCTTTTCGACCAGATCAAGGGCATTCCGGTGCCGCCTGGTGCCGACAACGTCAAGCTGAAGCTGCTGCCGCTGACCAAGGATCGGGTCGCGCAGTTTGAAAAGGATTTTCCAGGCGGCGTGCCCGCCTATGATTTCCGGCAGCACTCCCGCTTCTACAACAAGGACGCCAAGCCAGCCGTTTTCGAGATGCAATACAGCAACTGAACGGACGTTCGGCCTGCCTGCCGCCTTATGGTTGCAGGCAGGCCTCACCCTGATATTGGACGCGTTCGGTTCATGACGCTTACCGCGAGCAATTTGCATAAGAGCTACGGCCAGACACGTGCTGTGCATGACGTCTCGATTGAGCTGCGGCCGGGTACGGTTCACGCCATCGTGGGCGAGAACGGAGCCGGCAAATCGACGACCCTGCGCATGCTTGCCGGTGCCGAACGGCCTGACGGCGGCGAAATGACCTTGGATGGCGCAAGATACGCCCCACGAAGTGTCATCGGCGCGGCGGCCCTTGGCGTGTCGCTCGTCTACCAGGAAATCACGATCAACCGCTCATTGTCCGTTGCGGAGAACATCTTCATCGACCGCCTGCGGATGTTCGCCGGCCGCCTCGGTTTCATCGACCGCAGACGCATGGAATCGGCGGCGCAGGCGATCCTGGAGCGGATCGGCGCGCAGATATCGGTCTCATCGGATACAGGCAGTCTCAATCTCGGCGAGCTGAAATGCATCGAGATCGCTCGAGCTCTCTCGACAAGTCCGAAAATTCTCCTCCTCGATGAATCCACCGCCTATCTGGATCATCGGGAGGTTCAAGCCGTCCTTCGCGTCATCGGCGAACTCAAGGCGCAGGGGATGACGATAGCCTTCGTTTCCCATCACCTCGACGAGGTGCTGGCCGTCGCGGACGAATTGACGATTCTCAAGGACGGCCAATTTGTCGGAACGTATCGCACGAGCGAGATCGTGCCGCGTGAAATTCATCGCCGCATGGTGGGGCGCGGGCTTGCGAAAAGCATCTATCCGCCACGGCCGGCAAAAGACCCGGGCAAGACCGAGCGGGATCCCGTCGTTCTCGAAGTCAGCGACGTCGCGGTTGGACGCGAGCTGAGCAACATCAGCCTGGATGTTCGCGCTGGCGAGATCCTCGGCCTTGCCGGATTGAAAGGCGCCGGCGCCGAAGCGCTGTTTGCGGCCATTTGCGGCGACTTGCCTTTGCGCCATGGCTCCATGAAGCTCGCTGGCGCCCGCTACGCGCCGTCGAGCCCGACTTTCGCATGGCGGCAGGGCGTGGCTCATCTGCCGGGCGACCGCAACAATGAAGGGCTGATTGCCGAGTTCAGCGTACTCGACAATCTGGTGATGGCCCGCCCGCCGCGTCATGGGCCGGTCTTCGATCGCGCCGCCGCAATCGCCATCGCGGGCGATCTCATCGCCCAGATCGGCATCAAGGCGCAAAGCGTCGATGCGTCCTGTCGTTTGCTCTCGGGAGGTAATCTGCAAAAGGTGGTGATCGGCAAATGCCTGGCCGTCCAGCCACGCCTGCTCCTGCTCAACAATCCTACGCGTGGGGTCGACATCGGCGCCCGCGCGGAAATCTACCGCATCATAAGGCAGATGGCGACGCAGGGCCTCGCCATAATCCTGTCCTCGGAAGACATGCCTGAACTGATCGGAATGTCAGACCGGCTGCTGGTGCTCCGACAGGGATATGTCACGCATCGCATCGAGACGGCAGCCGATGCCACCGAACACGACATCATTGGACATATGGCCTGACCATGGAAACGAACGAGACAGCCGGGACAACGGCGATGCCGAACGCGAGCGGCGAGCCGATCCGGAACGCAGGCAGGCTCGAACTCGTCAAGCGCAGCTTTCCGCTTGCCATGCTCGTTCTGCTGATTGTGATTTTCTCGATATTGTCGCCACGCTTCCTGACCTTCAGCAACCTTCTCATCGTGCTTCAACAGGGCACGGTGCTGCTGGTCGCGGCGCTGGGCATGACCTTCGTCATCATGGCGGGCTCGATCGATCTTTCGGTCGGCTCAATCGTCGCCCTCGCGGCATTGGTGACGGCGCTGACCGCAGATCGTCTCGGCGCCGCGGCAATCGTCCCGGCCATTGCCGTTGGCGCGGTTGCCGGCTGGATCAACGGCATGCTCCTCGCCAAGGGCAAGGTCCCGTCCTTCATAGCCACCATGGGAGCGATGGTGGTCTATCGCGGCATCGTGCTCCTTTTCACGCGCGGCGCTCCGGTGTCGATAGAGGACGAGCAATTCCTCAACGCCTATGCCGAACGCACTTTCGGCATTCCCCATTCGGTGATCATCGGCTTGGTGCTGACCGTGTTTGCCTATGGCATCATCAACAGGACAGTGTTCGGACGCGAGGTCCGCGCCGTCGGCGGCGGGGAACGCGTCGCTATGTTGACAGGCATTCAGGTCGCCCGCGTGAAGATCCTCATGTATGTGCTTCTAGGGACCCTGTGCGGCATCGCGGGATTGCTGCAGGGCGCGCGCGCCATGGCCGCCACCGCGCAACTCGGGGAGGGGCTTGAACTGGACGTCATTGCAGCTGTCGTGGTCGGCGGAACGCCTTTGACCGGGGGCGTGGGCAGTGTTGTCGGCACCATCCTGGGCGTTCTGATCATCACGCTGCTGTCGAATGGCATGAACATGACCGGCGTCGATCCATACCTTCAGAATATCGTCAAGGGGACGGTTCTGGTTTGTGCCGTCTTCGTCACCATCGATCGCAAGAAGATCGGTATCATCAAGTAGAGGCAATCGGCTTCGGATGGGCCGAAGATCACATCAGCTATCGTTGTCTTTGCGCGCCTCGTCTCCAGGCCATATCTTGTGGGGCCTCTGGAAGAACCGCGAGCATCATTGCATCATTCCGCGCGCCGCTACAGGAAAGACGCATTCGACCCGTTTGCCGCTCATGCCGACATACCAGTCATAGCGGTCGACCGTTGGATCGCAATGGCCGGGAACGAGGCGTAGCGTTTCTCCGATGGCAAGGCTTCCGGGATCCGAACGCAGGATGAGCGAACCGTGCTCATCCGATGCGCCGGCATAGTCGATATCCTGTCTGGCGTGAACGAGAGGAAGCCCGCTGTCGATGGCAATTCCCTTGTGGCCGCAATCCAGAACCGCGATGCCGGGACGGGCAGCACTCATGACGGTGCTCAACACGAACAGCGATTGTTCGAAATCGGGAGCGGGGCGATTTCGTGCATAGTCGGCATCCATGAACGCATAGGACCCAGCCTGCAACTCGTTGTAGACGCCGCTGGCTGCCTCGTGGGCAAAGGTACCCGTGCCTGCGCCGCCTATGATAGCGCATTCCAGCTTTTGCCGCCTGATCGCGGCGACAGTATCCGCCGTTCGCGCGGCAGCCTGGCCGATTGCGTCGCGTCGCTCCTGTTCGGTGCGCAGGTGCTGGGCGCGCCCTTGATAGGATTGCAGGCCGCCGAACACCAGATGGCGGCTTCTCGCTATGCGTACCGACAGCGCCGTGGCCGGTTCGCCGGGCTCCACACCGCAACGGCCGCCGCTGACGTCGATCTCGACCAGCACGGTCAACCGCGTGGCAGAGGATTCGGCAACTGCTTCGATCTGGTCGACCACGATCGCGCTATCGGCACAAATCGAAATCTTCGACATGTTGGTCAACGCGGCCAGACGCGCCAGCTTGCGGGAGGAAACGACCTCGTTGGAAACGAGGATGTCGCTGACCCCGCCCCAGGCAAGAACCTCGGCCTCCGCTGGTTTTTGCGCGCACTGGCCGTCCGGATGTGCCCGCCGCTCTGCCTGGCGATGGCGGATGTCGATGAGGTCGTGGACCGGTTCGAAAGAAGCTTCGCGGCTATCAGGACCCAGTGAGCTTCACCCCGTTTGGTAGCGGCACTGAGCCATGATAGAAGCGAACGTAAGCAGCCCGGTCGCAGTCGGGGCGTCAGGCACGTCGTCTTCACCTGTTGAATGTCCGTTATAGGTGAAGGGGCCTAAGACGCAGTCGGTCCGCTCTCCTCTTTATATTCAAGAAGGCGTCCGAAACCTTTAGGCTGCTGCATTTCCGATCGGGAAATTCACAATCCGAGCTGCCCAGCAAACCGTGTCGACGGCGTCCTCGCCGTCGCCGACTTTCCATGGCATAAAGCCCTTACCGGGCCGGTTGGTCAATTTCGTCATCGAGCATGCGGCGAATGGTGCATATGGCGTAACTTATTCGCAAGCTGCGGGCCTTGGCAGTCAGCGGGGCATGTTGTGTCAATTACATCAGTGACACCTAGATGTTTATGAGCCGCGAAAGGCGTAGCTTTTCAGGGTATCCAAGCCGCGACGAAGCATTGCACGACGGGCATCCGAAATACGCTATGCGCTTAAACCAAGTCCCTTTCCGAACGATTTGATGTCCGCACTGGAGACACTCCGAATGTGAGATATTCATTGTCTAGTTCGTCAGGGATCGGCAATAATACACCTTTGTACCGATTGGTGCCCGCCGATTCGCAGGTCTCAGCGGGCACCCATTGAACCAGCGATGAAGGGACTATGCTCGCCGGCGAGAAGCTCATCCTCGTCCCTCAGCCCGGCCGAGTAATTTGCCGGGTGACAGTGTTGACGGCGAGCCGCTGGATGCCTTGCTGGTTCGCTTGTTAGGCTCTAAATGAGGCGCCCGGTTTAGATATCCTGGGCCTTCAGTATTGGTGCTTTCGCGGATTGGCCAGTAACCAGCCCGCCCGGCCACGACGCCGAGGTGTTGGTTCGGGGTGTGGTCAATGGCGGCACCGAATGGCTATCACATGATGGCAGCCGGACGCTCCGCTGCCGGCCAACTCCCTATGTCAATTGAGATTTCGAGCTGATTGATTTCATGCTAATCGAAGGCAGGGCCTAAGCATTTCACTGATTTGATGGCCCCTATCCCTGGTGACCGACGGCATCCCTCCGCCCCCCGCCCGAGACCGTCGGTCGCCAATTTACTCTCTGACACATCCATTTTCGGCAAGGCCAGCGCCACCGAGGGCCGCTGCCTCAAATAATTCTATTCGTGCAGGAACAACGCGGCTGGCCCTAAGTTAGCGCCTACTAACGAAAGGAAGCGCAGGAATGAGATTCGTCGTCGTTCTGGACCCGGCCGACCAATGGCTGGTCCTCGACCGGTCTACTAACCTGCCTGCCGAAGTGGGTGACAAAGTGCTCATTGGGCTATCGCATTCGGAAGCCGAACGGCTTGCACGCGAGGCCAATGCTCAGAGCCGTTGGCCGCCTAGTTTTGCCTCTCCTCAGTGCTGCCGTCTTGGAGGCCAGGGATACCGCCGCTGAAGTTTTCGGGTTCATCGATCTGTCTACCCATGCTGAGGCAAAGATCGGCAGAATCCGCCTCGGGGAAGCTATCCACTTCGTGGCGAATGGTCTTTTACGGCGAGCCGAGAACCCCAAGCCTCAGCGCCAGCCGACGCTTTCGTGTACCGGACCCAAATCCTCGTATGCTTCGGCCGGTAGATTTTTTGAGGCGGGAGGTTCGCGGGGGCGAAGATGCAATGGCTTGAGCGCGTGAAGGCGGGCATGTCCGCCGAAGCGCGCTACGAAAGCGCAGCCTATCGCGCGCAGGCCGCTCATCGGCCGCCATGCCGGACTACACGTTTGATGCTGGATCTCGTGCCGTTTCTGCAGCGCGTTGCCGACGCACTGGCACCGTTCGTTGCAGACAAGGCTCCATTTAACTCTCGCGCAAGCTTCAGCTAATATTCTTGTCCTCGCCACTGTTTACGGGAGGCCGATTTGAATCAGCCCACTAGGCTTGAGAACCTACAATTCACTCAATCCATGCTGAAAGAGGTGCGCCGTGTGTTAGACGGATCAGGCGAGACACTTCTGACGTACCTTCTCGATATGGCAACGGTTGAAGCTGAGGAACGCGCCAACTCGATCCAGTACAGCGATTAGACCATCTACAACTATGAAATCTAGATCGGGCCGCGTCGACCTGGAATCCCGCCGGCAGGAGCCCACGGGACTAAAGGCAGGGCAAAGGCAATCAAGCCGGCTGAACGGGCCAGGACCCACAGGCGACGGAGCCGGCAGAATCGACGGGCCGCCACCTGCCGCGATGCTCACGCTTCGTCAAAACTGGCTTCTCATCCGCCTTCTTCATGGGTATCCCCGGTTGATCTCTCAAACGCGGGGAAGCTGTCTGTGCGACGCTGGTTTCAAGCACACAAAAAACCCGCCGGCCGGAGCCAGCGGGTGAAGTTTAAGGTTGGTCTCGGCCCCACCAGGGTCGAGCATCCATAAGGGCACATTCCGGGGCGACCTGCTCCCTCAAATGTTAAATGCTATAGGCACCGGTCGAGTCTCGGGCTGCTGAGCTTCGAGCTTTGTCGATCGGCTCGACGGCAAAATCGAGCCGCCAGCAACCAGCATCAAATAGGCGTCTCGCTGCGCCTGGCTGAAAGCCTCTGCACGTGCCTCGCTATAGGCATCGGCTTCGCCATCATCCATGCCTTTGCCGGTTAGCTCAGCACTATCTTCGGATCGATGTAGAACGTCGCCGACGGCTTGGCGGCGCACACCCCCACGAAGATCCATCCCTTCTGTTGTGGGGTGAAGGTAGCTGCGAGCTTGAACAGCGCCGTCTATCCACCCCAGGTCGACGAGCTTGATGTGACGCGGCCGCTGCAAGAGTTTCGGCGGGACACGTCCTGACGAATGAGGATTTCGGCGACGAGGACGAGCCCAGATATTCGACCTCTATCCAGATTTCATCGTTGTTCGGCAGAGAGGCGGCAATGCCTTCTAGGGGGTGCTGCGACTGATGATCGACAGCGCCTCCGCTGCAGGGCGAGGTACCGGACGCGGGCGCTGCCGACCGTTTCCTCGCCAAGACACGCGTTCAGACCGAGCACATCGACGCCAACGACTTCCTGTACTCACTAAGGTCGTCGTTTAGCTTTGATACAGGGCTCAACTCTCCACGATCGTGACCAAGGTCTTCGCATTAGGAGCTCGATAACGATTCGGTAATAAAAGGCTACGGATGAGAGGCTGGCCCTGATTCACCAACGAGACGGCGTTGTCGCCGGTGGGACTGCCATGCGCATTAAAAGCCTGATTATCATCAGCATGGTGAGCGCGGCCGCACTCATCGGATTGGTTGGCGCGGTCGCCGTTGTCACGCAGGTGACGGCGGCCAAATATCTGGGGCTGACGGAAGCGACCAATGTCGCGCGTGAGCTGGCCGACACCATCGTTTTCACACCCTCCGACGGCTCGCCCTCGCTGCTCGATCGACCCGATGCATTGAAGGAATACCTCGAGCAGCAACATCGCCGCGCGCGCCGCGATTTTATTATCGTCGACCGCAGCAAGCGGATTGTCGCCCATGCCGCTGACGAGGAGCATAAGACCGGCGAGACATTCGATCACGATCCAGGCAACGAGGTGGGCCTCACGCTGCAAGACGGTGTTCCGCGCCGGTTCGTCGATCCGAGGGAAGGGAACGCCATTCTTGCCGTTCCGATCGAACAGAACGAGGACACGATCGTCGGCGCCGTGCTTCTGGAATATGACCCGGTGCTGACCGCCGCCGAGCAGCGGACCAATGGTCTGCTCTGGCTCGTCGGCCTCAGCACCGCCGTCGCCATGCTGATCGCCGCGGGTTTTGCCTGGGTTCTTCTCAGCCGTTTCGGTTCAGGACTTAAGGATATGATGCGCGGTATGCAGGCGCTGGCGAAGGGCGAAGCCATGACGCGCATAGGCGATGGGCGCAACGATGAGTTCGGGGAGTTGGCAGATGGCTTCAACACGATGGCCGACCAACTCGCGGCGGCGCGGGCGCATATCGAAGACATTGTCGAGGCAGCTGCCGAAGGCATCGCGGTGCTCGATGCCGAGGGCCGCATCGCCAGGGGCGCAATTCGCTGATATCGTTAAGGGTCAGCACAAGCCCGCCGTTGGACCGGCTGAGGGGACTGCAACTGGCGATGACTGGCGTCTGCGAGCCGTCCAGCCTGACGAGACCGCCGAAGGGGTCGTCCACGAACGCGCTGACCAGCTCGCCATTCTCAATCGCGAGCTGCACGAGAAGTCGGAAACCACGTCCCGTCTGGTCAAGCTCGGCGAATTGCTGCAGGCCTGCGTGACCTTCCCCGAGGCCTTCTCGGTGGTCGGAACGGCGATGACCGAGTTTCTCGGCGGCCTGAGCGGGAGCGTCCACCTGACCAGCGCCTCGCGCAACCTGGTCGAGGAGAGGGCGCATTGGGGCGACGTGCGTTCGAGCGTCAATCAATTCGCGCCCGAAGACTGCTGGGCGCTGCGTCGTGGCCAGGAGCATGTCGTCGGTCCGGGAATGCTCACGCCGCGCTGCGCTCACATCACTGAGAACGGCAAGAAGGGGTACGTTTGCATGCCGCTTGCGGCGCAGGGCGAGACGCTAGGGCATCATGCATCTGTGCGAACCGAATGCCGCCGAGAAGCCGCAATGGCTGACCGAACGGCAGCAGATCCTGCGCGGCGTCGTTGACACGCTGGCGCTGGCGCTGGCCAATCTGCGCCTGCGCGAAACGCTCAGGCAGCAATCGATCCGCGATCCGAACACTGGCCTGTTCAACCGGCGTTATCTCGAGGAAACCAGCAGCCGGGAATTGAGGCGCATGGAGCGCTCGAGCCAGCCGCTGGCAGTCATCATGCTCGATGTCGACCACTTCAAACAGTTCAACGATACTTTCGGGCACGAGGCTGGCGACCTCGTGCTGAAGCAGGTTGCCGCGACGCTGATCGAGCATGCGCGCGACACCGATGTCGTGTCGCGCTATGGCGGCGAGGAATTCGCGCTCGTGATGCCGGGCTGCTCGCTCAAGGAGGGAGCCAAGCGCGCCGAAACGCTGCGCCAGGCGATCAAGCAGCTGCATCTGGCGCATCGCGGCCGCACGCTTGGCACTGTGACGGCCTCTTCGGCGTCGCCGCCTATCCCGAGCATGGCTCGGGCTGGGCCGAGCTCACCAATGCCGCCGACCATGCGCAATATGATGCCAAGGCCGAGGGGCGAGATCGGGTCGTGGTCGCCAGGGCCACCCCGCCGGGCGAGCGCGCCGCAATCAAGCTTGTTCCATCGAAGAAATCGGAAGCAACGTGACGCCATGCCGGCCGCGGTCACCACTGGCGAAAGCCGTCTGAACGGCTTGCCGGCGCGTCACTTGTTGCCCTTTGCGCGCCCTCGACGTGGAAGGGAGGGAGATCGGCGTTTAACCTTGACGCGAGGAGGCCATTGACTCGACGCGTTGCGATCGCGACGTCGACGAGGGGCAGGCTGGCGGGCATGATCATCGAACCCGTCCAGGGCTATGGCCTCATCGTTCCCATACCGAAAGCTATATTGCTGGCGTGTTCGAGTGCGTGCGCGCTAAGGCGCCCCATTCACGAGCGCGTCGTCAGCGTCGACAGTTGGTCTGTATCGTAGCGGTTTCGCAGATCGGCGAGTGCTTTTGGATCGGGCGCCCCATGCGCCGTCAGCTCGGCCAGTTTTTCGAAATAATGCTCGTGGCCGGGCGGAGAGACGGTCATCAGCACGCGCGCAGGCTTCTCGCTGACATTGGTGATGTTGTGCGGCACCCCTGGCGGGATGAACAGGAAGGTTCCCGGCGTTGCATGGATCGTCCTGTCGCCGACGTGCCATTCACACTCGCCTTCGAGTAGGTAGAAGGTCTCCTCCTGCACCCGGTGAACATGTCGCCCGGTGGCGAACTCCGGCGGGATCGTCCAGTCGAACATGCTCGTATGCCTGGTATTTTCGTCGGTGACGAGGAAAGCCATCGGGTGGCCACGCAACATGACGCCCTTCTTCTCGTCGGGCATGCGGATGACGGCATCAGCGCTCATTTGATCCTCCTCTGACAGGCGCTTACTCTGGCAAGCGTTCGCTCAACATCGGCCGCTCACGCGGGAAAGTCGTGAACTCGTTGCCAAAAATCTGCTAAAAGACTCCAATGATAGTCAGGCGTGAGGTCCACCGCTTTGGGTCTTTTCACCTCGATCCGCAGGTGGGCATTCTCTTTTACGGAGATGAGCCGACCATGCTTGGGCGGCGCGCCGTCGCGCTGCTGCGACTGCTGATCCAGAACGCTGGCCAACCCGTCTCCAAAGACGCGCTGATCGAGGCCGGCTGGGGCGGATCGGCGGTTGCCGATAACAATCTGACGGTTCAGATCGCAGCCTTGCGCCGGACATTGGCTGACGCGGCGAATGGAGCAAATTGGATCGAAACATTGCCGCGCCGTGGCTATCGCTATGTCGGACCCGCCGTAGCCACCAACGGTCCCGATACCTCGGTCGTCACCGGCGCCACGTTGGGACCGAGCTTGCCTGAGAAGCCGTCCGTCGCGGTCCTACCGTTCTCGAATTTGAGCGGCGACCCCCAACAGGAGTATTTTGCCGATGGGATGGTGGACGACATCATCACGGGCCTGGCACGGATCAAATGGCTGTTCGTCATCGCCCGAAACTCGACCATTTCGTACAAGGGTCGCGCCGTCGACGTGAAGCAGATTGGCCGCGAGCTGGGCGTTCGCTATGTGCTCGAAGGCAGTGTGCGCAAGGCCGGCCGTAGCGTGCGGGTTACGGCGCAGATGATCGATGCCTCGACCGGCGCCCATGTCTGGGCCGAGCGCTATGATCGCAGCTCCGACGACATCTTCGCGCTCCAAGACGAGATCGCGCTGGCAGCAGTGGGCGCGATTGCCCCAAGCGTGCGGAAGGCCGAGATCGAACGTGTCAGGCGCAAACGGCCCGATAGCCTCGATGCCTACGATCTCGTGCTGCAGGCCCAGCCCAATGTCGATTCAGGCATGCCGGAACAAGTGACCAGAGCGTTGGCACTTCTCGAGCGCGCGATCACACTCGAGCCAACCTATGCGCTGGCGCATGGCAACGCCGCGATGTGCCATCACTGTCTGTTTCTTCGCGCCGGCCTGCAGGAGATTAACCGCGCATCTTCGATCAGCTACGCGCGGTCGGCCATCGTCCACGGACAGGATGATGCTCTCGCCCTGACCTGGGCTGGCTTTTCGATCGGAATGGATGCGCATGATCGCGCCGCAGCGTTCGCTGCCTTGGAAGCCGCCCTCGCTATCAGCCCGTCATCAGCCCTGAGCTACATCCTTGGCAGCGTCATTCTCGGGTGGAGCGGCGAAGCGGAGCGAGCGATAGAATGGAGCAAGCAGGGTTTGCGGCTGAGCCCATTCGATTCGTGGGCCTGGGCCACTTTTGACGCACAGGCAATGAGCCATTTGTTGCGCGGCCGTTTCGAAGAGGCTTGCCGTGCTGCCTACAAGTCCGTCCAGGCCAATCCGGCACATAGCATCACCTATGTGCAATTGGCGGCCGCGCTGGCCAAGCTTGGCCGGTTGGACGAAGCAAAGGCAGCCGCCGCTCGCGTTATCGAGCTTCAGCCGGGCTTTCGCTACAGCCGCCAGTTTGCCGGCGTGAATTGCGCGCCCGCGCTCGCGGAGGCTCTTGGCACCGCGCTACGGGCAGCCGGATTGCCGGAGTAGCTCGCGTCTGAGCATTCGAGAATAACGAACCCAATCATCGGCGTACCCTCAAGCCAGGGTTCGTATAAAGACCTCCGGTCTGTCGACGAACCCGCGTTCCATTTGCCAATCGTGCCTGCTCGCGTAGTTCCGAAATACCTCGAAAATTAGCCTTGCCGCGTATATCGAACCGATTGACCGGGCATTGAAACGGTCGGTGTAGCTCCGAAGGCGGCGCTCATCACCCGCACTTAGCGTGGGAGTTGCACCGTCGACAGGTTGCGACGCCACTTCACGCAGCTTGGTTCGCCCTCGACGCAGTTCCGGTTTGATGGCGGCGACCGTGCCGCCTGTTGTCTCTGAACTGGATGCGCTGAAGGCAAGCGGCGTCGATTGTCCGATAGGCGCGGGAACGCCCTCGCTGTTCACTGAGTTCAACCGCAACCCGCCGACCGGCAGCGCAGATTTCGTCTTCTTCGGCAACAGCGCCATCGTGCACGCCGCTGATGAGCAATCGATTGTGGAAACCCTGTCGGTATATCCGGCCGTGATGGAGACGGCGCGGCATCTATGTCCAGGCAAGCCGATCTGGCTCGGACCTTGCACGATCGGCATGCGGCACAACCCCTATGGTCAGTCGGTTGCGGCCAATTCCGGATTCAAGCGGGTGCCTGCAGCCGGCACTGACCCGCGTCAACGGGCGTTGTTCGGGGGCGCGTTTGCAGTCGGCTTAGCGGAACAGGCCGCTAAAACCGGAGCTGATCGATTGATATTGGCAGCACCCACCGGACCTTTCGGGCTTTTGAATGAGGATGGCACTCTACGACCGTTGCAAGCCGTCCATGCCGAGCTTGCAACTGCTGCCGGTTCGGAACGTTACGGGATATCGATTGATCGGCCGGGAGTGGCAGCCATTGCCTTTCGTGTTGGGGAGGCTATCCGCGTCCTAGCGGCAAACCTGACTTCGGCGCCGATCGAGGTGAAGCTGGGTCCGAACGCGAAAGTGAGGGGCGTTGCAGGTGATGAAATGAAGTCACTAGGCTTCCACCCAACCAGCCACATCGTAGGGCCGTTCGGCACTGTCACGTTCCGAGTTGCCTAATAGTCGATCAACGAAGGGTTGACTCAGGTCAGGCATGCCCCTGTGATGCCAACCTTCGATTGGTAAGACTTGCCCTGAAAAGCAGACTGTCGGCTAGCCTCAAAAGACGACATGGCTGGTTTGCGCCGCTTCCAGTCATTATTTGGCCGTCCCACACTTCCTGGAACCAGATGTAGCGCTCAGCCGACCAGGTTACAGCCGATCTCCAGAACCGTACATCGAACCGCTTGCTTCGAGAGGCTGCCGACCGAACGGTGCGGACTTCCAGTCGCGCATTTAGCAAATTGGAATATGTCACTCCAGATGGAAAGCCGCCACGCAATGTAAGCTCGGGCCAGCAGTCACTCGACGCCGGGCGGAATTCCCAAAAGCTTGCCCAGGTGGATCGGCAGCCGAGTTGACGCGTGTATCTCGGCACAGCTTTCTTTCCATTTCTGGAGATATTCACCGATAGGAATCCGGCTGCGGCCCGGCCAGCGGTTGAGCGCGCCAAGTGCCTCAACACAGTCCGGGGCCTGCTCATATTCCGAGAGTATGGTCAATGACATTGCTTGCGCGAACGGATTGAGGCTCGGAACTTCGATCTCGCTTCGGTGCTTGGCAAACCATGCCGGCGGGTCGCCGGCGAGGCCTTGAAAGTCGGCAAGCGACTGATAGCCGTTGATGATGTTTTCGCGATATTTGGCAATGAGATCGCCGAACGCGTTGTCGCCGGGGAAGGGCGGGGTGTGTTTCCAGCTCTTCGCCAGACGCCACAGGCCCCGCAGCGAGAAGGCCTCCACCATTGCTTCCTCCAGCCATTGGCATGGCGGCGCAGGCTTGGCATCGGCCTGCCAGCTGTTGGCAAAAACATGCCCGAGTTCGTGCCCGAACTGGTAGGCGAGCTTCGACCAATCCCGCTCGCCGATGTCGACTATGGTCCATGCCATGCCGCTGGCGTCCGGATGCAGCCAGATGGCGGGCGGACCGGATGTGTGCTCCTCGACACGCAATCGCGTCGGCTGGCGATCGGAGAGAAGGCGCACACCGTCGAGGCAGGCCTGCCGCATGCGTTCGATGACCAGAATGGCAGCGCCTTCAAGCATGCGGCCCCAATCGCCGGCGAGTTCTATCGGGGCAGTGAGAAGAGACGTCGAGGGCGCAACTGGGGCTGATTGAGCAGACACCACGGCGGACCTTGTTTCACGAACGACTGACACAGCGGACCCTGCCAGCGCCAGACCCCAGGCAGGGGAGCCTGCAAGCAGTGTTAGGAAATGCCTTCGCCTCAACTTTCGTTCCTCGATGCGTGTGAAGCAATGTCGGATCGGTCCGCCTCTAGCGCAGCTGCCGGACCGCAATAAAGGCCGGAGAGCCGGCGCAAGGTCGAATTCTGTCGAGCGTTCGATTATCAGTTGGGCTCGTCAATCAGGCAAAAACAAGAGCTCATGCGCAGGGGCGCGATCCTGGTCGCTTAGTCCCTTTTAGGCCTCAAGACGCTGAGTACCCTCTTATAGCGCTCCAGATTGCCCCCGCTTTGCAAATGGATCGCATCCCCCTCGGAGGAATAGGGAAGCGAACCCGTCGGGTAGAATGGCTCTGTCTCGGAAGGCGAATTCCATATGAAAATAGGAATTCTGCGAGAGGCAAAATAGAGCGAAAGGACTATATCGTCACTATGTCGACAATCCATGTCGTTCGATGTTTCTCGTACATATTCCAGGAAGTCGTCACCCACGCATGCGGGAGGATACAGAACCGTGCCGAATCCTTCGAACATCGATACCCGCATTTCTCCGTATTTGAACGTGATGCTGCCGTCTGGATTGAAGTCCCCGCCGTGCCGCGCCAGGATGCGATATTCAGTTTCGCGGTGCCCTTTGCAGAGGAGGGCAAGCTGATTTTTTGGATAGGCAAAGTCGTCGTCAACCGACCAGATGTAGGTTTCTTTCTCATCCCCATGGCGCAGTAGGGTCGGGGCGATCTTTGTGATCGGCCCGTAGTCCTCTGTACGGAAAATCTTCACCCGTTCCATTTCCGTCAGCCATGTCGGCAAAGTGTAGGGTTCGTTCGTCCGCACGCACACGTGTGGAACGTTCAATTCAATATGTTCCACCGCAACCGTCTGGCCGAGCACGCTTTCAAGCGCCGGGCCAATTCGGTCAATCCGCGATGGGATGGTGGTCATTGAGGCGACTATTCGCATGGCCTTCCTATCTGTACAGACCGATCCATACTGCCCGATGCTGGCGCATAATCTCCGTATCGTTGTCGCCTTTGCCAAGAAATAGCAAATGCGCTTACACTTACGCGGGATCGAGCGGGGGTCACGGTCGTGATCGGCAATCTGGCTGGCCAACTCTTTACATCGCACGGAACGATCGTGTTCGTCGATCCGTCATCCGGAGAGGTCCGGCACGGAACGTTTGAACACAGTCCACAAAATACCCTGTTAGTTCAACAGGGTGCGCTGGCTCGCCTGAAGTTCACTGAAGCCGGCATCGACAAGGAAATAGTATATCTTCGCGATTATTCGGCCATTGTTGGCTCAAAGAAGTTTGATAGTCCCGATGTGCTTAACATACTCCCGGGCACTCTGACACCAAAAATTTTTCGAGGGCGGGAATTTGGACTTGAGAAGGGCGGTAAATTTCTGTGTGCGGAGCCCGATGGCCGAATTACGCTATCAAGACCCGCGTGTGAGACTTGGGAATTGTTTCACCTTCGCGAGGATGCTAAAGAATCAAGTGGAACTATAACAAGCCATCGGATTGATGGAAAAATCATCAGCTTTTTCATCACGAATAGAGTGGATTACATACAATCATCCCTTATAAGGGGCGACTTCTACGAGCGAGACGAACTTGAATTGATCAAACGCCTTGCGCCGCCCGGAAGGGCGTTTGTGGACATTGGTGCAAATATAGGAAATCATTCCATATTTGTATCGAAATTTTGCAGCCCATCTGAGATAATAATATTTGAGCCAAATCCAAATGCTATAGATATACTTAAAATAAATCTTTCGTTGAATGCTTGCTCGAATGTAAATATTGACTACCTCGGCGTGGCTCTGAGTTCGGAACCGAAAATTGCGAACGTATTTTATCCCATTTCAAATAACATGGGCCAAGCGCAAATGCTTGAGGCCGATCACGGAGTGATCAAGTGCTTGCCTGGTGACCTTTTCCTGCGTCAGAAACCTGTAGGCTTCATTAAGATCGACGTGGAAGGCGCGGAATTCGATGTGCTCAAGGGAATTCAAGGAACGATCGAGCTATGGCGTCCCGGCATACTTATCGAAGTATGGCCGGAGCGTCACCAAGACCTCTCCTCTTGGTGTGATGCCTTTGGCTACGCGGTCCGGGAGACATTTCCGTTGGACAACAATTTTTTTGTAGCACCTGTCGAGGGATAAACCCCTTGGCGCCCGCCCGGCTATCAGCAGCAGTTTCACTTCTTGTCCGTCGCTACTCGATCGGAAAGTTGCTCGTCGTCCACGATCACCAGCGGCGGCATGCAGATGTAGCCCTGCATCGACCCATATGCGGCGCACATCGCGCAGTCGATGCCAGTATCCTCGATGATTACGTCCGTCCCAGGAAATGGGATGAGGCGGTGTCGCAGCGGCAGGCACTTTTCCAGGAGAATGCGCGCGCCTCTTGGCGTGATCGTGTAGGCTTGCAGCCCAAACGAATGCTCTATCCGGATGAGCGATCTGGGGAATTTGTCGGACTGAAACAGCGCTGTTCTGTTGGTGTAGCGACGATCGTAGAACTCCAGCTTGGCTTTCGAAAGACCAAAGTCCAACCAGAGAAAAGACGGATCGATGATATAGCCCCACTGTATCATGTCCCAACCGGTCGGCGCCCGGGACATGATCTCTGCGGATTCCTCGATAAATCGAAACGATGCTCGGACGTCGTCCTCAAAGACCGTTATCGTCCTGTTCTCCGATACCGCACGCTTCCACAGATCGATGTGCGACAAAGCGCATCCCAGCGTCCCCGGGGGGTACCGACAATCACCGGTGATAAGGCCTTCCTCCATGAGCGCGGCCCTGTCCAGGGAGGTGCCGTCAACGGCCGATATGCGAGCCGTATTGTGCATCAGATGCCAATTGTGACTTTGATACCGGTTCCAGCGATCGACGCTGCGGTCAAGGTTGATCAGATGGATCTTCAGCGAGTCCGGCAACTCGGGCCTCGCCAACAACGGAGCAGGCGCCGAGGCCGTTGCGCCAAGCAATTGCGGCACGTCGCCCGCGTCGCGCAAAAGCTCTCTTGCCCGTTCGATCCCGCCGCTGACATGGTATTCGTGATCGCCGAAAGTAATGTAGCCGTAGACCTGCCGGTTATCGATGTACTGGACGATGCCGGCCCTCCTGGCACTGTCGGCGAATACGACATATTCGTAGCGCGATGTGCCGTCGTCATAGGTAAGTTCGGTCAGCACATCGGCACGTACAAGATAGGTGCAGTGCACGAGCGGCATCTCGATAACGCCGCGTACATGGCGGTTGAGCACCCAGCCATATTGGTCGCAGTGTTGATAATATCCGTTCGCATCGACCTCGGCGTGATAGTTCGAATAATATTGGCCTGGCGAGATGGAGCGCAGCAGGGGCGCGACGATCGGCAGGTCCAGCGCAACAAGCTCCCGCAGCGTCGCCGGCCGCACGAAATTGTCGACGTCGACGACGAAATAGAAGTCGCAATTGTGCTCGAGAGTTTTCCGCAGGCTGATGTTGCGGATTCGGCCAAGCACCTTGAAGCGTGTCTCGTTCCATTCGTGCTCGCGAAACTGCTCGACCCGGTCATTGACGTCCGAAGTGTCGAGCTCGACCGCCGCATAAAGGTGGCCGACGCGCTCCAGCCACTCGCGCAGGATCTGCTCGGTCTTGTCGGTGTTGTTGTTGGTGCGGATGTAGAGGACGATCGATTCTCTCGGGTAGTCGAGCGACTCGATGCACGCCAGGTAAAGCGGCAGCGCTGGCTCTTTCTGTTTGGCCAGTATCGCGACCAGGACACGCGGCACGACCTCCAGCCGCGAACGCAACGATCGCTGCGCAATCAGCGCGTGCTGCTCGACCAGGCTTTCCGCGCCAAGTCTTCCCAATACCGATGGCTCGCGGACCTCGAGCTTCTCGGTCGCGAAACGCGCATTGGCCACCACCCGCTTTAGCATGTCCGGCGGCAATTTGTCGGAGGCAAGCAGCTTCAGGCACGCGTCGAGCGACTCGCGATATGCGCCCGCCCAATACGCGTTGATCGAAAACTCGTCGAGCAGCCCGTAGTCATAGACCCAGGGCTGGACGAAGAGACCGGTCGGCTCCGTGAGGTCCAGGCCGCGACGCGCGAATTCCTGTCCTTGCGCGTTCCGGCCCTGGCTGCGGCAATAGAGGCTTGCCGCGTGCAGCGCCTCTGCGCGTGCCGGCACTGTCTGGGTCGCACGCTCATAGACCGCGACGACCTCTTCGAAGGGCTTGCCGAGCGCGGCCATCAGATTCCCCGCCTCGAGCAGGCTCACATAGACCTCCTCGTTCCAGAAACCCAGCTCTGCTCGCTTCAGATACTGTTCCAGCGCCTTCTCGCGTTCACCGAAATCGCGATAGCTTTGCGCGAGATAGAAGGTGTAGCGCGATATCAGGAACGGATCGGTCTCGGTTGCGAGCACGTTCTCCAGCACCGCCGCGTCGTCCTGGTATTTTCGTGGGTTTTGGCTGCGCGCTCCCCCACGTCCCGTGGCAATGCGAAATCCCTCGGCGTTCTGCCGTGTGATGGGGCCAGGCGGAGCCTCCAGATATTCGTGCAGCACGCCCTTGAAGGAAAAGGGTAGGCGGTTGCGGCAGATCTGCGGGCGATAGAACGAGATATTTCCATGGGATACTTCGACATCGTAGAGATCGTGTTCCATCCGCGACTTGAACACGGCTGGCTCGAAGTCACGATCCAGGATCAGCGTATCGTCGGCATCGATGATCATTGCATAGTCGACGGTCTGGACTTCGCGCAGCCGCTCGAGAGCGAAGCTGCGATTGTATGCAAAGTCCCGCCATGGCTCGTCGATGACGGCTCCCTGGACATTGTTCTGCGCGAGAAAGCCTCGGATGAGGTCTTGCGTGCCATCGGTAGAACCCGTGTCCACGATGAGCACATAATCGACAAGAGGCAGGGCGCTGGCGAGGCATTGCAGGATAACCTTCGCCTCGTTCTTGACGATCATGCACAGACCGATGGTGCTCACGCCGATCCCCCGCCGACGCAACTATAGTTGCACTGCTGTACCATCCAGGACAGCAATCCTTTCAGATGAGGACTCATCCAACCCTCATGCCCCATCCCGCGCCCGTGAAGCCTCAACCATTTGTATGATGGTGCTCAATTTTTAGCGAGCGAAATGGCCGGATTTAAGCCTCGGATTTTCAAAGGGTTCGGGTCCCCGAGCTGTCATTTCGAAGACGCCAGGCGAGACTCTACCAAGCGAACTTCCGTTCATAAAGTGTAAACCAAGCCATTTACAATTTTATAAATTTCGCATTTACTAATATCTAATGCAACTGAGAGTAGCCTCGGATTGGGCGGGAGGACCGCCTGTCCGCGCGTGTCCGCAAAGCTAGGAAAGGATCCGGGAGCAAAGCCACTTCACCCGTGAGGGCGCGGTGCTTGTGGTGTCGAGCGAACGTTCCGCCGATTGGCCTGAAATCTGTGGTCCAGGCCTCGATCTCCCGAGTGATATTCCGTTGCGAGTGGTCGGCTCCTTGCATTTCGTCGTCGAGAAATCGCGGCACGCGTGATGGAGTTGACAGTGGTCCGGTTAGTATCGCCCGCCAAGCGGCGTCGCGTCGACGCGAGTTCCCGCTTCGACATGCCCCAGGCTCATTCGAACCAAGCTGCCCGCGTCGGTCGCTCCGCCACCGCTAGCCACTTGCCCTCAGGGCATCCCGGCACGGGAGCGCTTTCATGAACTTGGACGACCTTTTGTTCCCGCCACCGTGGTCAGCAGGGACTCGCCGCGGGTGCTCGGCTACTGACTGAAACCCAAAGCTACGAAACGAAAGAACGGCGGCGCGAGCCGCAACGGATCGAGGAGGACGTGATGAGCTATACAGCAGGCTTTGCCGTCATGGATGTCGCTGTTCGGGGTGTCTTGCCCATCGGCGACGATACCGGGAACGTGACATATTTCGTGCTCGACACGACCAAGAGCGCCATCGTCGGTCAGGTCAACCTCCCCAAGACGGTCAAGCGAAGCCTCGCTGTCTCCCTTAACGTCAAGGTTCCGAGCACCGCCGGCTCGTTGGCGATCGGCACGTTTGACGACGGCGGCAATTTCCAGGTCGCCAGCTTCCTGCGCGTGGAAACACCTGTCGTTCCGCGGCCCGGCGGTGCCGTCGGGCCGTCAGCGAGGTGATCGCGTCCAATCTCATTGTTCCCTCTCGCCTGCCAAACCGGTGGGCGGTTTCCCCTTGAATTGAATTCAAAGCCAACAGGAGCCAGTTATGGCCCGTGCCTCTGAAATTCTTTTTGTGGATCCTTCAATCTCCGACCTGCAGACCGTTCTCGGCAATTTGAGGCCTGAAGTCCGGGCTGTCGTGCTCAACAGCGGCCGACCGCCGGCGCAGCAGATCGCCGCCGCCCTCGATGGCCACAAAGGGCTCGACGCAGTCCACATCATCGCTCACGGCGCGCCGGGACGGGTCCAATTCGCCGCAGGGGAGTGGTCCGCCGCCACGTTGAAGGAAAGCGACCAGGATTTCGCCGCCATCGGCAAAGCGCTCGCCGCGGATGGCCAACTGCGGCTATGGAGTTGCTCGGCGGCATTGGGGAATGTCGGCGAAAGGTTCCTCGAGGCATTGGAAGAAGCCGTAGGCGCCGAGGTTTGTGCATCCAGGTCGCTGGTTGGCGCGGCGAATCTGGGTGGGTCTTGGGGACTCCCGCACTATGCGACCTCGCCCTTGCCGCCGATCACTTCAGCTGGCGTAGCAAATTACTCAGGGGTACTTGAATCGGGCGACCTTACACTCGCCGGTTTTACAGATGCTGGCAGCAGTAAAAGTATTAATACATACTATCTTATCGATACAAATAATACAGCAACTATTGCTGACGATACGATCGTCGGCACATTTGTTCTTAATTCCTCCGCTAACGGCGTAGCGCCGAATTTTGCCGTAACCATAACGGTTCCGGATATTACTCATACTTATCTTATCTATGATTCGGGCTTTCGCCAATACGGCACGCTGAGTCCCGTCGCCGACGTTGACCTCAACACCGCGGGTGACCAACCAGGTTACGATTTCGACACCGCTCCCATCAACCAAGTCGGCGCTCCGGGCAACGATGGCAATCACTTCAATGGTGGCCTTTTAACAATCACAAGTTCTGGCTCGGTGGGCGCAACGGGCCCTGCGGGTGCGACGGGCGCTACTGGCGCCACGGGCGCGACCGGAGCAACGGGTGCTACGGGCGCAACCGGGGCAACTGGTGACACGGGTTCGACCGGTTCCACGGGTTCAACTGGCTCGACTGGTTCGACCGGATCCACTGGCTCGACTGGTGCGACCGGCGCAACTGGTGACACGGGCGCAACCGGGGCAACAGGCGATACAGGCGCGACTGGAGCCACCGGTGCGACTGGTTCCACGGGCTCGACAGGCGCGACCGGCGCAACTGGTGCCACGGGCGATACGGGCGCGACTGGAGCCACGGGTGCGACTGGAGCAACAGGCGATACAGGTGCTACAGGGACCACGGGCTCCACGGGCGCGACTGGTTCCACGGGCTCGACAGGCGCGACCGGCGCAACTGGTGCCACGGGCGATACGGGCGCGACTGGAGCCACGGGTGCGACCGGAGCAACAGGCGATACAGGTGCTACAGGGACCACGGGCTCCACGGGCGCGACCGGTGCCACGGGCTCGACAGGCGCGACCGGCGCAACTGGTGCCACGGGCGACACGGGCGCGACTGGAGCCACGGGTGCGACCGGAGCGACCGGAGCAACAGGCGATACGGGTGCTACAGGGGCCACCGGCTCCACGGGCGCAACCGGTGCCACCGGTGCTACGGGTTCGACCGGTGCCACGGGTGAGACCGGTTCAACTGGAGCGACAGGTGCCACTGGCTCGACGGGCGCTACGGGTTCGACCGGAGCCACAGGCTCGACTGGAGCAACGGGTGCGACTGGAGCGACTGGTTCGACCGGAGCCACTGGCTCGACGGGCGCTACAGGCTCGACCGGTGCCACAGGTTCGACCGGAGCCACTGGTTCGACGGGCGCTACAGGCTCGACCGGAGCAACGGGTGCGACTGGAGCAACGGGTTCGACCGGAGCCACCGGCTCGACGGGCGCTACGGGTTCGACCGGAGCAACGGGTTCGACCGGAGCAACTGGCGCGACCGGAGCGACTGGCTCGACCGGAGCAACGGGTGCGACTGGAGCGACTGGTTCGACCGGAGCCACAGGCGCAACTGGAGCCACCGGCTCGACGGGCGCTACGGGTTCGACCGGAGCAACGGGTTCGACCGGAGCAACTGGCTCGACCGGAGCAACGGGTGCGACTGGAGCGACTGGTTCGACCGGAGCCACAGGCGCAACTGGAGCTACGGGCTCGACTGGAGCCACGGGTGCGACCGGAGCCACAGGTTCGACCGGAGCCACGGGTGCAACCGGAGCTACTGGATCGACCGGAGCCACAGGCGCAACTGGAGCTACGGGCTCGACTGGAGCCACGGGTGCGACCGGAGCCACAGGTTCGACCGGAGCCACGGGTGCAACCGGAGCGACTGGATCGACCGGAGCCACTGGCTCGACGGGCGCTACGGGTTCGACCGGAGCAACGGGTTCGACCGGAGCAACTGGCGCGACCGGAGCGACTGGCTCGACCGGAGCCACGGGTGCGACTGGAGCGACCGGTTCGACCGGAGCCACAGGCGCAACTGGAGCTACGGGCTCGACTGGAGCCACGGGTGCAACCGGAGCGACTGGTTCGACCGGGTCGACTGGCTCGACCGGTGCCACCGGTTCGACCGGAGCCACAGGTGCAACAGGAGCCACCGGAGCGACGGGTTCAACCGGAGCAACGGGCTCGACCGGTGCCACAGGTGCGACTGGAGCCACCGGGGCGACTGGAGCGACGGGGTCGACTGGAGCCACAGGCGCGACCGGAGCCACCGGGGCCACAGGCGCGACTGGAGCCACCGGGGCGACTGGAGCAACGGGTGCGACCGGGGCCACAGGCGCGACTGGAGCCACCGGGGCGACTGGAGCAACGGGTTCGACCGGAGCTACAGGTGCGACCGGAGCCACCGGGGCGACTGGAGCAACGGGTTCGACGGGTGCCACCGGTGCGACCGGAGCCACCGGAGCGACGGGTTCGACCGGAGCAACGGGTGCCACCGGCTCGACCGGTGACACTGGAGCGACTGGCGCGACTGGAGCCACCGGAGCCACAGGCGCAACTGGAGCCACCGGAGCGACGGGTTCGACCGGAGCAACGGGTGCCACTGGCTCGACCGGTGACACTGGAGCGACTGGCGCGACTGGAGCGACCGGTGCGACCGGAGCTACAGGTGGAACGGGAGCCACCGGAGCCACGGGTGCGCCTGGTCCGACTGGCGCAACCGGAAGCCACGGAGGCGGGACCGGCCACACCGAGCATGGCAACAATGGTGGCGGCAATGATCCAGACGGAAGCGACAGCAGCAACCCCGGCAAGGGTCACGACAATGACGGCACCGACAACGACGGCGCGCCTGGCCACAGCGGCGGTGCCAACGTCACGGCCAGCACGCTGGGGCTGACGGACACCAAGCAGTTCCTGCAATCCGGCTCGGACGGCAATGGCGGCTCCGGTTCGTTCAAGGACCTCGTCAGCCAGGCCGTCGGTTCGGCGACGACCGATCTCTTGAACGTTCTCAACACGGTCAAGGGCTTCGGCCAGAACCAGAACAAGCCGTCCGGCGCGACTTCCGACCTGACTTCGGACAAGGGCAAGCAGGGTGCCGGCTACGGCCAGACCGACGATACGCTGAACAAGGCTTTGAAGGATATTCTGAAGCCGAATGGCTGAGTGTTGTTCGAAAACAATGCATGCGGGTCCCGCGGAAACGCAGGGCCCGCATACGCACGTCCGGGACAGGGGCCAAGGGCTCGTCCTCCAAGACTGTTCAGGCTATGATGGAACTTGCCGGAAGCTCTGGCCGAGGCGGTGTGCCGGGAGCGTCCACGAACCCTCGCTTGTGGGTCGCAGGGGGAGTGCATGGTAAGCGTGCCTCGAAACACCGAAGCCCAGCCGGTCCCGATCCGTGCGGACGTGAAAGCGGACAGGGACGGCGGGATTGAGAGCGCGGCGAAGCGGATCCCCGGCGGGCCCCCCGCGTTTGACGGCATCGGGCCGCGCCTCAAGGCAATGCTGCAGGTCGCCCGCTATCACGGCGTCGAGCTTGACCCGAACGAATTCAGGGCGACAAGCGCGGCCTCGGTTCCAAACGCCTCCGATCTCTCGCAATGGGCGCAGAACGCCGGAATGTGGTCGCGCGCGCTCCGCATACGCTGGTCACATCTCTTGCGCTTCGAGCACACTGGTCCGATCGTCCTGCTGTTCAATGATGGCGGAGCCGGTCTCCTCATCGGAGCGAGCGCCGAGCAAAATGTCGTTCTGCTCAGAAGCGTCGATGCGCCCGATGACGCGGACGCCGTGCCGATCGACGAGCTCCGCCTGCTGCAGGTATGGTCGGGCGAGGCGATCCTGTTGCGGGCGGCGCGCTCCTACATTGCGGCGGACGCGCCATTCACCTTCGCCTGGCTGGTCGATCTGGTGCGACTCGAGAGCCGGCCGCTGCGCGACATCGGCATCGCCTCGTTCACGCTGAGCATCCTCACCATTCTGCCGCCCCTCATCGTCATGACGGTGGTCAACAAGGTGCTGCAGTTCAGCAGTGTCTCGACCCTAGTCCTCCTCTCCGCGGTCATCGCCGTCGTCTTCGCCTACGAGACGCTGCTCGGCCATGCGCGACGATTGATCATCAACGTCGTCGGCGCCCGCCTGGACACCAAGCTCAATCTGCATGTCTTCGGCAGGCTGCTGCGTCTGCCGCTCGACTATTTCGAGCGTCACCCGGCGGGTGAGACGATGTACCACCTCGCGCAGATCTATCGCATCCGCGAGTTCCTGACCGGAAAGCTGCTCAGCACGTTCCTGGACCTGATCACGCTCTGCGTCCTGATCCCGGTGATATTCTACATCAACGCGACGCTCGCGTGGATGGTGCTCGCCTGCGCGGTCGTGATCATGGCGATCATCTTCGCCTTCCTTGCGCCATTGCGCCGACGCTACCAGAGCGTGGTCGACGCCGAGACCTGGAAGGCAGCCGCGCTCGGCGAAACCGTCGTCGGCATCAAGACCGTCAAGGCGCTCGGTCTCGAGCCGCAGCGCAAGGCGCTATGGGACGAACGCGTGGCCGACGCAGGCAAGGCGCGTCTCGCCTTCGGGCAACTGGCGAACTGGCCGCAGACCCTGGTCACGCCGATCGAACGTGTCATGGTCCTCGGCACTATGCTGATCGGCGCCTATCTCGCGATGAGCGATGGGTCGGGCTATATGGTCGGCAGCCTGTTCGCCTTCATGATGATCGCACAGCGCGTCGCCCAGCCGCTGGTCGGCCTGGCGCGGCTGGTCGAGGACTATGAGGAGGTGGGCGCGGCAATCGGCGAAACCGCTTCGGTCCTCAACCGCCCCTTGGAAAGCAGTTCCAATTCCGCCGGTTTGCGGCCAAAGCTGGTCGGCGAGATCAAATTCAACGATCTGACCTTCAGCTATATCGGCACCAAGACACCGGCGCTCGACCGTGTCAACTTCGACGTTCCGGCCGGCACGATGTTCGGCATTGTCGGCCGCAGCGGTTCGGGCAAATCGACGATTGCCCGGCTGTTGCAGGGGATCAATCGCGACTACAGCGGCTTCCTCAAGCTCGATGGGGTCGACCTCAAGGAAATCAATCTTCGTCACCTTCGCCAGGGACTGGGCGTCGTCCTCCAGGACAATTTTCTGTTCCGCGGCTCGATCCGGGACAACATCATTGCCGGCCGTCCCGGCCTGACGCTGTCCGACGCCATGCGTGCCGCTCAACTGGCGGGCGCCGCCGAGTTCATCGAACGCATGCCGAACGGCTACGACACCTATATCGAGGAAGGCTCCCCCAACCTCTCCGGCGGCCAGAAGCAGCGGCTGGCAATCGCCCGCGCGCTGATCCATGATCCGACCATCCTGATCCTCGACGAGGCGACGAGCGCGCTCGATCCGGAGAGCGAGGCCGTGGTCAGCTCTAATCTCATGCGAATCGCCAGCGGGCGCACGATGATCATCGTTTCCCATCGGCTCGCCTCGCTGACCGAATGCGACCAGATCCTGGTCATGGACCAGGGCAAGGTGCTCGACGTCGCGCCGCACGCGACACTGCTCGAACGATGCGCACTCTACCGCCAGCTTTGGCTGCAGCAAAACCGACATCTTGACGGTCGGCACGGCCGCTTGGCGGCCGTTCCGCCCAGGCTTGCTTAGATTGGGCCGGCCATGAGCAGCACAACCTATTCAACCCTTCCTGTCCGCCGGCGCCGGCGAGAGGCCGGCGATCCGACGGCGCCTGCCATCCTCGAATTCCAGTGGCCATCGACGGCGGTCGTCAACGCGCCCATTCCACGGGTCGCACGCAGCATCGTCTGGATCATCTCCAGCATGGTCGTCGCCTTGATCGCGCTCGCAGCGCTGATCCCTGTCGACCAGGTTGTCACAACACGGGGGCTGGTAGTCTCGCAATCGCCCAACATCGTCGTCCAGCCCTTGGAGACTGCGATCGTCCGCTCGATCGAGGTGCGCGAGGGGCAGCGTGTGAAGGCGGGCCAGTTGCTGGCGCGCCTCGATGCCACCTTCGCCTCGGCGGACCTTACCGCGCTGGCCACCCAGGTCGCCACGCTCGAAGCCGAAGTGGCGCGCCTGAGGGCGGAAGCCGACGGCAAGCCGTTCAGCTATGATGGACTAGACCCAAGCTGGACATTGCAGGCCTCGATCTTCGATCGGCGCAAGGCGGTCTACGATGCCAAGCTGGAAAGCTTCGACCGGCAGCGTGACGAGTTGAGCTCCGTCATCTCGCGCTCCCAGTCCGATGCAGACGGCTATCGGCAGCGGCTCGCCGTCGCAGCGTCGATCGAAAAGATGCGCCAGCAACTCGAAGAAAGACAGGTTGGGAGCCGTCTCAACACGCTTCTCGCCGAGGACAATTCGGCGGAGATGTCACGATCGCTCGCCAACGCCGTGCAGACGACCGAGGCCGCCAAGCGCCAGCAGGCAGCGGTCGATGCAGAGCGCAACGGCTACATTCAAAGCTGGCGTGCCGACGTCTCGCAGAGCCTGTCGGAAGCCCACTCGCGCATGTCGGATGCCCGCGAGCTTTTCAACAAGGCGAAGCTGCGCAAGCAGTTGGTGGAGTTGAAAAGCGAGGCCGACGCCACGGTTCAATCGGTGGCCAAGGTTTCCGTCGGCGCGGTCCTGCAGTCCGGCGAGCGCTTGATCACGCTGGTTCCCGCCGATGCGGTGCTTGAGGTCGAGACCAACATCGTCGGACGCAGCAGCGGCTTCGTCCATGTCGGCGATCCCGTGGCCATCAAATTCGATACCTTCCCCTATTCGCAATATGGCGTGGCTCACGGCACTGTTCGCACAGTCAGCCCGGATTCATTCTCGGCCAGGGAGCAGGCACGCGATCCAAACAGCTCGCTGGCCATGCTTCCGGCGGATACCGATCAATTCTATCGCACGCAGATCTCGATCGACGATGTCGCCCTCCACAGCCTGCCAGCTGGTTTCGCGATCAGCCCCGGCATGCCTGTCACCGCCGATGTCAAGGTCGGCCGGCGTACCGTGCTGAAATACATGCTTGGCGCCATGCTGCCGATTGGACAGGAAGCGATGCGGGAGCCCTAGGATGGCTATCCTCGACCGCCTGACTGGACGCTTCCGTCCCGCGCTGGCGCTTCGCCGGGCGATCCAGCTTTCCGACAGCGGCAGGCTTGCGGAGGCATTTGCGCTGATGGCTATCGCGGCAGGCGCCGGCATTGTGGAGGCACAATATCGGGTCGGCCGTTGCTACTTGGAGGGCACCGGCGTCCCGCCGAGCCACTCGGAAGGGGCGCGTTGGCTGCGGCGAGCGGCCAATCGCGGCAGTCCCGATGCGCAGGCGCTGCTTGCCGCGCTGTGCATAGCAGGGCTTGCAGGCAAGGAATCAGGTTCCGAAGGCTTGTTCGAACGGGATTCCTCGCGAGAGTCGGACTTCACGGCAGCGCTCGAACTCGCGCGGAAGGCCTCTGAGGCGGGCTCTGCAACAGGGCAGGCACTAATTGGCTACATCCTGAGCAAAGGGCCCAAGGCGATGCGCGATCTCGATGCAGCGCATGGCTGGTACGAGAAGTCCGCGGCGGCCGGCTGTCCTGAAGGATGCCTCGGCTTTGCCCTTTCCTTGGCCCGGCTGCGGCAACCGGAGCAGCGAGCCAGGATTGCCGCCGAGGTCCGGCGCGCCGCGGATGCCGGCCTGCCGACTGCGCTCTATCTGCTTGCCATCCTCAGCGAGCACGGAGTGGGCGTGCCCGTCGATCTGGAAGCGGCTCAGAGACTCTATCGAGAGGCCGCAGAGAATGGGCACGCATCCGCTCAATTCCGGCTCGCGCTAGCCCTGATCGAGGGTAGCCTGGTGGATCAGGATGCCGTCGCTGGGGAAGCCTGGATGCGCCGCGCCGCGCTGACGGGAAATGTCGATGCCGCTTATCGCGTCGGCGAACTCTATGCCGGCAACCCCCAGCGGGACTATGCCGAGGCCGCGACGTGGTACCGGCGGGCCGCGGATGCGGGCCACCAACCGGCCGCCCGGGCCTTGGCATCGCTCTATCTGTCGGGCAATGGCGTGGCTAAGGACGCCGAGGAAGGTGCACGCTTGCTGCGTGCCGCCGCCGCCAGCGGCAATCGTGAATCCCAGGTTGATCTCGCAAACCTGGTTCTTGACGGTGGGGGCGAACCAGATGATGAAATCAGCGTAGCTGGATGGTTCGGGGCAAGTGCGTCATCGGGCGACCTGGTCGCTGCGTTCAATCTCGGTCTCTGCTTCGCCAACGGGCTTGGTGTGCGCAAGGATCAAGAGCGCGCAGCGCATTGGATAGCCCGCGCGGCCGAGGGCGTGGCCGAGGCGCAATACATGTATGCCCGAATGCTACAGGATGGTCGGGGCATGGCGGCCGACCAGAGGGAGGCCCGCCTCTGGTTTGAGCGGGCGGCCGGGGCAGGCATCGTCGATGCGCAGGTGGCTCTTGCCGAAATGCTCTACAACGGCCGCGGCGGAGAACGCTCTTTGATAGCCGCGGCACATCTCTTCAAGCAAGCCGCCGCCGCAGGCCATGCCGGGGCGATGTTCGCGATCGGCGCATTGTATGAGACCGGGCAGGGCGTGTCGCTCGACTACAAAGCGGCGCAGAAGTGGTTTGCAGCCGCCGCCGAAAGGGGCCACGGACATGCCCAACTCATGCTTGGCCGCTATCTCTCCAGGGGCATTGCCGGCGATCAAGACCCGGCTGCTGCTCGCATTTGGCTCGAACGGGCTGCTGCACGCGGTGTCGAGGAAGCCTCTGATGAGCTTGCCGGGGCATAGCAGAGGTATGCCTGGCTAGAAGCACCCAAACTCTATCGGCAGCAGTTGACCATTCCGGCTTAGGGCTGGACGCCGCCCCCATTTGCGGCTGATGGGCAGCTTCTTGCCGCAAAGCAACAAAAGTAGCGTAACGGCAGCTTTGCGCCTATTTCAGCCGTTGAGCCCGGCTTTGCCATCGCCGGAAAGCAGACGACCACTGCCCCGCGGTCCATCCTAGCGACGCGGCGATGCGCCAGTTTGCAATCAGCAGGCGGTTTTCCGTCACCCCAACCCGCCATTCGCGAATACGGTTTGAGCGTCGATCCAGGCACCGTCCTGCGAGCAGAGAAGCGCGATGACGCTGGCGATGTCTTCCGGCAGGCCCAGGCGACCGAGGGGGGTTTGTTCGGGAATTCCGCGAAGCGCTTCTTCGCCGTGCTGACGGAGGAGTTGCGTGTCGACGGCGCCGGGCGCCACTGCGTTGACCGAGATGTTGCGACCGGCCAGTTCCTTCGCAAGGACGCTGGAAAAGAGCACCTGGGCGCTTTTTGTGGCGGCATACGCGCCCGTACCTGGAGGTGGCGTCTTGATGATGCTTGAGGCCAGGCTGATGATCCGGCCGCCGTCACGCGTACGTCGCGCCGCTTCGCGCAGCACGTTGAAGCTGCCTTTGACATTGGTGGCCATCATTCGGTCGAAGGCCGCGTCCGTCATCTGGGCGAAGGGGCCGACGTTCATGACACCAGCGTTGTTGACCACCACATCGACGCCCCCGAACGCTTGGTCGTTGGCGTCGAAAAGAGCCTTGACCGCTGCGGGATCGGCGACGTCGGCCTGGCGAGCGATGGCGCGCCCCCCCGCGGGCGGCGAGTTCCCGGTTCGTGAGGTAGTTAACGGTGACGGCAAAACCATCGCGCGCCAGACGCATGGCGGTGGCAGCGCCGATGCCTGGCGACGAGCCGGTGACGACGGCCGCCCTGCCGGCGCCTGGGAGAGCGGCTGGGCTGCCCATGGCTGCCTGCGCCGAAGCCGTGCTTGCCAGGGCGAGAGCCACAGGAGCGGCGGCCGCGAGGGCCATGAAGGCGCGGCGTGAGCTGTCAGCATTGGACATTTCGACGGTCCCTTTGTCGATACGAGTGGTTTGCTTTGCGATATTTGCGGCCACGCCCGGCGATTCGCGGGCCAGGGCTTGTCGGCCGGTCGGGAGGAGATGAGAGTCACCGCCTTCCCAGCGAGGCGGCAATGCGCCGGTTTGCGACCAGCAAGGCGATGCCTGTCAGGACGCTAGCGATCGGGACGACCAGCAGCCCAAAGCCAAGGCCATTGGGCCCCTGCGCAGTTGCCACCGCGTCGCTGACCATGCCGACGATGAGAGGCCCGAGCGCCGGCCCAAGAAGGCCGGAGCCGATCATCACGAGGCTGGACGCCTGCGCTTGCTTATCCTCGCCGGCCACGAGATGGGCAGCGCCGAAGGCCCATGGCAGCATGAACGAGAAGGACAGCATTCCCGGCACCAACAGGGCGATCGACAACCAACCGGCCGGCGCGAACAAGGCTGCACTTGTGGTTGCGCTGGCGATCAGGAGGAGAATGGCAGGCGGTCCGAGCACCCTTCCAGTGCCTGAGCTCACCGCGCGGTCGAACCAGCGTCCGCCCAGGAGCGTGCCGATAATACCCATCAGGCCCTGCAAGAGGCCAAAGGCCAGTCCCACCTCGCTCGCGCTAAACCCGTGCGTGCGGATGAGAAACGGAGCGGAGAAGGCGTAGAAGGGTGTCGCGGCGAAGCCGAGGAAAATGGCGCCGATGAACAGCCAGCGAAACGCCGGGGACGCCAACAATCGGAGACTGGATTCTACGAAAGGTTCGCTATTTGCGACCGTGCGATCGAGCTTCGGGGTCGGCCCCACGATAACCAATGCCAACAGGGCGATCAGCCCGCCGATCGCTCCGGCGCCGATCATGGCCGTGCGCCATCCTAGCGTATCGCCGATCGCCCCGCCGGCGGCGAAGCCGACCATGGTGCCGAGTGGGATGCCCATCGCGAAAAGACCGATCGCCAGGCCCCGGCGCTCGGGCCGGATCTTTCTGGCGATCAAGGCATGGCCGGCAGGCACAGCGCCGGCTTCTCCGAACGCGACGCCGAAACGCGCGAGC
The DNA here is from genome assembly GCF_003952425.1 of Mesorhizobium sp. M2A.F.Ca.ET.046.03.2.1. Classification (NCBI taxonomy): domain Bacteria; kingdom Pseudomonadati; phylum Pseudomonadota; class Alphaproteobacteria; order Hyphomicrobiales; family Phyllobacteriaceae; genus Mesorhizobium; species Mesorhizobium sp. M2A.F.Ca.ET.046.03.2.1. The sequence continues at coordinate 989,979 of NZ_CP034449.1, read as the reverse complement.
GCCAGCAGCAGAAAGCTTGCGGCAAACCCGCCAAGCGCCGTCATCGCGCTCCAGAGCAGAATGCACGAAACCAAGACGAAGCGAGGCGATCCGCGATCTGAAGCCCGGGCGAGAGGCAACGACAGCAGCGAATAGCAGACTGCGAAGGCGAGACCTGTAAGTAGGCCCATCTGGGTGTCGCTCAACCCGAGGTCCGACTTTATAGATTCAGCAAGGATGAAGGGAAGTATTCTGTCGATCTGTGAGAAAGCATTAATAAGAAGCAGTGCCATGAAAATCGCGACCACGCGCCAACCGCGCACATATTGATTTGAGCGATTCTCTGATAGGAGCGGAAAATTTCGCTGTATGTCTATTGACCGCGCAGCGGCTTCTGTCATGTTCCACGCACTCCTCGCTTGGTTCGCATCCTCAAGCTAGATGGAGTGTCTGATGATCAGAATGCCGGAAGCCTCAAAAAACTTGCCCAATCCTGCAGGCGACGATAGGTTGTCAATTGAGGGCCATGTGCTGCGCTGGCCTCGCAACCCTCCGGAGGTGCGTGTGCCGCCATCGCTGTTCGGGGCAATCACCGCCTATATCGAGGCCCAGGGCGGTGGGCAGGGCGTGTTCCCGACGCCGATCGACAGCTTCAATATCGTCCGTTCCTTCAAGGAGAGAATGCGGATGCGGCAGGTTTACAAGCCGTCGATCTGCATCGTGCTCCAGGGGGCGAAGGAAATCATCCTCGGGGAGGACACGCTTCGCTATGGCGCGATGGAGTGTCTGGCGGTCGGCATGACGCTGCCGGCGACTGGGCACATCGTCGAGGCAAGTCCCGATGCACCGTATACCGGTTTAACGCTTGAACTGGACGTGGCGATGATCCGCGACGTGCTGGAGCAGCTCGAAGCGCCGCCGGCGCCCCCCGCCAACTCCGGTCCATGCCTGTTCGTGCGGCAGGTCGATGACCCTCTGGCCGAGTGTGTTCTTCGCCTTCTGCGGATGTGTGACACGCCCAAGGCGGTCCCGATCCTTTTTCCGTCCGTCATGCGCGAGATCTGCTACTGGCTCCTGACCGGCCCGAACGGCGGTGAACTCTGCAAGTTGGCTGAGCCTGAGTCGAACGCTGCGCGGATCGCGAAAACCCTCCACCTCATGCACGAAGATATCGCCCGGACGCTGCGTATGGAGGAATTGGCGGAAGTGGCGCGAATGAGCCTTTCGTCGTTCCATCAGCACTTCAAGGCGATGACTTCGATGACGCCGCTGCAGTTCCAGAAGCAGTTGCGCCTTCTCGAGGCGCGACGCCTGATGGTGATGGAAGATGCAAGCGTCGCCGACGCCGCCTATCAGGTCGGCTACGAGAGCGCGTCCCAGTTCAGCCGCGAATATTCCCGGATGTTTGGCGTTGCTCCGAAGCGTGACGTCATGAATCAGCAGCGCATGTATAGCGAATATGTCGGTCGCAGGGTGCAGACGGCGTAGCTGTCTCACTTTGTGCTGAGAGGGACTGCTCCCGGCAACTGCCAGGAGCAGCTCTTTTGGTGGTCTGATCGCTTGTCAAGTTGCGCGGCATCTCGGAGCTGTCGGGCGATGTCCTCCAGCTAGCTGCGGGTCCTACGCCAAGCGCGGGCTTAACATCAGCTTGTCCCGCAGGGATTGATAGACAGTCCGCACAACGGGCTGGAAAACCAGGACTGCGGGTAATCCTCGATCTACGCATTGACGGCGGCCAGACGGACCGACGTCATGTGGGCCTCCAGTCGTCTGTGCGGCCAAAGCTGCACCTGACCTTCCGAAGGTATCCCCCATCTGCAGGAACAGGCAAGTTTCTTGAAGGTTCGGATATTCTGATCATCGGGCACTCTCTTTAGCTTGGATTTCCGGTCGCCACCTGCGCGTTGCCGGTTCGGCACTGATGCCCGAACGGCAGCGTCAGGCCGAACCTGTCAATGACCCCAGATCCGAGCTTGGTATGCTTACACTCATTGAAGATGCACTCGATAGCTTCCTGAAAGAGGACGACGGACAAGCCATCGTCATGTTGAATCTCCTGCGGTTCCGAGAGGACGGCGGCAGGGAGCGATACGCGGACTACCTCGCTGTCGCCACACCTATCGTCGCTCGTTTCGGAGCGGAGATAGTCTATGTAGGCAATGGCCTCACGGCTCTTTCGGCAGAGCCCGGACAGGCCTGGGACGGGGTTGCTCTCGTCCGCTACCCCAATCGGCAGGCATTTGCCGATTTGGCGAGGGATGCCGACCACCGGGACAAGGCGGCACCGATGCGCGAGGCGGCGCTTGCGGAGGCCGTGTTGCAGCCTCTCCAGACGGTTTCCTTCTAGAGGCAACGAAAGGATTCCGGATGCGAAAGAATTGGACCACCCAGGACATGCCGTCCCAGAACGGCAGGACTATCGTCGTCACGGGCACCGGTGGCCTCGGCTTCCAGGATGCACTTGCGCTTGCGCGCGCCGGCGGCGACGTCATTATCGCCGGGCGAAACCTCGCAAGGGAAATGAGGCCGTTGCCCGCATAAGACAGTCGGTGCGACAGGCAAGCGTGAGCTTCGAGCCTGTTGATCTCGCAGATTTGGCCTCGGTCGCCGCATTCGGCCACCGCTTGCGCGAGAGCCGGGAGCGGATCGACACCCTGATCAACAATGCCGCCGTCATGACGCCGCCGCAACGCCAGACCACGGCGGATGGCTTCGAGCTTCAGTTCGGGACCAACTATCTCGGCCACTTCGCGCTGAGTGCGCATCTTTTGCCTTTGCTCAGGCGTGGGCGGGATCCTCGTGTGATCACGCTGTCCAGTATCGCCGCGCGCCGGAATGCAGCTATCAATTTCGATGATCTTCAGGCCGAAAAGGCTTATCAGCCAATGCCCGTCTACGCGCAGTCCAAGCTCGCCTGCCTGATGTTCGCGCTCGAACTTCAGCGCCGCAGCGACGAAGCCGGCTGGGGCCTGACGAGTATTGCTGCCCATCCCGGGATTTCGCGAACCGATCTTCTTCACAACGCACCGGGGCGATACAGTGCCCAGGGCCTTTTGCGATCGGTTTTGTGGTTTCTGTTTCAGCCCGCGGCACTGGGAGCACTGCCCACATTGTTCGCGGCGACCTCACCTGATGCTCGCGGCGGCAGGTACTACGGTCCCGACAGGCTTTCGGAGACACGCGGCTATCCGAGCGAGGCGGCAATTCCGGCGGCCGCATTGGAACCGCATGTCACCCGCCGGCTTTGGGATGTCTCGGAAAATCTGGCAGACGTCGATTTCGGCGCTGCAGCGACGACGCCTCTTCATGCCATTCCGATCCAGGAGGCCTGACGGATGGACCCGCTCGCAAGCCTCGTCGACTGGATCGCTTTTTACGGGATGCTCGGTTTGTTCGCTGCCGGACTGGCTGAACGCTTCATCCCGGCTCTGCCTTCACATGGCTTGCTGGTTGCAATCGGCATGGCCGCGGCCGGAGGAAGTTGGTCGCTGCCCGCCGCTTTCATCATGACTACCTGCGCTAGTGTAGTCGCCAGTATTGCACTGTTTCTGGTCGTCCGGACAGTCGGACAGGGTGTGTCCGCCAAGCTCCTGTATGGAACCGGGCGACTCCTGGGTCAGCCATCGACGCGCATCGACGGTATGCTGACCTCCTTTCGAGCGCGCGGAAGGGGCCTGTCCCTGATTGCCCAGATCGTGCCTACAGTCCGCTTCGTAGCGCCGCTGGCCGCTGCCGTTGTTCGCCTGGACACGTGGCGCTTTGCCGCCGGCACTCTGCTGGGTGTCGCGCTATGGAATGGCACGTTCCTCGCCGCGGGCTACACGGCCGCACGGTCGATCCCCGACGTCAACGCATCTGCCTTCGCGCTTAAGCTCCTGCTCCTGGTTCTTGGCGTGGAGACGTTGTCCATGCTGGTCTGGCGGCTGTTCGGGCGAAGCAATTGGCGCCGGACTTCCTCCGAGGATCGAGCATGCTGAACAGGTCATCAGAGACCCTTCAGTTCTTCCGGGCATGGCTATCAGAACCGCTCAGGGTTGCGGCCGTGACACCATCCGGACGGGCGCTCGCGGCCTTGATCGTGTCGGAGATTTCCCCGGCGACCGGACCGGTGCTCGAGCTCGGTCCCGGAACGGGCGTGTTCACGCGCGCTCTGTTAGGGCGTGGGATCGCCGAAGAAAACCTCGCGCTCATAGAATTGGGAGCCGAGTTTGCCGCGAAGCTGAGCGCCGATTTCCCGCGCGCAAAGATCTTGTGCATGGATGCGGCGCGCTTGCGCGACATCGAGCTTTTTGGTGACAGCCCGGCAGGGGCCGTGATCAGCGGCCTGCCGCTTTTGTCGATGCCACCGCGAGCGGTCTATTCCATCCTGCAAGGAGCCTTCGCGCATCTTCGCGCGAACGGTGCGTTTTATCAGTTCACATATGGCCCGCGCTGTCCGGTATCGCGACCGCTGCTCGACCGCTGGGCCTCGAGGCCAGCTATCTGGGCGGCACCTTCGCAAACTTGCCTCCTGCCGCCGTCTACCGCATTCAGCGTCGTAAGACTCCGCGTGTCCCCGAAATCCGGGTACGTCCCACGACGGCGGACAATCGCTGACACGGCAGCCCATAGTTGCCACGAGGATCAAGCCTTGCGCTGGATCCCATGACCAATCGTAGTGGTGATATGGTCCCAGCCAGACAGGGCGATTTCCGCGACGGCTGCGAGCTCAGCGCGATCTGCTCCATCACGGGCGCGGATCGCCATGCCGCTTTGTACAGTCTGCACGAACCTCGCCAGCTTGGTCGTGTCTGCCATGGCCTGGAGATCCCCGTCGCCTTTGGCTTTGTCGAAGCGAGCTTTGAGGAGATCGAAACCACCCGCGCGTGTCGCCCGCATGAGTTCGCCAAGTTCGGAATGCCCTTCGCTGCCCACGGTAGCGAGCGTCGCCATGCACCCATGGGGCAGATCGCAATCTCCACCCGTCATGGCCACGGCGGAGTCCTGAAGAAATGCCAGCGCCGCCTCTCGTGCCGTCGAGGCCTTCCGGAACCGCGTCCAGACCAAACCCTCATAGGTCGTGTAATAGTATCGGAGCGCTTCCGTGTAGAGCGTGTCCTTCGAGCCAAAGGCCGCATAGAGGCTCTTTGTTCCGATCCCCATCGCATCCGTCAGATCGGCGATCGAGGTCGCCTCGTATCCCTTGATCCAGAACAGCCTTGTCGCGGCTGCGAGCGCGGCCAGGCGATCGAATTCCCGCGGCCGGCCGCGTGTGGGGCGTGTCGGCATTGGGCTGTTCAGAGGAGCTTGAGTCTTATTATACATCGATCACTGCATAAATCAGTTGACGGCGCTTTGCAACGAGCCTATCGATTTATGCAGCGATCGCTGCATAAAAGGAACGGATGATGAATTTGCTTGGAAAACGGGCTCTGGTGAACGGTGGCTCACGGGGAATAGGGGCTGCGATCGCGATTGCGCTTGCCGAGCATGGGGCTGATGTCGCCGTTACCTATCAGCGCTCTGCCGATCGGGCCGCGACCGTGGTCGGTTCGATCGAGGAGAAAGGACAGCGGGGGCTCGCCATTCAAGCCGATAGTGCCGACCCGGAAGCTATCAGCCGTGCCGTCACCGAGACTGTCGATGCGTTTGGAGGCCTCGATATTCTGGTCAACAGCGCGGGCGTCGGAACGGCTGGAATGACGGCGGACCTGTCGCTGGTCGACCTGCAGGCCATGCTGGACGTTAATGTTCGCGCGCCAGTCCTCTTTGCCCAGGCAGCGATCCCGCACCTCTCATCAGGAGGCCGCATCGTCTCCATCGGCTCCTCGCTTGCCGAGCGTGTTCCATTCCCAGGGGTGACGGCTTACGCCATGTCGAAGTCGGCACTGCTGTCGTTCACGCGAGGCCTCTCGCGCGAACTCGGCCCTCAGGGCATTACCGTAAATTTGGTTCTGCCGGGTTCGACCGATACGGAGATGAACCCGGCCAATGGCGAGAATGCTGATTATCAGCGGAGCCTGACGTCGCTGGGCCGTTTTGGCGAGCCCCGTGAAGTCGCGAGCGCCGTCGCGTTCCTTGCCGGTCCCGCTGCAAGTCTGATTACGGGTGCGGTCCTGAATGTAGATGCCGGCTTCAACGCCTGAGCTGACCCTGCCGACATCTGCCAGTTGCCGGCGGCGCTGCGTGACGTGGCGCAGGTTCGGCAGCTGAGGCCCTTTGCTTGCGGTCAAACTACGAAGTCGAAACGGCCGAACCGTCCGTCGCGGGTTTGCTTCATGTCGAGGACGAGTGTTTCGTGAAAGACTGATCTCCGACATTTCGGGGCTCTCCGGGAAAGTAGAGCTGGGTTGTGAGGACGCGGCCGCCAGGACGCTGGACCTTGAAATGGAAGTGACGCGTTCGGCCGGGATAAAGCGCGGGCACGATGGTGTTGAACCACCAGCGCCCCTGCACATCCGTGAACTGGTGGCCGCGCAGCCGGAAGCCGATGCTGTCATAGGCGCCGTTTTCATCCGCATGCCAGATTTCGACGAGGCTGCCGGCGAGGGGCCGGCAGCGATTGTCGAAGACGAACCCCGCGACGGTGATCCGCTCGCCACCGGGCGCGCCGGGATAAAGATCGCGTTCGAGCGGCGAGTTCGGCCGGAAGAAGGGGCCGGCCTCCCTTTCGATCGTGAGGTCGTCCCCATCGTCGTAGGAGAGTGTCAGCGGCAATTCGGGTGCGGCTTGCGCGAACGCCCTCATCCTGGCGGCATCGATAAGAGACAGTGTCAGAAAGGCCGTCAGAAGAGAGCGTCGGGTGGAGGGCAAGGTCGGTCTCCGGGATTCGATGAGGTTGCTGATGAACCGGCCGGGGCGGTTATTGCAGCCGCTGCACGGCGTTGGCCTGCGCCTCCGTGATGAGGCCGGAGTACATGTTCTCCTTGCCTGGATACCAGGGCATCGAGCCGATGGAGCCAAAGCCGGGGATCGTCTCCATATGCGCGACCATACGGGCGCGCATACGCGTGTCGGGAAGCGGGCCGGTCATCGCCTGGACATTGTCGCTCATATGGTCGGGATTCGACGTGCCGCACAGCACGCTGGAGACCGCGGGATGCGCCATGACCCATTTTAGGAAGAACTGGGCCCAACTCGTCGCGCCGAATTCCTGGGCGAAACCGGGAAGCGGCTGTCCTTCGACGACCTTCATCAGGCGTGCCTTTTCAAGCGGCAGATTGATCAGCACGCCGACGCCTTTTTCGGCGGCCACCGGAAGCAGGCGGCGCTCGGCGTCACGATTGAAGATCGAGTAGTTGGTCTGGATGAAATCGACGTCACCGCGTTCGACGATCGCCAGCAGTTGCTCCTGCGCAGCCGACTCGTGATGGGTCACTCCGACGTGGCGGATCAGGCCGTCCTGCTTCCAGGATTTCATCAGCGGGATGACAACCGGCGCGTTGGTGATGCTGTGGCACTGCATAAGATTGATCGTATCGCGCCAAGTGCGCATCCGGGACTGCCGGAAGCTTTCTAACGCATGGCTTTCGTCGCCGAGATATTCACCCGTGGCCCAGACTTTGTTGGCGAGAAATATCTCGTCCGAGCCTTCGAACTCGCCCATGAACTGGCCGACGCTGACCTCGGCCGAGCCATAGAGCGGCGAGGTGTCGATCACACGACCGCCTGCAGCTGCATACCTTTCAAACACCTGCCGAAGGTCCTCGCGGCTATCGCCGGGCTTCAGGTCGAAGGTGAGGAAGGTACCGAGGCCCAGCGTGGTCACCCGTTCACCGGTGCGGGGCAGGGTGCGGGTCAGCACCTCGGGATTGGAGCCGGAGGCCGCCGAGCTTGTATCCTGGGCCTGCGCCGCAACGGTGGTCTGGGCGGCGAACGCCAACCCGGTTGCAGTTGCACCCAATGTGCCGAGGAACCCGCGGCGATTTATTCTTGAGGGGGCCATGAGCGGCTTCCTGTTCGATTATCGTTGAATTCAAAACTGCCAGTTGGCGGGTATCCAGGCGTAGCCGCCGTCGGTCTTCAGCATCCGGCCGAGGCCAGGGAACGGAAAGTGGAAGCCAAGCACCGGGGATGCGGTCGGTTGCCGCCCTGTCGAAGATGCGCCGGCGGGAGGAAAGCGCGGTCTGCTTGTCACGGTCGGGACCCGGAAGCCAGGGATTGTCCACGTTGACGACCGGGTGGTAGGCAAGGTCGGCGGTCAGAAGCAACTGGTCGTTTCCGGAGTGGACCAGGAAGGTCGCCATGCCCGGCGTGTGGCCGGCGGCGGCCAGCGTCGTGAGGCCCGGCACGATCTCGGCGCCGGCTTCGTAAAGCTCCACATCGTTCATGACGGGTTCGAGGCTATTCTCGATGTTGGCGGCGAAGCGGATGCGGAACTCCTCGGGCACCGGCATGTAGGAGAGATCCGGATCGGTGCGGACGAAGAAATCCCAGTCCGCCTTTGGCACGAAGACCGTGGCGCGGGGGAAGGCCTTGCCGCCATCCGCGGTTCTGAGATTGCCGACATGGTCCGGATGGGTGTGCGAGATGACGATCGTATCGATGTCCGCCGCGCTCAGGCCGATCGCCGCGAGGTTGTCGAAGATCCGGCCGCCATGCGGCCCCATCGTCGAGCCGGCGCCGGCCTCGATCAGTATCCGGCGGCCATCGGTTTCGATCAGAAGCGTATTCAGGTTGAGCGTCAGGTGGTCGGTCGGAAGGAATGCTCGCCGCAGCACCTCCTCAAGCTCCGCTTCGGGCGCGTCGCTGGCATAGACACGAGGGCCGCCGATGACGCCATCGCTCAAAACAGTAGCGCTAATCTCGCCGACGCGGAAGTGGTAGTGACCCGCGTTGCCAGCCAACGACGACGCGGCCTGGGCATTAGCGTTGCCGGCGCTCAGGCTTGGGATGAGCATGCTTGATGCGCCTGCGACAGCGGACAGCATGATAGCGCGTCTATTGAGAGTGAAGGCATTCATCATCGGTTTCCCTTCTTCGTGGGGCACCCTCCCGCGCCTTTGACAAATACGAGTCCGGAAATGACCGGCGGAAGGAACTGGGGAGGCGCGATAGCTGAACCTTTTGCCCACCATGACATGGCACAATTAATTCGATAAGTTGCGCATCCATGATTAGCTTGGTTAGAAATTCTTACCAATGAACTCTCTTCGCCTGGACAGTTTTGATGTCTTCGTCTCTATCGTCCGCTGCGGTGGCTTCCGGGCGGCGGCGCTCGAGCGTGGCGTGTCTTCGTCGGCCCTGAGCCAAACGATGAATGCGCTCGAAGAGACCCTCGGCATCCGGCTCCTCAATCGCACGACGAGAAGCGTGTCTCCGACCGAAGCCGGGAAACGCCTCCTTGAACGGCTAGCGCCAGCATTGAGTGACATCAGGCTGGCGATCGCGGAAGTCGACGAGTTGAGAGACACTCCGTCCGGAACGCTTCGGATCAACGCTCCGGCGCCGGCCGTCGATCATTTTCTTTGCCCGTTGGCCTTCGACTTCATGGACGCCTATCGCGAGGTGAGGATTGAAATCGTCAGCGATGCGGCGGTCGTCGACATAGTGGAACAGGGCTTCGATGCCGGCGTCAGATTCGGCAAACAATTGGCGCAGGATATGATCGCGCTCCCGCTTGGCCCCGCGCTTCGCTATGCGATCGTCGCTTCACCGGACTACATCGAAAAGCACGGCCAACCCCAGGTACCAAAGGATCTCGTCGGTCATGATTGCATCAAGCGCAGATTTCCTGGGGGCACTTTGGTTACCTGGCGGTTTGCCGACGGAGACGAAGAGATAGAGGTCGCTCCCACGGGCCGCCTGATGGTCAGTTCGGCGCACAACGAACTGCAGGCGGCGCTGGCCGGCAGAGGAATAGCCCATATTTTCGATGATTATGCCAAACCCCATATCCTGAATGGCGAACTCATTGAGCTCCTCTCCGATTGGAGCCTGATATTGCCACACTGGTTTCTGTACTATCCGAGCCGCCGCCTCCCGAGCGCTACCATGCGGGCATTTCTCGATTACGTTAGGAGCTACGACTGGCAGGCCCGCACGTGACGGCGTCCCGTCGGACCAGTCGTTCAAGTCGGTTGCACAAACCCGCCATGCAGAGCTTCGATGCTTTAGACGACTTCGGCCCTTTAAGGTACCTCGATGCCGTGGCCGAAGAGATCTCCACCACAAGAGGGCTGGGAGGTCCAGCAGGGTATTGGTAGTTCAGCTTCCTGCGCAAACAGGCATGCGTCTCAATGGCAGCTTTGCGCCTTCATCTCAGATGTACAGGCTGGCATCACTCTCGCGCGGAAGCAGACCTTGGCGCGACGACGTTCAACTCTGATGCGCGACTGCGGGCTGCCCCGCATGAAACCAGGTGTCGTTCGATAAGGAAATTCCACCCTCTAGCCACGAAATAGAAAATACAATCTCTACAGATGAATAGAGTTATGCTTGATGACCCGCAGGTGGGGCCATTCGCGCCGCCTGTCACAAACTCATTCGTCTCATTGAACAGGACGGACATGGCTTCCGAAAAAGCCAGTGCTTCGCAAGAGAGAGCGCCTTGGAACGATTTCCGCCCAGGTGATCATCATCTCGGGGCCGGTTGAGCCGTTGTAACCGGCTCAACATCAATGAAGCCCGTCGGCCGCGGTCGGCGGGCTTGTTTATTTCAGGCCTTGATGCTCGGCGTGCCATCGAAAGACAGTCGCTCCACCGTGGCTACATCGCCACCGAGAGTGCCTCAGCCTCATCCAGTAGCGTCGGGCCATAGTGCCCATTCACCTGCTCTTCGCTCATCAGCACGCCGGGCGGGCAATGCTCCTCGATCGTCGCGCGGATCAGGCGCAGCGCAGCGCGGCACTCGGTGATGTCGATCGTCTCCATGACGAACAAACATTCGCTTTAGCTAAAATGTTCCCGTAAGCAAAGACCAGTTGCGACCGTGGGTGAGCCAGCCACGTACAACGCGACTACAATAGGGCTGGAAAATGGCGCGGACGACAAGGCCAGCTAATCAGTCGTCTTAACCGGGATTTGAAATCGATAGATTATACCGCGCTCGCTGTCCGTCACTCTAACCCATTTCTCGTCGGCGCTGGCTTCCCAATCTTCTGTTACCACAGCGTCGCTGATCACGCGGGCGACCGCCTCTTCAGGCGTCTCCGCAGTAATCTCGCGGCCCGCCATCGGCAAATCGCCGTCCATCTCTTCGACGAAAAACTTTTTGGACACGTGGGTCCCTCGCTGGTTACCTCGGAAGGTAACGACCGCAAATTGAAGATGCTTCCGGATGCACCAAATTGGCGTAAGGCAACGCGGCCCGCAGGAGAAGGTTCAAGTCCAAAAATATGAGCGGAACCTAATATACCGCCTCTTGCTTATGGGATAATGAGCACACGCGGCGCCAATTTTCTCGAGCGTTGGATGGCAGAGCATCTGCCCAAGGCGGGGACGGATGACCCTGCCGCGATAAGCGATTTGACCGACCGAGCAATGGAAGCGGCCGATGTAGAAGGGATCGAGGTCCGCGAGATCTACGAGGAAGGCGGCAGCGTCTTCGAGGTGATTGCGGCGGCTATGCAACACCGCGACGGCAGTTTGCCGGACAATGATCTCACCGAATTCGACCTTCTTGCTAGCCGACTTTCACGAGAGGCGAATCTCACAGAAGCCCAGGCTCGCAATCTGATTGAGCGCTTCGGCACGGATTGGGAAAAACTCCTGAATGAAGCCTATTTCCTGAAAGAGCTTGAAGGTCGGCTTGGGCAGGAATAAATCCCTCATCGGTGCGGCGATCCTTTTCACCACAAGGATCGCCATGGGCAAAGAATATCTGTTTTCAGAGAGCACGCTCGGTGACAAACTTGCGGCCGGCACGGGATTGTCGGTCCACTGCTTCGGTTGTCAGCGCCGCGCGGTTCTTGATGTCGCCGAACTGGTGCGGCGGTTAGGGCCTGACCACGGCTGCATGCATTGGGACTTGTTGAAGGTGCTGTACTGCCACGAATGCCGCGGCGCAGGGCGGGACGATCGGAACCTGCAGTTCACCAACCACGCGTTGACGCCCGAGAAACGAAAGGGCTGGACGCCTTGTCCCTAGGTGCCCAAAGCCCCCTCCGTCGCCGCTGGTACATCCGCAGTCGGCGACGGAGTTCGAGGAGCGGCCCGGCAGGCTGGCAGGGTAGGCCAGCAAGCGCCGGGCCTAACCGGGGGACTTCGGCTCGCGCAAATATATCCCTTTGCCGGAATAATAAGCACGTATCCATAAGGACGAACGTGGGAGTAGCCCCACAGGCTGTCTCATCTCGGGACCGAATTGCTGGCATCAATTTTGCGCCGGGTCAAAAACAATCGAGTGGGAGTGATTTTGCCCATCCGGGCATATCGGCCGGCGCCGCGTCGCTGGAGAACCATCCTGCTCAGTTCTCGTCCTGCCACCTGCGAAGATCCGTCTGGTCATGATAGGCCATGCGATCCGGCGTGGTGATGAATTCCATCGTCGTTCCCCACGGCATGCGGCAGTAGCAGACCTTGTTTCCAGGACCTTTTTCGGTTGCATAGGGAATAGCGCGCGGCGCGGTGAGGGGTGTGCCTCCCGCCTTCTCGAAGCGCTCTACCGATGCGTCGATGTCGTCGGTGTAGACACCGAAGTGCGTAATGCCGAAGTCGCTCGCCCGGATCGGCTGGGCTTGCTCGGGACCGTGCATTTCGAAGAGTTCGATATCGGGTCCGGTTCCGATCTTGACCATCGCCTGCGCACGCACGACCGTTCCGGGGAACGCGCCGACGGCCCGCTCGAATTCGGGTCCCTGTCGCGGCGGGTCCTGCGGTCCGAAGGACTGGTAGATCACCTGGCCGCCGAAAGCTTCCACCAGGAACGATTTAGCTGCTTCGATGTCGGGCACCGTGATGCCGATATGATTGACGCCGCGAATGACGGGTGCGGTCATGACAGTCTCCATTCTTATTTAGGCGATCCGCCCGGCCCACGACGGCGCGGGCGCCTAGTTTCAATTGGTCTTGAGGAAATCGATCAGAGCGGCGGCGACTTCGTCCGGCCGCTCGTCCGCGACATAGTGGCTGCACCGGGCGATCGAGCCGCCCGTCACATTGGTGGCGAACTCCTTGAGCATGGGGACCATCTGCGCACCGAAGCGCTGGTCCCCACCCAAGCCAAGCACCGGTATCTCGAGCGGCTGCTTCTTGTACTCGAGCGCGGCCGCATGGTCGGCAGCGAGGCTGCGATACCATTCCATGCCGCCGCGCGTGCGGCCAGGAAGAGCCATTGCTTTCGCGTAGATCGCGATGTCCGCCGGATCGAAGGTGCTGTGATCGTAGAACCGCTCTGCCATGAAGGTCGAAACATAGTCATATTCACGGCCATGGATCAGGCGCTCGGGCAGATCCCGGTTCATATGGAAGCTGAAGTGCCAGAGCCTGGCGGTTGTCGTCTCCCATCCGGTCCAGCCGGGAAGCGGAACATCCAGGACGGCCAGGTGGGTAACAGCCTCCCGATAGATGGCGGCCTGCGGCAACGCCACCATTCCGCCAATGTCATGGCCGCACACGACGTAGCGTTCATGCCCAAGGGCAACCATGACCTCGTGCGCGTCCCGCGCCATCGTGGCCTTGTCATAGCCGTCAAGCGGGCAGTCGGAAAAACCCGCGCCGCGCAGATCCATGGCCACCACGCTGAAATGCTCGGCGAGCAGCGGCATCACATGGTGCCATTCCCACCATGTCTCCGGCCAACCGTGAAGCAGAAGGATCGGCGGGCCTGAGCCCCCCGTGACGGCGTTGATCTTGATGCCATTCACCGGCACCATCTGCTGGGTAAACCCTTCCAAAGTTGCGATCATGATCGCTTTCCAATCGATGTTGACGTTCAAACAGAGCTCGCGGCCAGCGCTTAGGGCTGGCCGAAATCGGTGGCGATCGTGATGTCGCGCCAGGCGTCGATATCGCTGCGAAAGGAAGCCAGCTTTCGCTCGGCGATCGCATGTGCGATCGGGCCGAGCGGCAGATGAAGCGGGGCGTCATCGGCATCGACTGCCTGCAGGATGACCGCGATCGCCTTGTCGGGATCGCCGGCCTGATTGCCGTTGTTGGTTTCGCGATAGTGCCTGCGCGAGCTCGCGGCGTATTCCGGCATCTCGTTGGCCGCCATCGTGATCGAACGGCCAAGGAAATCGGTGCGAAACGGCCCAGGCTCGACGATCAGCACGCGAATGCCGAACGGCTTCAGCTCGCCGGCGAGCGCTTCGGAAATCCCTTCCACGGCGAATTTGGCGGCATGGTAATAGCCTCCGCCGCCACGGCCCTCGATGCCCGCGCCGGACGACATATTGACGATCGTTCCGCCCGAACGTCGTAGGACGGGCAAGGCGGCTCTGGTGGTTTCGATCAGACCGAAGACGTTTACCTCGAACATCGGCCGATATTCCTCGGGCGTGCCTTCCTCGATCGCGCCGAACAGCGCGTAGCCGGCATTGTTCACGAGCACGTCAAACCCGCCAAAGGTCTCGACCGCCTTTGCGACCGCTGCCTTGGCTGCCGCCGCATCCGTCACGTCGAGCGGCAAGGTGATCATGCGGCCGCCGAAAGGCTCGGCCATTTCCTCGATCATCTTGACATTGCGGGCCGTCGCAATGACCCGGTCGCCACGCTGTGCTGCGGCGAGCGCGAGCCGCTGGCCGAAGCCGCTTGAGCAGCCTGTGATGAGCCAAGTTTTCATTACTTCTTCTCCGAGTTGTTTTCAGACGACGCCACGCTGCCGTCGCCGCGAGCCGTCATGTCGGCCATGACGACCAGTCCTTCTCCCCGAGGCCCGCCGAGACAGCTTTGTTCAGCTCCCCGCGGACAGCTTCAAGCATCGGGAGACCCGCGCCGATGAGTTGGACGGTCGCGATGCCGAAGCCACAGGGGTGGCTTCGGGGCATGGGTCACGAAACTTCCGCAGCCCTGAGCCTGAACATCAGGGCATCGGCTTCATTTGCTCGCCGCTTCGGCGATGACATCGGCGACTTCGCGCGGATGCGAGATATAAACCGCATGGCTGGCACCGGGCACCTCGGTGACCTTCGCACTTGCCCGCTTGTACATAGACCGCTCCGCCTCGGCGCTGATAGCCATGTCCAGCCCGGCCACGATGCCGTAGCTTGGCTTGGTCTTCCAGGCCGCGTGCTGCGTCTTGGTTCCGAGGATCTTCGCCGAAACCGGCACCTGCGAGTCGGTCATGAAATCCGTCTCGGCTTTGGACAGGTCAGCGGCGAATCCCGCCCGGAACTTCGCGGGGTCGAACAGCAGGAAGCCGTCAGAAGTCGCCTTGAACGCGTCCGCGGTCGGACTCGGCCACTTCTCAAACACATCACCTACGCCCTCGCCAACATCCGGGACGATGGCCGCGACATAGACAAGTGCCGAAACCTTCGGGTCGACGCCGGCTTCGGTGATGATCTGACCACCGTAGCTGTGGCCGACGAGGACGACCGGCCCATTTTGCTGCTCGATGGCGCGGTGAACCGCCTGAACGTCATCCGCCAGCGAAGTGTTCGGTTCCTGAACGACCGTGACTTTCAAGCCCTTGGCGACCAAGCGCTCATAAACGCCCTTCCAGCCGCTGCCATCGACCAACGCGCCATGGACCAAAATCACATTTTGGGCCGGCTGCGCGAAAGCGGAGGGCGCGCCGAACACCACCGCAAGAGCCGCAGCACCGAGATAGAGAGACTTGAGAGACATTTGCCGATCCTTCCGAATGACATGGGGTGATACACGAGAGACGGTCCGACCGACCGATGGTGGGAATCTAGGTGCTTAGATTTGTTCTTTAACTGACATAAATGTATTCTCGGCGTTCAGTTTTGTGTGGGCGGTCTCATGGAATGGAGTGACGTCAGAATCTTTCTTGCTATTGCGCGATCCGGCACGCTAGGCGGCGCCGCGCGTTCTCTTCAGACAAGCCATCCGACCGTCGGCAGGCGCCTTCGTGCACTTGAGCAGGCGATCGGTCACACGCTTTTCCAGCGGACTGCGGACGGTCTTGTTCTGACCGACGAGGGCCACGGGATCATCGCGCTGGCGGAGCAGATGGAAGAAGGCGCGCTGGCCATGGAGCGCCGGCTTGCGGGGCAGGAGCAGAATCTCAAAGGCAGTCTGCGCATTTCGTCAGCGGACTGGTTCGGGGCCTATGTCCTGCCTCCTATCCTGGCGGATTTCTCCAGGGCCTATCCCAATGTAGACGTCGAAATCCTGACCGGCACACGCCTGTTCAACCTCGCCCAGCGGGAGGCCGACGTCGCTTTTCGCATCGTTCCGTTCGACACTGCCGATGTCGTTCAGCGGCGGCTCTTCAGGCTCGAATACGGCGTCTACATTGCCGAGGAGGCGCCTGATCCCAAATATGGCGATGGGACCGGTTTCCGGCTGATCACCCATGACACATCCACGGGCCATTTCCCTGACATCGCGTGGCTCATCGAGAGTTTCCCCAACGCGAGACCGGTCCTGCGGTCGAACAACCGCAACGTCCAGGGGCGTATGTGCAGGCAAGGCGTCGGCATCGCCGTCCTGCCCCGCGTGGTCGGCAATCAGATCCCGGGTATCCGCAGGCTGGAACTGCCGACGTCGCCGCCAGCGCGAGACATTTGGATGGGATACCACCGGGACCTACGGCGTCTTCAGCGTCTTCGCGCGTTCATCTCGACGGTATCGGACCATCTCGTGAACGCGACCGCATGATGTGCGGCCCTGAAATGGCTCAACGTTCCCGGTGCCGAGGACCACGTCTTTCCCGGTTGGGAGTCTGAACCGGTGCATCAGCACAAAAGCACCGCGTCAGACCAGGGCGCACACCGTCTTCGTCTCGAGATAGTTCTCCAGGCCGGGCGCGCCGTTCTCGTAGCCCCAACCGGACTGCTTGTGACCACCCTTGGGCAGCTCCGGCGAGAAGTAGGAATGGCAGTTGATCCATACGGTGCCGGAACGGATGCGCGCAGACAGACGATGCGCGGTGGAGAGATCGCGCGTCCATAGGCTGGCGGCGAGGCCATAAGGCGAGTCGTTCGCAAAGGCGATTGCTTCGTCGGGATCGTCGAACGGCGTCACGGCGACGACGGGTCCGAAAATCTCCTCGCGCATCATGCGCATCCGCGGCCTGACGCTTGTGACCACGGTAGGCTCGAAGAAGGTGCCCGTTCGCTTTCCGCCGACAACGATGTCGGCGCCGGCTTGCTCGCCTTCCGCGACATAAGCCGCGACGCGTTCGGCCTGGACCGCGTTGACCAGCGGCCCGAGATCGGTATCGGGGTCGAGCCCGTGACCGAGCCTCAGCTTCTTCGCTTCCGCCGTCAGCCCCTCTATCAGGCGGTCGCAGATCGAGCGATGGGCGTAGACGCGCGAGCCGGCGACGCAGACCTGGCCGGCATTGGCGAAGATGCCGCGCGCGATGCCGGGGATCGCGAGCTCCATATCGGCATCGGGCATGACGATGGCCGGCGACTTGCCGCCGAGCTCGAGCGTGAGCTTCTTCAGATTGCCGCTAGCGGCAACGACGATCAGCTTGCCGACCTCGGTTGAGCCGGTGAAGGCGACCTTGTCGACACCCGGATGCGCGGCAAGCGCGGCGCCGACCGTCTCGCCCGGGCCGGTGACGATATTCACGACGCCGGCCGGCAGGCCGGCCTCGATCAGGAGCTCGCCTAGCCTCAGCGCCGTGAGCGAGGTCTCCTCCGCCGGCTTCAACACCACGGTGCAGCCGGCAGCCAGTGCGGGCGCGAGCTTCATCGCCGCCATCAACAGCGGCGAGTTCCACGGCGTGATGGCCGCCACCACGCCGATCGGCTCGCGCGTCGTATAGGCGAAGATATTCTTTCCCACCGGCTGGTGCGAGATGGAGGTGGGAATGGTCGTGCCCAGGATCTTGGTGGCGCAGCCGGCGAAGTAGCGGAACTGCTCGGCGGCTGCCGGTATTTCGCCGAAGCGCGCGGTCTTCAGCGATTTGCCCTGGTCGAGGGTCTCGAGCTCAGCAAGCTCGTCCGCTTGGCGGTCGATCGCCTCGCCGATCCGCCACAAGAGCTTGCCGCGCGCGGAGGGCGTCATGCCGCGCCAGGCATCGCTCTCGAACGCGCAGCGAGCCGCCCCTACGGCCCGGTCGGCATCCTCCGCGGTGCCTTGCGCAAGCTTGGCGAGAAGGCGTCCGCTGGCGGGATCGGTGGCCGGCATGGTCGCGCCATCGGAAGCGTCGTACCATCGGCCGCCGATCAGGTGCTGCAGGCGTTGTCGCGCGAGAAAGGCCTTCACGCCTTCGTGCCTGGGATCGCTGTTGCGGATGGCGATGGTCAAGGCCCGGGTTCCGTTTTTCAGCCGTGTGTCGGTTGCGGAGCGCTGCGGTCCGCCATTGCCCTGGCGGCGGCGAGCGCTCCACGGATGATGGAGTGATAGCCGGTGCAGCGGCAGATGTTGCCCTCGAGCGCCGCGCGGATGGCGGGCTCGTCGGCGTCGAGGTGCTCACGCAGCAGCGCCGTGAGCACGATCGTGAAGCCCGGCGCGCAATAGCCGCACTGGAAGGCATTCTCCTCGGCAAGCGCGCTGCGGACGATGGCCGCCTCGGGCAGGGCGTCGAGACCTTCGGGCGTGAGGATGTCCGCGCCGACGATCTGCCATGCCATCAGCAGGCAGGAATTCACCGGCCGCCCGTCCATCAGCACGGCGCAGGCGCCGCAGCGGCCGATGCCGCACGCCTTCTTGTTGGCCGTCAGGCCCAGCCGCTCGCGCAGCATGTCGATGAGGCGCATGTCCGGCGGAACCTGCATCGCCGTGTCCGCGCCATTGAGGCGAAAGGCGACCGCAATCGTCTCGATCATGCCGCCGCTCCCAGCGCGTCGAGCAGCCTTTCGGCATCGAAGGGCGCGGCGTGCGGCCAGACGCCGGTCGCGTCGGCAACCGCATTGGCGATCGCCGGCGTGACCGCGCCGATGCCGAGCTCGCCGGCGCCGCGCGGCCCGAACGGGTCGCCGGGGTCGAGGTCCTCGAGCGCGCAGGTTGCGACGGATTCGGGCGCGTCGGCGATGCTGGGCATCATGTAGGTGTCCAGGTTGGCGGTGACGTAGCGGCCGTCCTGCATGGCGGCGTGCTCGGTCAGCGTGAAGCCGACGCCCTGCAGCCCGCCGCCTTCGATCTGGCCGAGATAGGCGGCGAGATCGAGGATTGGCCCGGCGGCGGTATGCTGGCTGAGATCGAGCACACGCACCTGCCCAGTGATGCGGCTGACGGCCACTCGCGCCAGGGCCACGCCGAAGGCGAAGATCATTCGGGCATTGCCCTCGAAATAGTCAGACTTGGGAAACTCGAAACTCGTTGCCGCGAACGGCAGTTTTTCGGGATCGAGCCCTTCCGCCAGCGCGGCGAAGCTCAGCAGCAGCTCGCCGCTGTTCGAATGGCGCTCGACGATGCCGCCCGGTGCGATCGCCACGGTTGCAGGCTTCCGGCCGAGGCGTTCGGCCGCGCGAGCGAGGATGCGCTCGGCCAGCACCGGAGCCGTCTCCGCCGCGACCTTCCACACGACGAAGGCGCCGCGCGACGCCGTGGTCGAGCCGGATTCCAGGGTCCGGCCCGTATCGCCGGTCACCGGCCTGATGTCGTCGCGGCCGCAGCCCAGCGCGGCGGCGACAGCAGACCTGATCGAGGTCAGCAGGCCTTGGCCCATCTCGTCCAAGCCGTAGAGCGCCTCGATCGCGCCGTCGGCAGCGAGCCGCAACGCGCCGCCTGCGGGGTCGGGCGGCAGCGTGCCCAGCCCGTTGCCCTGGTAGCTCATCGCCATGCCGGTGCCGACGATCTCGGAACCATCATCGGACGGGCCGCGAGGCTTTTGCCAGATCGGGTCGGCCGCGGCGGCCTTGAGCATTTCCTCGAGGCGCTCGGACGGCGCGACCACCTGGCCGAGATAACCCCGCGTGCCAGGCTTGCGCATATTCCTGCGGCGGATTTCCAAGACATCGAGTCCGCATTCCGCCGCCAGCCGGTCCATCTGGCATTCGACCGCGAAAGCCATCTGGTTGGCGCCGAAGCCACGGAAGGCGCCGCAGACCCCGTTGTTGGTATAGGCGAGCCTGCCCGACGTGCGAACATTCCGAACCACATAGGGCCCGCAGGCGTGTTCGAGCGCAGTTTCCAGGACCGCGGGCCCAAGCGAGGCGTAGGCGCCGGCGTCGGAGATCACATCCACCCATTGGGCAAGCAGCAAGCCGTCCGCATCGCAGGCCGTGCGCATGCGGATATTCATCGCGTTGCGCTTGGCGCCGGCAAGGACGGATTCGGCGCGGTCGAGTTGCAGGCGCACCGGCCGACCGGTCCTGAGGGCGAGCAAGGCGAGCGCCGGCTGCACGGTCAGCTCGTCCTTGCCGCCGAACGCGCCTCCCGTCGGACTGGTCACGACCCGGATCTTCTCCTCCGGCAGGCCGAGGACGCGCGAAAGCTGCAGCCGGTCGCGCAGGCCGTACTGGCCGCCGGCACAGACGTTCAGCGTTCCATCCGAATCTACGAGGGCATGGCCGCCTTCGGTCTCCATGAAACCGTGCATCTGGCGCGGCGTTTCGTAGACGGCCTCGACGACGTGGGCGGCGCGGGCAAAACCCTCGGCGATGTCGCCGCGTTCGAAGCCGAGGGAGGTTTGCAAATTGCCCGCCGAGTGCACGGGCTCGGCGTCGGGTGAAAGCGCCTGCTCCGGATCGGAGACGACGGGCAGCGGCGCATAGCGCACCTGGATGAGGCCGAGCGCGCGCTCGGCGGTCTCGGCATCGACTGCCGCCACCGCCGCGACGGCATCCCCGACATAGCGGACCTTGTCGAAGCAGAGCGCCGGCTGGTCTTGCACGACAATGCCGAAGGCGTTGCTTCCGGCGATGTCACGATACGTGACGACTGCCGCGACGCCGGGCAAGGCATCAGCCGCGCTTGTGTCAATGGCGAGAATCCTCGCGTGGGGAATGGCGGCGCGCAAGATCCGACCCACCAGCATGCCCGGCTGGCGATGGTCGGTCAGGTATCTCAGCTTGCCCTCGATCTTAGCCGGCCCGTCTGGGCGTATGTGCCAGCGTTCTCCGGCGGTGGAGCGCGTCAGCCGGATTTCGCCGGCCGGCGGCGTGGCGGGGCGGGCAGCCGGAGTGGAGGGCCTGGAGGGTTGCGCGTCAGTCTTGCCGCCACCCAGCCCATGCACGAGTGCGTTGGCAGCAACCTTGCGGCGATAGCGGGCGGAACGGAAGGCATCGTCCGGCGCGACGATCTCGCCCTCGATCGCCGCCCGCAATGCGTTCCAGTCGACGCCGGGAAACGGCTGGCCGACGAGCAGGGCCTCGGCTCCGCCGAGCCGGGCCGGCGTCACCATGCCTCCGCCGACGGCCAGGCGTGCGGCTGCGACACGGCCGTCGACGATCTCGATCATGCCGGCGGCGCCGATCACGCTCGGCGTGAAGGCGGCGCGTAGACCGATTTTGCGATGCGTCCAGCGGACATGTGCATCGGGAACCGGGACCGTGATCGCTTCGATGATCTCGCCACCGGGCTCCTGACGCAGCCATTCGGAAAGCGGCAAGGTCCGGCGTCCCACCACGGAGGAGCTTTCGACACGGGCGTCGAGCGCGAGCAGGGCAGGGAGCAGGCAGCCGGTTCGGCCGGCAACGTTGCCGCCGGCCGTCGCCAGATTGCGGACCGCCGGGCCTGCGGTCGCGCGGAGTGCCGCGGCGAGCAATGGCAGCTCTTCGCGCACGGTCGCGTCACGCTCCAAAGCGCCCAGCGTCGTGAGTGCGCCGATCCGGAGCCCGTTGCCGGCAAGGGTAATCCCCTTCAATCCGCCGATCTGGCCGATGTCGACAAGGCTGCGCGGCTTCGGCAGGCCTTTCGCCCACTCCAGCTGGAGCGCGGTTCCGCCGGCGACCAGTCTCGCATCGCCGCCGGCAAGCATGGCCAGCGCGTCAGCGATCGATGCCGGGCGAAGCACCTGCACGGTCAGTGCGCTCCCGTCGTTCCGAACCGCAGGCCCTTCTCCTTGAGCCAGCGACGATAGGCGACCGAAGAGCCGTCCGCCCGCGTCGGGATCTCCAGGCGCGGTTCGAGCGGCAGCAGGAGGGGACGCTGGTTCTCGACGATGATCCGGTCCTGCAGGAAGATCACCTGCTCGAAATTGAGCAGCGCCGTGTCGGTCGAGGTCGCGTCGACGAGGTACATGACAGGCTGCGCGCGGCAGAGATCCTCCTCGATCGGCTGGATGAAGAGGGCGATGGCATCGAGGCGGTCCGGCGCGCTGGGGCAGACGCGGTAGAGCATCACCACGAAGGGGCTTGGCACGCGGTAGGTGAGCCGCACGAAATCGCCGGAGCTTTCCGTCGCCGCGATGCGCGGCTGGAAGAAGGTGCAGTTGGTGGCCCAGACCTCGTCCACGTCGCGGCGGATCTCGCTCAGATAGCGCGGCACCTCGGTGTGCGGCTCCGAGCCGAGTATGTCGGTGTGCACGAAGGGGAAATGCGCCATGTCGAGGAAATTTTCCACGACGCGCAGGCCGGAGGCGCGCATCCTGACCCAGCCGCAGGGCACGAAGCGGCGGTCCGCCTCATGGCTTTCGGCGATGTCGAAGATGTCCTTGTTGGGCCGGCCGAGCGTCGTCCAAATGCAGCCGTAGCGCTCCTGCGCGGGCAGGGCGCGGCTTCTTCCGCCGTCGTTCAAGATTTCACGGATGACCGGCACTCCGGCCTCGTCGCGGCAGAGCTCGATGTCCTGGCCGAGCAGGCGTGTCACGACCGGAGCTTGTCCGAGTTCCGCGGCGGTCGCCACCGCGTACCATTCGTCGAGCGCCGCCCTGTCGGTCGTCTTCATGGCTCCGCTCCGTTCAGTCGGTCCATTGCCGGATGCCGCCGGCATTCTCGGCGAGGAAGGCCGCTCGCCGGGCAAAGAGGCCGGGCGCCACCTTACGGACTTCCGCGATGATTTCACCCAGATCGGCGGTCTTGAGCTCGCCATCCTCGACGACGATCTGGCCGTCGATCATCGTCATAGCCACGTCGCTGCCGCGCACGGCATGGACCAGATTGTGCTGCAGGTTGAAGTAGGGGCCTTCGCCGTAGAGGGGCGTCATGCGCGGCGTGTCGGCGCGGACCGCGATGATGTCGGCGCGTTTGCCGGGCTCGATCGAGCCGATCTCGGCGTCGAGCCCGATCGCCTTTGCCCCGGTGATCGTCGCCATGCGCAGCACCTGCCAGCTGTCCATGGCGGCGGCGTCGAGGTCCTTGAGCTTGCCGAGCAGGGAGGCGACCTTCATCTCCTCGAACATGTCGAAATTGTTGTTCTCCTTCTCGCCGTCCGTGCCGATGCCGACCGCGACGCCGGCGGCCAGCATCTCGCCGACCAGCGCGATGCCGCTGGCGAGCTTCATGTTGGAGACGGGGTTGTGCGCGACCGACACGCGGCGCTTCGCGATGAATTCGATCTCGGCGGAATCGAGCCATACGCCATGCGCGATCATGGCGAGCGGCGTTTCGAAGAAGCCGAGATCGTCTAGCACGTACATCGGCCGCTTGCCGTAGCGTCTCTCGAATTCGGCGAGCTCGATCCGGGCTTCGCTGCAATGGGTGTGGAAGCCGGTGCCGTGCTTCTTCGCCAGCTCCACGGCGCGGCGCTGCCCAGCCTCGTCGGCATAGAAGAGATGCTCGAGACCGACCCATACGTTGACGCGGCCGCCGGCCTTGCCATGCCACGTCTCGATCATCGCCTCGTTCATGTCGAGCGTGTCGAAATAGTTGTAGTCCGGATGCTCGCCGACATAGGGCACGGCGACGAGCCGGTTGCCGATCGCTTCCGCCGCCTTGGCGCTGCCCTCCATGAAGCGCCACATATCGACGACCGCGGTCGTGCCGCCGAGCACGGATTCGGCGTAGCACAGCCACGAGGCGGCTTCCGCCTCGTGCGGCTGCAGCACCCTGTGCATCGGGTTGATGTGCAGCGTCAGCCAGTCCCAGACCGGCAGATGCTCGGCCGTGCCGCGCAGGAAGCCGGAATGCGCATGCGCGTTGACGATGCCCGGCATCAGCACGCTGTCGGCGATTTTTTTCACCGGCGTCGACGGGTTGTCGGCCGAGATCTCCCGCAGCTTGCCGACCGCGGCGATGCGACCGTCCTCGATCAGCACGGCGCCGTCGGCGATGACGCTGTTGGTTGCGTCCATGGTGAGCAGATGGTCGCCTGCCAGGATCATGCTTTCACTCACTACGTTCCCCGTATCCGTTCGTGCCTCGTCCTCACAGCCAGGCAAGTTTCAGGCCGCCTGCAGGATGAAGTCGGCCGCGCGTTCCCCAATCATCGTTGCCGGCGCATGGGTGTTGCAGCTCGGTATGATCGGGATCACCGACGCATCGGCGACGGTGAGTCCGCCCATGCCGCGCACCGCGAGGCGGCTGTCGACCACGGCCTCCTCGTCCTCGCCCATGCGGCATGTGCCGCAGGTGTGGAAGAAGGTCGAGCAGGCGTCGCGGACGAAGGCAACCGTCTCCTTCCGCGACAGCCGCCGGTCGGGCGCGGCGAAGCCGGCGAAGACATGCGCGTTGGCGCGCGCGGCTGCCATCTCGATAACGGCCTCGACCGCCGTGACCATCGCCTCCAGATCCTCGGGCTCGGCGAGGAAGTTGGGCTGGATCTCCAGTGCGCCGCCTGGCCGGGCTTCCAGCAGGCGCAGATGGCCGACGCTCTTCGAGCGCATCACGCCCGCGCCGAAGGAGAAGACGTCGCCCGAAATCTCGTAGCGGGCGCGGATCGCCGGCTCGGCGCTGTTGCCCTGCACCGGGAAGGCATGAAGGTCGGCCTGTGGCAGGTCCGATCGCGATTTCCAGTTCACCATCGAGCCGCCGCTATTGCCGGTCACGGGCCCGAGCGGCCGTTTCGCCCGGAAGACGCAGGCCTGCGCCAGCGGATGATCCTGGAGGTTGCGGCCGACGCCGGAAAGCGCGTGAACGGTCGGGATGCCGATCCTGCCGAGCTCGGCCGGGTCGCCGATGCCAGCGAGCATCAGCAGGCGCGGCGTGTCGATGGCACCCAGCGCCAGCACGACCTGTTCTCGCGCGCGGTTCTCCCGCTCCGCTCCGCCGACGAGATGGCGCACGCCGGCGCACCGGCCGTTCTCCACCGTCAGCCCGACGGCAAGCGATTCGGTCAGGACGGTGAGGCGCGGATGGTCGAGGATCGGCAGCAGGTAGCCCTGCACGGCGCTCCAGCGCCGGCCGCCGGCGATGTTGAAGTTGGCGGGGGCGGCGCCTTCGTTGTCGGGACCGTTGGGATCGTCGATGACCGGGATGCCCAGCTCCGCCGCGCCGTCGATGAGCGCCTGCGCCACGGGGTGCATTTCGGCCGCGCGCTCGATGCGCAGCGGTCCGCCCGCGCCGCGCCATTCGCTGGCGCCGTCCCGCCAGTCTTCGCAGCGGCGGAAGTATGGCAGGCAGTCGGCGAAGCTCCAGCCCTTCGCGCCGGCGTCTTCCCAGGCATCGTAGTCGCGCGGATGGCCGCGATACCACATCATCGCATTGATGGCGCTGGAGCCGCCCAGCACCTTGCCGCGCGGGATGCCGATGGTGCGGCCGTTGACGTGGGGCGTGGGTGCGTAGTCGTAGCCCCAGTCATAGGCGCCGCGCCCAAGCGGCACCCATTGCGCCGGATCGTCGATCTCGGCGATGCCGATGCCGGCCGGCCCTGACTCGATCAGCAGCACCTCGGCGCCTGCGTCCACCAGCCGCCGCGTCACCGCTGCGCCGCCGGAGCCCGCGCCGACCACGATGACGTCGTAGGAAGGTTTGAGCGGCCTGGGGGGAATGGCTGGGGCGGAGGCGATCATGGGCCGACTTCAGTTGTGCTCGCTCGGACCCATGATGGTCATGCCTTCGGTCGCCTCGACATGGCGCACGAAGATGTATTTGTCCTCGCGGCCGTCGCTGTGCTTGCGCTTGATGTCGGGCTGCACCGTACCCGACACCTTTGCGACGATGATGTACGGCTTCCCGGCGGCCAACCCCGCCTTGCAGTGGGCGTCGAACTCGTCGAGCGTGCGCACCAGATAGGCGTCGTCGACCCCGGCGCCGCGGGCGATCGCGGCGAGGTCCACCCGGCCGAAGGCGGTGTGGGTCGGCGGGCCGCCGATCGACAAATACTGCTCGTTGTCCCAGACGACGACCAGCAGGTTCTTCGGCTGCTCATTGCCGAGCGTGGCGAGGATGCCGAGATTGAAGAGCAGGCCGCCGTCGGTGTCGAGCGAGACGATGCGGCGGTGCGGCAGGCCGGCCGCCAGCCCGAAGGCCTGGGGCGTCACGCAGCCGAGCTGCTGCTGGAAGAGGCTCGCCTCGCGCATGTGCGGCGCGGCGTTGTACCATTCGTCGACACTGCCGCCGAGCGACAGGATCACCAGCTCGTCCTTCAGCCGGGCAGCGAGCGCCTTCATGCAGTCGAAGCGTTTCATCGCACCACCTCGCCGCCGAGCGCGACCGCCGAATGGTAATAGGACGCGTAGGACCAGGAGTAGGCGTCGGCGATCGCCCGTTCGATCTTTTCCTCCTCGCGCACGACGCGGTAGGGGATGCGCAACGCGTCCAGCACCGGCTCCATGGTGATGCCGTGGGGGATGGCCCACCAGTTGTTCTCGCCGAGCTCGCCGCGGTAGCTCATTAGCATCACGACGGGGATGCCGGCGCCCAGGCCCATGCGCGCCAGCGGCTCGACCGAGGCCCTGAGTCCCGAGTTCTCCATCACCAGCGCGGCCCGCTTGCCCGACAGGAACACGCCGCCGCAGATGGCCGCGCCCTCGCCCTCATTGGTGACGCGGATCGTCCTGATGTCGGGATCGGCGTCGAGCGCCGGGTAAAGTTCCTTGAACAGCGAATCCGGCAGGTAGCAGACGATCGACACTCCTGCTCTTTTCAGACCGCGAATGACGGCGTACACCGCGCTTTTCTTCATGCGAATTCTCTCCTGCCGGCGCAGGTTCGCAGAAAAGGAGATGTTCCGAATAGTGCAAAAGCAAGCCGCAATACGATGCGCAAAACGCAACAACTGGCCGCGGTCGTCATCGACCGTTTCCGAGCCGCTCTACCGTCCGCGCCAGTTGCGTGGCAAAGGCGGAGGCCGCGTCCGACATCTCGCGCTCCGGCCGGGTCAGCAGCATCAGCCGGCGCGGCGGTATCTTGGCATCATGCAGCGGGACGAAGATCAGTGTGCCGTCGGCGACCTCCGCCTCGACGCCGATGCGCGTCTGCAGCACTGTGCCGAGATTGAGCTTGGCCAGCTCGATCATCAGTCCGATCGAATTGGTTCGGGAGCGCCGTGTCAGATCGATGATCGAGCGGCTGATAGCCTCCTCCACCGAAAGCCCCAGCGCCAGGCTGCCGTCTGACAGGATCACGCGCTCGCCGGAAAGGTCGAACAGCTTCAGCTCTTTGCGGCCGGCGAAGCGGCTGTCCGGATGCGCGACCACGCCGAGCGGCAGCGTGGCTGCCGCGATCTTGCGCACGCTGCGCGGCACCTGCACGTCGAAGGCGAGCGCAAGCTGGCAGTCGCCCTCCGCCACGGCATCGCACGCCTGCTGCGAACCCGCGACCCGCACGTCGACCGTGATCAGCGGGTGACGCTCCCAGAACTCCTTCAGCGCGGCCGGCATCAGGCCACGCGCGACGCTCTCGACCACGGTCACGGAGACGCCGCCGCGGTTGAGGCCGCGCAGGTCGTTGATCTCCGACCAGGCGCGGCCAAGCTCGGAGGTGCTCACCTTGGCGTGGTAGAGCAGCAGCTCACCCGCGCTGGTCAGCTTCAGGCGTTGCCGCACCCGCTCGAACAACGGCGTGCCGATCTCGTCCTCCAGCGCCTTGATGAGGCGGCTGATGGAGGACGGCGCGACGTTGAGCACCTGCGCGGTCTGCCGCACCGAGCCCAGCCGCGCCACCAGCTGGAAATAGTGGATACGCGGCGAGACGAGGCCGAGGCGATAGGGATCCACTCAGGCCGCCTCGAAGGCCGGCACGATTTCCATCTCCGGCACCAGCACGAGGCCCTTGTCGGTGATGCGTATCTCCGGGATCACGGAGAGCGGGATGAGGTTGAAGCCCATATAGGGGATGGAGCAGCCGGCCGCTTCCCATTCGCGCTTCAGCACCTTCATCTCCTCCGCAACCTCGGTGACGCGCTTGTCCGACAGAAGCCCGGCGATCGGCAGGTCGACCATCGCGGTCACCTTGCCGTCATGGACCACGCAGACGCCGCCCTGCTTCTCCTCGAGCGCGCGCAGCGCGACCTGCATGTCGGCCTCGTTGACCCCCGCGACGATAATGTTGTGGCTGTCATGCCCGACCGAGGATGCGACCGCGCCGCGCTTCAGCGCGAAGTTGCTGAGCAGCCCGTGCGCGACATTGCCGGCGGACTTGCCATGCCGTTCCACCACGGTCACGAAGCAGAGCCCGTGCCGGTCGAAATGCGTCTGCCAGTCGTTCGCCGGCTCGAGCGTGATCCGCTCGTGGCCGAGCGTGATGCCCGGCAGCTCGGTCCGGATGGTGTGCGCCACGACCTTTTCGGTCGGAAGGTCCGGGGTGAGCTTGATCGCCTTCGGCAGCTTCACCGTGTGGTAGGCCGCCTCGGGATAGCGGTAACGCTGCGACAGCGCTTGGTCGAGGACCGGCGTGATCCTGCGGTCTTCGACGACCAGTTCGCCGCCGTACCAGGTGTTCACCGGCTTGTAGGAATCGTCGAGCAGCATGAGGTCGGCCCGCCGCCCACCGCCCAGGCCCCCGATCTCGCCTTCCATGCCGAAGCGCGTGGCACCGTGCAGCGAGCCCATCGCCCAGGCCTGTTCCGGTTTCATGCCGGCTCTCATCGCCTCGCGCGTGACCCAATCGAGGCCGAAGAGCAGCAAATCGTCGGCATCCCGGTCGTCGGTGCACACGGCGACGCGCTTGTGCGAGGCGCCGAGCTCGGTGATCGTCTTGATCGCCTGCGGCAGCGAGTGCCACGGCGTCGTCGGCGGGCCGCCGCGCAGGAAGAGCCAAATGCCGGCTTCCAGCATGTCGTCGGCGATCTCGCGGTCGATCGCCTCGTGCGTGTCGGTCACGCCGGAAGCGGCATAGGCCGCCACGAATTCGCGGCCGTAGACGTGCCCTGAGACGGGGCGGCCGCGCTGGAGCGCCGCGGCGAGGATCGCATGGCTGCGCTCGTCGCCCATCGCCACCTGCACGAAGTCCATCTTTTCGCCGAGCGCCACCGCTTCCGGCCATTTGTCGAACAGCGCGCCGATCTTTTCCGCCGTCAGGTCGCCGCCGGCCGTTTCGAGTTGCGGTGAGGTGGCGGGCACTGTGCTGGGCACCGTCAGGAAGATCGACAGCGGCGCCTGGCGGGCATCCTCCAGCATCGCTTCGACGCCGGCCACGTCCATCACGTTGCCGATCTCGTGGCTGTCGCAGAAGATGGTCGTGGTGCCGTTGAGCAGCGCGGCCTCGGCATAGGCGCAGGCCGTCACCATCGACGATTCGATGTGGATGTGCGGATCGACCAGTCCCGGCGCGACGATGCCGCCCTTGGCCTGGTAGACCCTGGCGGCGGTCCCCTTGTAGGTGCCGGCGGGCTTCACCGCGGCGATGCGCCCGCCCGAGATCCAGACTTCCCGGTCTGCCAGGATGCGTTCGGAATAGGTCGACAGCACGCGCGCCCCGGCAATGACCAGGTCGGGCTCCTGCCTGCCGAAGGCGACGTCGGCCAACCTCCGCGTCATGGTAGAGAGCGGCTGTACCGAGAAGCGGCTGAGAGTGTTCATGACTTTTCTGCCTTCTGCCTTGGCGCCTGCGCTTCAATAATAGTCCGGGATGCCCGGCATGGTCACGAAACCGGGGAGCGAACGGACGCGCCGTCCCCAGCGCCGCAGCCCGGCATATTCATCGTGGTCTATCCCGAAATCGCGGCTGAGCGCGAAGGCCGGAAAAAGCGCGATGTCGGCGATCGTGGGATGGCCGGCCGCGAACCAGTCGAGGCCCTCGTAGCCGCGCGCGATCATGTGGTCGTCCATGATGCGCAACAGCTTGCCCGCCGATGCCTGCAGCGCCTCGCCGTCGCCCGGCGTGTCGAACAGGGAGTTGCGGCGCGCCTCGCCCGCGACCGCCAGCGCGCCGGCCGAAAAGACGAGCCACTGCATGACGCCGGCGAAGTCGGCGCCCTCCGCCGGCAGCCATCTGCCAGCGGCGTCATTGGCGCGGGCAAGATGCGCAAGGATCGCTTCGGCGCCGAACAGGGTCAGGTCGCCGTCCTTCAGAATTGGCAGTGTGCCGAGGGGGTTCATGGCGAGGAAGGGCGGCGTCGTCTGCTCGTTGCCAGGGAAGGCGTTGACCGCGATCGGCTCCCATTTGAGGCCGAGCATCGAGAGCGCGAGCCGCACCTTGTAGCAGTTCTCGTCGAGCTCGTAGTTGTAGAGGACGATGCCGGCCATCACGCGGCCACCGCTGCTGCCGGCTGCGTCTCGATGCGGTGGCGCAGTTCGGCCGTCCAGGCCAGGAAATGCGCCTGTCCCTTGCCGGCATAGCGTGCGGCAGGTCCGGCGATGACGACATGCAATGCCGTGCGCTCTCTGGAAAGGCTATGCAGGCCGAGGAGCAGCATGTCGTTGCCAACGGTCAGCGCGTAGAGACGGCCGTCGATCTGGCGGAGGACGGAGGCTGCAGCCTCGTCGCTGAAAGGGCGCGACGGTGTCGTCTCGATCGCAGCCAGCACCGCGTCAATGGCTGCGCCGAAAAAGACACTGCGCACCGGGACGGTCTCGCCGGCCTCCTGCGGGGCAGGGGGCGCGGACTCAGTCGGCTCGGTGGCCACCCAGATCATGCCAGCCACCTCGACCGTCTGGAAGACCGGCACCCTAATGCTCCCCGGCACGTCCAGCTCAGGATGAGCCGGGATGTAGCGGCACTGCCCGGCCGTGTCGTACTGCCAGCCGTGATAGAGGCAAGCGATGTGGTCGCCACGCACGAAGCCGAAGCTGAGCTTCATGCCGCGATGCGGGCAACGGTCTTCCCACACATGCGGTGCGCCTCTGTTGTCGCGCCAGACGACGAACTCCTTGCCGTCGATATGCGTGCCGGCCGAGCTCCCCGGCTCAATCGAGGCCGACAGTGCGACCGGATGCCAGACACCCGCGGTGGTCATCGTTCTTGTTCCCCATTGGAAATGCTGTGGAGTCTGGTGCGCTCATAGTCGAGCACGAGGCAATCGAGCGGGCCGAGACTGCACGCCATCTCGAACGCGTCGACGAGGTCGGGCTGGCCCGAGACTTCGACGGTGAAGCGGTCGGCGGCGACGCTCCTGATCGCCATCTTCAGGTCGAGCTTCTCCGCCCGCCGGTCGCAGAACTCGGCGAAGCTGGGCGGCACCAGCCGTCCGATGAAGGACAGCCGGGCGGTTTCGGTCGAGACCGCCTTCACTCCAGTCCTCGCTGCTTCATCGCACCACACACGCTGCCTACAATCCCAGCCATTTGCACAATTTTTAGGCAATATTGCTTTCTGTCTAATTAGGCATCATTTTGGGGCTTGTGCAAGCCAAATTTCCCTGACATCTGTTGCGTAAGGGAGAATTGAAGGCACGGAAAACGACGAAATAGTCGAACAACTTCGTGTTGAGTGGGTGTCCCGCAACGGCCTGAAAGAGCCGGAAGGGAAATGAGGCAGATGGCGCCGTTGGCGACATTGTGCCTCGCAATGGGGAAGGCTGATGTCTTTGGCGAGCTTCGTTCAGCAGCTGCCCAAGGTCGAGTTGCATCTGCATCTCGAGGGCGCCGTTTCCGCCTCTACCTTCGCCGATCTCGCCGCTTTGAATTCGGTCGCGCTGCCCAAGCCGACAGCCGAGCTGTACAGCTACGACAACCTGCCCGATTTCCTGAAAATCTACGACCTGGTCTGCGCCTCGATCAAAAGCGCCGCGGACTTCTCGAGGATCACCTTCGAGGCGCTGGAGCGCTGCGCGATCGCCGGCGCGCGCTACGTCGAGCTCTTCTTCAGCCCGCATGCGCATCTCGCCCACGGCGTTTCCTACTCCACCATGCTCGGCGGCGTCCTCGACGGGATGCCGCGCGCCAAGGAAAAATATAGGGTCGTCTGCAAGCTCATTCCCGCGCACAGCCGCGAACTCGGACCGGAACGCGGCGAGCAGTTCCTGGATATCGTGCTCGCCGAGCGCGTGCCCGACGTGATCGGCATCGGCCTTGACTACAACGAGGCGCCGTTTCCGCCGGCTCCCTACGCGAAGATGTACGAGCGCGCGCGCTCAGAGGGGCTGAACGTCACCGCCCATGCGGGCGAATCCGGCCCGGCCGAGAACGTTGCCGACAGCATCGACCTGCTCGGCGTGCGCCGCATCGACCACGGCTACCACGTGGTCGACGATCCCGCGCTGGTCGAGCGCTGCAAGGAAGCCGGCATCGTCTTCACCTGCTGCCCCAGCACGACGTTGGCAACCACGGTCTGGCGCGACCTTGCGGCTCCTCGCCACGCGATTCGGCGCATGATCGAGGCTGGCCTCAACGTCACCATCCATTCCGACGATCCGCCGATGTTCGCCACCACGCTCGACCGCGAATACGCGCTGGTTTTGGACAATTTCGCGCTCTCGCCGGAGGCGCTGAAGAAGATCGCGCTCGCCGGCCTCGAGGCCGCATGGCTCGACAACGAAACCAAGCAGGCATGGATGTCCGAATGGTCGGCGGAAATCGATGGCCTGCTGAAGACCGAACTCCTCCCAAACTGACCGCCGTGTATCGCGCAAAGGATAGAACATGATCAGTATCGAGAAGCTTTCCCGCCGTGGATTCCTCAACATGGGCGCCGCCGCCGCCGCCTCGCTCCTGCTGCCCAGGACGGGCCTGATCGGCGCCGCGCGCGCCGCGGCGCCGCTGCCTGCCGTGGCCGAGGAAGATGCCGTAATCGGCTTCGGCCATGTAGGCCCGGTCACCGACGAAGGCTGGACCTGGGCGCATCACCAGGGCGTGCTGGCCGTGCAGAAGGCGTTCCCCAAGCTGAAGAAGGTGCTTGAGGTGGAGAACGTGCCGTACTCGGCGGATGCCACCCGTATCTACCGCCAATTCGTGAGCGAAGGCGCCAATCTCATCTTCGACACATCCAGCACCGGCGACTTCCTGCACGAGGTTGTGAAGCGGGCGCCCGACGTCGGCTTCATGGAGTGCGACGGCCGCACCACGATGGACAATCTCGGCTGGTACTATCTCAACCATTGGTACCCGACCTATGTGGTGGGTGTTGCCGCCGGCCATCTCAGCAAGTCCGGCAAGCTCGGCTATGTCGCCTCCTTCCCGGTTCCGTCGGTGTTCAGCGGAACCAACGCCTTCCTGATGGGCGCGCGTTCGGTCAATCCGAATGCCACGCTGCAGGCGGTCGTCATCAACTCCTGGTTCGACCCGCAGGCCGCCGCGCAGGCCGGCACCGCGCTCATCGACAATGGCTGCGACTTCCTGTTCGGCATCATGGACGAGGCCGCCTATCTGCAGGTCGCCGAGAAGCGTGGCGTCTGGGCAGCGATGTGGAACACCGACATCCGCCGCTACGGTCCGAACGCCTACGTCTCCTCCATCATCATCGACTTCAAGGCCTTCTACGTCGACCAGGTGAAGAAGCGCCTGGCCGGCGAGTGGACGTCGAGCGAGAACCTGTTTGCGATGGGCAAGGGCATCGACCGCGACGCATGGGGCGAGAAGGTCCCAGCCGATGTCGCCAAGGCGGCCGATGAGGTCCGGCAGAAGATCATCAACGGCTGGTCGCCCTTCGCCGGCGAGATCAAGGACTCGACCGGCAAGGTCCGCGTCGAGGCCGGCAAGACCATGACCGACCTCGATCTCTACTACTGGGATTGGTCGATTGAGGGCGTCTCGGGCCTCAGCGCCTGATGACCTGCCATAACGCAGCGCATTGCGGCAGACCGGCATGAACGCCACGCAGGACCGCTACATCGCGGCGCCGGGAACGGCGCCGCTGGTGCAGCTGAAGGGTATCGCCAAATATTTCCCGGGCGTCGTCGCCAACCAGGACGTCGATCTCGACGTGCTTCCGGGAGAGATCCACGCGCTGCTCGGCGAGAATGGCGCCGGCAAGTCGACGCTGATGAACATTCTCACCGGCATCTACCAGCCCGATGCAGGCGAGATCACCATCGACGGCTACGCCAAGGAGTTCGCCACGCCGCTCGACGCAATCGCGGCCGGCATCGGCATGGTGCACCAGCATTTCAAGCTGGTGCAGGCCTTCACCGTGGCCGAGAACATCCACCTCGGCTGGAGCGAGACGCCCCGGCTTGCCTCCGCTCGTAAGCTGGAGGCGCGGACGAAGGCGCTGGCCGAACGCTTCAACCTGCATGTGCGTGCGGACGTGCGCATCAACGAGCTTTCGACCGGCGAGCAACAGCGCGTCGAGATCCTGCGCGTGCTCGCCCGCCAGGCCCGCATCCTCATCCTCGACGAACCGACGGCAGTGCTGACTCCGGCCGAGGCGCGCGAGCTCTTCAAGGCGCTGCGTGAATTCACCTCGCGCGGCAACGCGGTCATCTTCATCAGCCACAAGCTGGACGAGGTGCTGGAAATCTCCGACCGCATCACCATCCTGCGCGGCGGCCGCAGGATCGCGACGCACGACACATCCGAGTGCAACCCCCGGATGCTGGCGCGGCTCATGGTCGGCCGCGACATCGTGCTCGCCGACATGCGGCAGCGGCCGCCCGGCGCGGCGCCCCGGTCGGCGGAGCCGATCCTGAGGCTGGAAAGCGTCTCGGCGCTCGACGACGGCGGAAAAACTGCGCTCCACGACATCACCCTCGACATCCATGCGGGCGAGATCGTCGGCATTGCCGGCGTCGCCGGCAACGGGCAACGCGAGCTCAGCCACGTGCTCACCGGACTCCGGCGCATCGCCTCGGGACGCATCGTCGTGGACGGCGCGCCGCTCGGGGCGGGGGATGCTGCTGCGTTCAGCGAGCTCGGCATCGGCCACATCCCGGAGGACCGGCTGCGCAGCGGGCTGGCCCCGGCGATGAGCGTCGCCATCAACGCCGTGATGCGCGAATACAAGAAGCCGCCCATCGGCTCCGGCGGGCTCTATCGCTCGGGCGCCGCGACCCTGCTTGCGCGCGAGATCGCCAAGGCCGCGGACGTCGCCGTGCCGGACTTCGCCATGCCGGTCCGCAACCTGTCGGGCGGCAACCAGCAGCGTCTGGTGGCGCGCCGCGAGATGCGCATCGCCCACAAGGTGCTGGTCGCCGCCTATCCCAGCCGCGGGCTCGACGTCGGCGCCATCAACACGATGCTGCGCTACATCGTCGAGCTGCGCGACGCAGGCGCCGGCATCGTGCTTATCTCGGAGGACCTGGAGGAACTCCTCAACCTCTCCGACCGCATCGCCGTGCTCTATGAAGGCCGGCTCATGGGCGCGCTAGACAACGACAAGATCGACGTCGAGCAGATCGGCCTGCTGATGGGCGGCCGCATCGTGCGGAAGGAGGCGGCGTGATGCTGCAGGGCCTGCGCCTCCAGCGGCTGCCATCCGTCCAGCCTGGCATCGCGCTCGCCATGCGCGCGCTGGCCATTGCCATCGTGGTGCTGGCCGCATCCATCGCGCTGCTGGTGGCAGGCGAAGACCCGCTCGCGCTGGGCGCGCAGCTCGTCAGCGCCACCTTCAGCTCCACCTTCGGGATGGAGGATTTCGGGCTGCTCGTGATCCCGCTGATCCTCACCGGCCTGTCGGTGGCGGTCGGCCAGCAGATCGGGACCTGGAACATCGGCGCCGAAGGACAATTCCTCGTCGGCGCCTTCGCAGCCACCGCGGTCGGACTGTTCGTGCCCGGCCCTGCCTGGCTCATCCTGCCGCTGATCATTGCCGCCGGCGCGCTCGGGGGCGTCGTCTGGATCCTGGTCCCCACACTGGCGCGCGCCTTCGTCGGCGTGAACGAGCTGATCACGACGCTGCTGCTCAACTTCGTGGCCGCGCTGCTCGTCTACTACGTCTCGACCGGCCCGTGGCGCGACCGCGTCGGCATGTCCAACTCCTCGACGCCGCGGATCACGGTCGAGATGCCCGAATTCTGGGGGCTGATTCACTGGGGCCTGCCGATCGCCATACTGATAGCGCTGGCCGCCGCCGCGATCCTCGCCTTCTCCCGCTGGGGTTACGAGGTGCGGCTGTCCGGCTCGAACCCTTCGGCCGCGGCCTATGCCGGCATCGCGGTGGGGCGCCACATCATCACCGTGATGCTGCTGTCGGGCCTGATCGCCGGCGTCGCCGGCGCCTTCGAGCTCGCCGGCACGGTGCACCGCCTGCAGGGCGGGATTTCCAACAACTTCGGCTATCTCGGTATCATGGTCGCGGTGCTCGCTCGCAACTCCTGCGTCGGCGTCATCTTCACCGGCATACTCATGGCCTTCATCCTCAACTCCGGCATCATCCTGCAGACACAGGGCATCACCACCTCCGCGGTGCTGGCGATGACCGGGGCGATCCTGTTCCTGACGGCGATCGGCGACGAGCTCGCGCATTACCGCATCCTCCGCACCGCGTCGACGAGAGCATAGAGCGAGACCGACATTGGACCTCTTGACCGGAATTCTCGCCACAACCTTTCTCGCCGGCGGCGTGCTGGCGCTCGCGGCCATGGGCGAGGTGCTCGCCGAGCGCGTCGGCGTCGTCAATCTCGGCGCCGAAGGGCTGATGGCGATGGGCGCGATCACCGGCGTAGCGACCGTCGCGGCCGTTCCTTCGCCGGCGCTCGGCTTTGCCGCGGCGCTCGTGGTCGGGGCGCTGTTCGGCATGGTCTTCGCTTT
Organism: Mesorhizobium sp. M2A.F.Ca.ET.046.03.2.1; assembly: GCF_003952425.1. Lineage (NCBI taxonomy): Bacteria > Pseudomonadati > Pseudomonadota > Alphaproteobacteria > Hyphomicrobiales > Phyllobacteriaceae > Mesorhizobium > Mesorhizobium sp. M2A.F.Ca.ET.046.03.2.1. The sequence continues at coordinate 953,171 of NZ_CP034449.1, read as the reverse complement.
CGCCACGGTGACCGTCCGGGCGAACCAGGTTCTCTGCGGCCTGGCGCTGACGCTGATCGGCACCGGGCTCGCCAACACCATCGGCCGCAGCTACTCCGGCACGCCATCGGCCGCGGTCTTTGAGCGTGTCGAGGTGCCGCTGCTGAGCGACATCCCGATCCTCGGGCCGGCGCTCTTCTCGCAGAACGTGCTGCTCTACCTCATCTACATCGTCCTGCCGCTCGGCCTGCACTATCTGCTGTTCCACACACGGCACGGGCTCAACATGCGCGCCGTCGGCGAGAACCCGGCCGCCGCCGACGCCGGCGGCATCCCGGTCGGCCTGATCCGCTTCGCCTATGTCACCGCGGGCGCGGCGCTGTGCGGCGGCGCCGGCGCCTACCTGACGCTCGCCTTCGTGCCGGCCTGGTCGGACGGCATGGTCGCAGGGCGCGGGTGGATCGCGGTCTCGCTCGTCATCTTCGCCGGTTACCGGCCGGTCAACGCCGTGCTCACGGCGCTGCTGTTCGGCCTCATCACGTCGATCGGCTTCGTCGGTCAGGCGCGCAACTGGCCGGTGGCCGCGCCGTTCCTGTCGATGCTGCCCTATCTCGGCACCATCGCACTGATGATCGTGCCGGTGCTCGCCTGGCAGAAAGTGCGCCGCCTGATGGCCGCGCCGGCCGCTCTCGGCGAGCCGTTCTACCGCGATGTACGCTGATGGGCGGCCGGTGACGACGCTTCTGGTCAAGAATATCGATCATCTCGCGACGTTCGACGACGCGCGCCGCGAGATCTCGGGCGGCGCGCTGTTCGTCCGCGACAATGTGATCGACAAGGTCGGCACGACGGCCGAACTCGCAGGGTTTGAGGCCGATGCGGTGCTCGACCTCTCCGGCCATGTCGTCATGCCGGGCATGGTGAACACCCACCACCACATGTACCAGAACCTGACGCGCGTCATGGTGCAGGAGGACGAGCTGATGGTCTGGCTGAAGACGCTCTATCCGATCTGGGCGGAGCTTGACGATGACGCTATTGGCGTCTCCGCCCGTATCGCCATGGCCGAGCTCATCCATTCCGGCTGCACGACCAGCTCGGACCACCTCTACATCCTGCCCAACAACTGCACGCTGGATTCGACGATCGAGGCGGCGCGCGAAATCGGCCTGCGCTTCCATGCGGCCCGCGGAGCGATGTCGCGCGGCGAGAGCCAGGGCGGACTGCCGCCGGACCGCTGCGTGGAGAAGGAAGACGCCATCCTCAAGGATGCGGAGCGCCTGATCCACACCTATCACGACGCGTCGCGCCACTCGATGGGCCGCATCGTGCTCGCGCCCTGCTCACCCTTCTCGGTGACGCCGGAGCTGATGCGCGACGCGGCCGCGCTGGCGCGGCAGCATCCCGGCGTGAGCCTCCACTCGCATCTGGCGGAAGAGCTGTTCGAGGAGAAGTACTGCCACGAGATCTATGGCATGCGGCCGGTCGAGTTCGCTGAGTCTGTGGGCTGGCTCGGCGATGACGTCTGGTTCGCCCACTCGATCTTCATGACGAGCGGGGAGATAGACCGCTTCGCCGAGACAGGCACGGGCGTCGCGCATTGCCCGTCGGCCAACATGCGCTGCGGACAGGGCATCGCGAAAATCCGTGAGATGCTGGACAAGGGCGTGAAGGTCGGCCTCGGCGTCGACGGCTCGGCCTCCAACGACACGTCTAACATGTTCATGGAGGCGCGGCTCGCGCTGATGCTGCAGCGCGTCGCGCCGCACCACTACCTTTCCGAGAAGCCGGGCGGGCGCGGCGGCTTCGGCGGCACCCCGACCGCGCTTTCGGCACGCGAGGCGCTGGAGATGGCGACGCGCGGCGGGGCGGCGCTGCTCGGCCGCGACGACATCGGCCATCTCGCCCCTGGCATGAGCGCTGATTTCATCGCGGTGAGGCGCGACCAGCTCGGCCTGTCGGGAACCGGACGCGACCCGCTCGCGGCGCTGGTGCTTTGCGGGCCCTTCCGCGTCGACTATTCCTATATCAACGGCAGGGAGATCATCGGCAAGGGCGCGTTCCGGTCCTTCGACGTCGAGGAGGCTCTTGCCGACCACCGCGCAGTGATGAACAGGATATACAACCAGTAGAGGGAGACGGGCATGGCCATGCAAGCCGAGAAGGCTGCTCTCGACCAGTGGTACTGCATAGAGGCGCTGGACGACATTCCGGTCGGCGCGATGCGCAACAGGTTGCTGGGCGTCGATCTCAGCGTCAGCCGCGATGCCGGCGGCAAGGTTGTCGTCACGCGCGCGGGCGACAGCGAGGCTTTGCCGATACGCGAACGCTACGGCTATTTGTGGGTGACGCTCGGCGCGCCCGAACGCGACGTCCTGCCGATCCCCGAGACGCAAGAGGACGACCGGCGCTGGGTGATCTGCGGCGCGGTCTCGGTCAGGGCCTCGGGGCTCAGGATCGTCGAGAACTTCCTCGACATGGCGCATTTCCCCTTCGTTCACACCGACATCCTCGGCGCCGAGCCGCATACGGAGGTGCGGCACTACACGACAGAGATCCGTCGCGACGTCGACGAGGTCTGGGCGACCAATTGCGAGTTCTTCCAGCCGCAGGCGGCGCTGTCCGCGACCGGAGGCATCATGACGCAGTACATGTACCGCGTCGCCAATCCCTTCGCGGTCATGCTCTACAAGACATGCCCGAACTCGGCGAACCGCTGGGACGTCATCTGCCTGTTCGTCCAGCCGGTCGAGCCGGACCGCTGCCGGGCTCATCCGGTGATGTTCCTGATCGATGACGTCTCGACGACGGCAGCGCTCGTCCAGTTCCAGCAGCTCATCTTCCTGCAGGACCGGATCATTTTGGAGAACCAGCGGCCGCGGCTTCTGCCGCTCGAGCCCCGCGCCGAAATCCCCACCCGCGCGGACGCCTCCTCGGTGGCCTACCGCCGCTGGCTGAAGGAAAAGGGCATCGTCTACGGCACCACGGCCATGGCCGCGTGAGCGGCAGCCTGGCCGCGCGAAGGCAACATGACCGACCTCAAGGGCAAGACATTGCTCGCCTCCGGCTTCCACGCGCCGGAGCGCGGCAGCATAGACGAGCTTCGCGACGCGCTGATCGCGGTTCGCGAGGACGGCGTCATCGCCTCCGTGCTGAGGCCGGGCGACGAAGCCTATGAGGCCGCCGTCAGCGCGGCGGCCAGGGCAGGGACGCTCGTCCGGCTGCCGAAGGGCCACTATCTGCTGCCCGGGCTTGTCGACCTGCACGTGCACGCGCCGCAATACCCTCAGCTCGGCCAGGCGCTTGACGTGCCGCTGGAGGTCTGGCTGCACAAGTACACCTTTCCGCTTGAGGCGCGTTACGCCGACGTCGCGTTTGCCCGGCGCAATTACGGCCTGCTGGTCGAAGACCTGCTCGCCAACGGCACGACGACCGCGCTCTATTTCGCCACCATCCACCGCGACGCGACCCGCATCCTCGTCGACGCCTGCCTAGAGCGCGGCCAGCGCGCCCTGGTCGGCAAGGTGGTCATGGACAACGCCGACCAGTGCCCCGACTACTATCGCGACGCCTCCGCGCAAGCGGCGGTCGACGGCGCGGCCGAGCTGATCGACTATGTCCGCGCGCACCCGGACAACGGGCACGGCCTGGTCCGTCCGGTGGTGACACCGCGTTTCATCCCCGCATGCACGGATGCCTCGCTCGTCGAGCTGGGAGCGCTCGCGAAGAGCTGCGGCTGCCATGTGCAGACGCATTGCTCGGAGAGCGACTGGGAGCATGGCTACGTGCTGGAGCGGTACGGCGTGACCGACACCGCGGCCCTCGACCGGTTCGGGCTGCTTGGCCGATTGAGCGTGCTCGCGCATGCCAACTTCATCACGCCGGACGACATGGACACGATCCGGGTGCGCCGTTCGGCGGTCGCCCACTGCCCGCTCTCCAACGCCTACTTCGCCAATGCAGTCTTTCCGCTGAAGGCAGCGCTGGAGAAGGGGCTCATTGTCGGGCTCGGAACCGACATTTCGGGCGGGCCGAGCGCCTCGCTCTTCGACGGCATGCGCGGCGCGGTCATGGCATCACGCATGCTGGAGACCGGCACCGACCCCGACGTGCCGCCGGAAAAGCGGAGCAGCCGGAGGGCCGCGCGGATCGATTTCCGCGACGCCTTCCACCTCGCAACCGCCGCGGGCGGGACCGCGCTCGACCTGCCGGTCGGGCAGTTCGCGGCGGGCTATCATTTCGATGCCTGCGTCATCGACACCCAAGCCGTGGGCGGCACGATCAGGCTGCTGCAGGAAGACCTCGACCGTGGCGAAGGCATCCTGCACAAGATCGTCTACACTGCGTCCAGGACGAACATCGCAATCGTCTGGGTAGGCGGCCGCGCTGTGGCCGGCGGGTTCCCTTCGTAGATACGATTTCAATTCTGTAGCCAATATCGGATGGAACGGATACCCAATCGACCCGCTGCTTCAATGGGTTACAAGACGTAATCGCGCCCGACCAGTTCACGGCCTCGATCACACGGTCGCAGACCGATTACTGCACCTTCTTGAACAACTTCTGGAAGATGAGCTGGCCCCAAGCGCGGCCACGTGCCTGCACCAGCGCTCCGCCTCGTTGAGCTTTCCTAACGTCTCGTCTTGCGCCACGCCTCATACTCACCGCGGGCATCATCGTGCAGCGGATAATAGCGCTGCAAGGGCGCGCCCTGCATGAGCTTCTCTCGGGAAAACTCTTCCCAGTCATGATGCTTCTGCGCCTCCTCGATCACCATGGGCGCCATCGAGACGGGAACCACTACGGCCCCGTCATCGTCGGCGACGATGATGTCGCCGGGGATCACCGTGACGCCGCCGCAGGCGATCGGGACGTTGACGGCATTGGGATAGATGCTGGTCTGCACATGATAGTTGGGCGTCCAGCCGCGCAGCCATAGCGGCAGGTCGAGCTTCTCGACATTGGGCCGGTCGCGCATGCATCCGTCGATGACAATGCCCGCGCCGCCCCGGCCCTTGAAATAGGTCGACATCATGTCGCCGAAGACGCCCGATCTCATGTCGCCGCGCGCGTCGACCACGACCACGTCGCCTTCCTGCGCGTGGTAGAGCACATGCCGGTGCAACTGCGTTTCCGGATCGGCATATTCGCCTTCGTTGAAGAGGTCCGGCCGCTGCGGCAGGAACTGCAGCGTCAGCGCCGGTCCGACGATCGACTTGCCGTGGTTCTGCGCCACCGGGCCGACCATGTGCGGGCTGCGGAAGCCCATATGGCCTAGCGTGCCGGCAACCGTCGCGGCGCCGATCTCCTTCAGCGCTTCGATCAGGTCCTTGGACGGTCGCGTGATGTCGGTTGTATGCGTCATTGTCGGACTCCGGGTGAGATGGACTACCAGTTGGTGACGGAACCGTCGCGGCGCTTGAGATGCGGCGCCTCCCAGAAGCGAAAACTCTGCGCCTGGATCGCCGCCTCGTTGACCTCGACGCCCAGCCCCGGCAGATCGCCGACAGGGTAATGGGTGCCGTCCAGCCGCGGTTGCACGGGAAAAAACTCGGAATTGTCGAAGCCCAGCTTCCTTTCGGGCACCCTGGTTTCGAGCCAGGCGAAGTTGGGCACCGCGGCGCCCAGATGGATGGTCGCGGCCGTGCACACCGGGCCAAGCGGATTGTGTGGCATCAGGTCGACATAATGCGCTTCGCTCCAGCCGGCGACCTTCATCGTCTCGGTGAGCCCGCCGACATTGCAGACATCGAGTCGGTTGAATTGGTGGATGCCGCGCTCGATATAGGGCAGGAACTGCCACTTGCTGGCAAACTCCTCGCCGATGGCGAAGGGGATGTCGGTCATCCCGCGCAGGCTCTCATAGGCCTCCGGCGCTTCGTCGCGGATCGGCTCCTCGAGAAAATCGAGCACGCCGCGGCCAAGCTTGCCGCAGAAGCTCGCCGCCTCGGCCACCGACAGCCGATGATGATAGTCGATGCCGAGCACCACGTCGTCACCCAGCGCCTCGCGCGCCTTGTTCAGCATGCTAGCGGTGGGACCTATCGACTCGCGCGGCTCGAAAATGTCCCTGCTGCTTTGTCCGGCGGGGAAGAAGCGGATCGCCTGCCATCCTTCGGCATGCAGTTCGCGCGCTCGTTCGATGGCGGCGTCGCCCTCGGCCTCGTCTCCGGTCGAGGCGAAGGTGGGGATGCGATCACGCTGCTTGCCGCCGAGCAGCTCGTAGACCGGCACGCCTAGCGCCTTGCCCTTGATGTCGTGAAGCGCGATGTCGATCGCGGAGATCGCCGCCTGCAGAACCCGCCCGCCTTCGAAATACTGGCTGCGATAGAGTTCTTGCCAGATCCGGCCGATCTGCATGGCGTCGCGGCCGATGAGAAATTCGCGATAGTGCTCGACCGCACCGGCCACGGCCTTCTCGCGACCGCTCAGGCCGCTCTCGCCCCAGCCGAAGATGCCCTGGTCGGTCTCAACCTTGACGAGCATCTGGTTACGGGTCCCGACCCACACCGGGTAGGGCTTGATCGCGGTGATCTTCATCTTCGTCGTCATTCCCCCTCATGTCTCATGCGTTCGCCGTCTCAACTGGCCTCGAGCGCCATTTCCGTTTCGCTGTCGAACAGGTGCATGCGCTCCTGGTCGAACTCGAGCCAGATCTGCTCGTCGGGTGCGACGGCGACGTTGGGGGACACGCTGATATTGACGATGGCGCCGGAGAGGAACGCCTGCACGAAGGTGACGTCTCCGGTCGGCTCCACCGTATAGGCCTTGGCCGGAATAGCGCTGGGAACCGCGCTCTTGTGCAGCTTGATCGTCGAATGTCGCGCGCCGAGCACGACCTTCCTGGTGGTCGCTTTCTGGACCTTGCGCGCATTGCGTTGCGACAGCTCAAGACTCCAGCCTTCCGCGCTCGTCAGGACGGCGCCGCCATTTGCCGTCGACCCCTCCAGCGGAATAAGGCTCATCGCCGGACTGCCGACGAAGCTCGCGACGAACATATTGGCGGGATGGGCGAAAACCTGCGCCGGCGAATCATATTGCTGCAGGTAGCCGCCATTCATCACCGCCATCCTGTCCGCCATGGTCACGGCCTCGAGCTGGTCGTGCGTCACATAGATGATCGTCGCCTTGAGGTCCTGGTGGAACCGCTTGATCTCGGATCGCATCTGCACGCGCAGCTTGGCGTCGAGATTGGAGAGCGGCTCGTCCATCAGGAACACCGCAGGATCGCGCACGAGGGCGCGTCCGAGCGCCACGCGCTGCTGTTGCCCGCCTGAAAGCTCGCGCGGCTTGCGTTCGAGCAGCTGCGTCATGTCGAGGACCCGCGCTGCTTCCCTGACTTTTCTGTCGATCTCGTCCTTGGGCAGCTTGCGCATCTGCAGTGGGAAGGCGAGGTTCATATAGACCGACTTTTGCGGATAGAGCGCGTAGTTCTGGAACACCATGGCAATGTCCCGGTCCTTGGGGTCGAGGTCGTTGACCACCCGGTCGCCGATGACGATGTCGCCCGATGTGACCGAGATCAGGCCCGCGACGAGATTGAGCGTGGTCGTCTTGCCGCAGCCGGAGGGCCCGACAAGCGCAACGAACTCGCCGTCATTGATTGTCAGCGAAACGTCGTTGACGGCTTTGAAGCTGCCATAGGTCTTGACGAGATCTTTGAGGACCACATGGGCCATGCAGGCAGCTCCCTAGAGCATGATGCCGAAAAGTGTGAAGCGGTTTTCGGACGACATCATGCTCTATCTCTTTGATTTAGAGCCGGATTCAGATTTCAGGTCGGTTCGACCTGAAATCATCCGGCTCTAGTGCTTGACCGCGCCTTCCGTGAGGGCGCGCACGAAGTATCGTTGCAGGAGGAGGAACAGCACCACGACGGGCACGCTCATCATGAAGCTGGCCGCCATCAGGCCAGGAAAGTCCGTCGTGTTCTCCGAGAAGAAGCGCTGGATGCCGACGGGCAGCGTCAGCTGTTCGTTCTTGGAGAGGAAGGTGTAGGCGTAGATGTACTCGTTCCAGGCGCCGATGAAGGAATAGATCGCGGTGGCGATGATGCCCGGCGTCGAGAGCGGCATCACGATCAGCATGAAGGCCTGGAACCGCGTTGCGCCGTCGATGCGCGCCGCCTGCTCGAGCTGCACCGGGATGTTGTCGTAAAAGCCCTTCAAGAGCCAGATCGCCAGCGGCAGGCCGAAGGTGAGGTAGGTGAGAACAAGCGAGCCATGCGTGTTCACCAGTCCGATCGCGCGCATCAGGATGAAGAGCGGCACCAGGAAGATCACCGCCGGGAACATGTTGCGCAGCAGGACGGCGAAGAAAAGGAAGTTCCGACCTGGGAAGGTGAAGCGCGAGAACGCGTAGGCCGCGGGAACCGCCACGATCACCGAAAGGATCGTCGTGGCGGTCGAGACGATGAGACTGTTCCAGAAGAAGCGCAGGAAATCCTGGCCGACGCTGTTCTGCGGATCGAGCAGTTTCTGGTAGCTGTCGAGTGTAGGTTGGTCAGGCCACCATTGCGGCGGAAACTGCATCGCCGCGAAGCCGGACTTGATCGAGGTGAGCAGCATCCAGATCATCGGCAGCGCGGTGTAAAGGAGCATGAACAGCAGAAAGGCGCGCCCGCCCCATCGCCATCCGTCAATCCGCACCCGGCGGACGGACCGGCCTCGTGAGATTGTCTCGGAAACCGTGCTCATGCGCTGCCGTCCTTCCGCTCGTTGCCGCTCAGCGCGCGGACATAGAAGTAGCCGAGCGTCATCAGGATGATGAACAGAAGCACCGAATAGGCCGATGCCACGCCCCAGCGCTGGCGGCCGAAGGCAAGCTCATAGATATGGGTGATCCAGATATGCGAAGCGTTGGACGGGCCACCGCCGGTCATGATCCAGGGAATGATGAAGGAGTTGAAGTTGGCGACCGCGAGCAGCAGGATCGTCACCGTCGAGACATTGCGCAAATGCGGGAAGGTGACGTGCCAGAAGCGTTGCCACGCATTCGCCCCATCGACTTTCGCGGCGCGCAGCAACTGCTCGGGCACGGTCTGCAGACCGGCCGTCATCATGATCATGGCGAAAGGGAACTCGCGCCAGATGTTGACGACGATCAGAGAGGGCAGCACCGTTGAGACGCTGTCGATGAAATTCGGCGGTCGCTCGGCCCATCCGAGCTCGACCAGCACCGCGCCGATAATCCCGAAATCCGAATGGTAGATCCACTTCCAGATATAGGAGGCGGCGACCGCGCTGATGACCCAGGGAATGATCAGGATGGCGCGCAGGACGCCGCGGCCGACGAAATCGCGATGCAGCGCCAGCGCGGCGGCAAACCCCAGGGCGAAGGAAAAGAAAGTGGATGCGATTGTCCAGATCAGGGTGTTGAAGGTGACCTGCCAGAACACCCCGCTGGTCAGGATGGCCGTGTAGTTGTTGAAACCGACGAAGATCTTGTCGCGGAGCTGCAGGCCGGGCGGCGTGTTGAAGAACGACAATTCGATCGTGTAGTAGATCGGATAGGCGATGACGATGAGCATCACGGCAATCGCCGGAAGCACATAGGCATAGTCGGCGCGATGCTCCCACATCTTGCGAAGCACATCGGACCTGGCGGATTGCAGTCTTCGGCGAGCCTCGGCCTTGCCGCTCACGATCGTCACTGGCGTGCCCTTGTTCATCGGAACGAACCGGCTGCGTTGTCGGCGCAGCCGGTGAGATCGCAGGTCAGGCTAGGGCTAGAGTCCGCCGCCCATCAGGTCTTTCACCTTCTTGGCCGCGTCGTCCGCCGCCTGGTCGACGGTCATCGCTCCGGTCAGGGCATTCTGCAGCATGTCCGGGACGATGATGTTCATGATCTCGGGCGACTGCGGCAGGGCCGGGAACGGAATGCCGTATGGCAGCATCGACGTCGTGACATCGAGGAACTTGATGCTGTCCAGACGCTCCTTCATCCATTTGGTCTTGAAGCCGTTGAGGTTGCCGGGGTTCGAGCCGGCGTAAGCCATCTTCAGCGACCATTCCGGGCTCGTCCACATGCAGATGATGGCCTTCGCCGCCGGCTCGTCCACCTTGCCGCCCTCTACATATTCGGGCTTCAGGATGTGGATGTTCGAACCGCCGAAGACGACGGCGCGCTTGCCGTCGGGACCGGTCGGAATGAGGCCGTAGCGCATATTGTCGATGACGGTCTGCGCCTTGTCCTTGTCAGTGCCCGTCGCCTTCTTCTGCAGGTCGAGCATGACGTTGTAGTCGGACGGATGCGAGATCATCATGCCGAGCTGGCCGGCCAGGAACAGCGGCTGGTTGTCGGCCTGCTGGTTGGTGAGCGCCGAAACCGGAACCGATTTGTCGCGGACATACATGTCGTAGGAAGCCTGCAGCGCCGCCTTGCTCTGCGGGCTGTTGAGCTCGATGTCCTTGTAGGTCGGGTTTGCCGCGGCTTCGTCGAAAACGCCGCCGCCATACGCCCATAGCTGCGGCATGAAGCGGTAGGGCGTGTTGCCGGCATTCTTGCGCGCCACGAGGCCGTAGCCGGCAATGCCGAGCTTGTCGTGGATCTGCTTGGAATATTTGACCACGTCGTCCCAGGTGGCCGGCGGCTTGTTCGGATCGAGGCCGGCGCGCTTGAAGATGTCGGCATTCCAGATGAAGGCCATCGTCTCGTTGTTGGTCGGAATGCCGTAGGTCACGCCGTCCCAGGTCACGGCCTTCATGGCGCCGGGCCAGAAATCCTCGGTCGAATAGCCGACGTCCTCGGGTTTCAGCGGCTGCAGATAGCCCTTCGAGGCGAACTCGGTTCCGCCCAGGATTTGCAGGCGGACCGCCATCGGCGCCGCGTTGCCGAGGAGCGCGGTGCGAAACTTGTCGAGCAGGTCGTTATAGGTGAGGGCCTGTTCCTCGAGCTGGATGTTCGGGTAGGTCTTGCGGAAGGTTGCGAAGAAATCCTTGTAGTACTGGCGCAGGAGGTCGGGGTCGCCCTCGAACACGCCCTGATACCAGAAAGTCAGTCGCCCCTTGTAGTCGAGCGGGGTGACCTTGGCGCAATCGCCTGCCGTGTCGAAATCCTGCGTGCCGGCAATCGAGCGCACATATTCCGGCGACCACTTGCTCAGGTCGACCGGGGGCGCGGCAAGCGCCGGACCCGACATCAGCGATATCGTCAAAGCAGTGGAAACGGCGCCGCGCAGAACGGCACCGCCGACTGTGATCCTCCTCATAGGTCTCCTCCCAGGTTCTCCTATGCCGCTCTGCGCCTAGGCAAAGCGGTCCTTGCTCGTTTCGATCGCGGGGATATTTCTCCGCCCTAATGTATCCCTTCGATCACTTCATACGTTTTCAGATCGCAGAATAGCTGTCAACGCAACAAATCGTACATTGTTTGTCGAAGATGTGCGTGATATCGGTCAGATCGTGTATTGGACTAGGGGACGGCGATGGCGGAAACGAGTGATTTCAAAGCAGAGCCACCCGAGGGGATTGACGCTCTCGGGGCATCGAGCGAGGGCGCCTCGCTTTACGAGCAGATAAGGGAGGACATCATCGAGGGACGGCTGGCTGCCAACGAGCGGCTCGTGGTCACCGATCTCGCCCGCCGTCACGGCACCTCGACCAATCCCGTGCGCGAGGCGCTGCAATTGTTGCGCGGCGAGGGCTTCGTCACCTTCGTTCCCAACCGGGGCGCGCGCGTCCGGCCCATAGATCAGGATTTCGTGCGCGATATCTACGAGATCGGCGTTCTCATCGAGCCCGCCCTGACGCGCTGGTTTGTGGGAATGGCGACCGAGGAGGACATCGCCGAACTCGAACGTCTCCAGGGCCTGATCGAAGAGAACAACTTCGCCGACACGTTCAGGCACAGCGAGCTGGATACCGCCTTCCACACCGTGATGTACCAGCGGCACTACAACCGCCATGCCGCCGAGCTCTGGTGGAAGCACCGAGAGGTGCTGCGGGCGGTCAGCCGGCGTTTCAATTTCACGCTTGCCCGCCGCGCCGCGATCATCCGCGAGCACCGCGAGCTCATCGCGCTCGTCAAATCGGGCGAGGCCGACAAGGCGGCCGAACTCATCGCTCGCCATGTCGAGGGCTCCGGCCGGCATGTCCTCGAACACATGCGCGCGCGCAGCGCCGCCCGGGCAGGGTAGCGGACCCGCAACATCGTCAGCCTGGCCATTCAGGGAGGATAGTCCAGATGAAAATCACGAGCATTCGGCCTTGGCTGGTCAAGTCCGACGCTTCCTATTGGGGAGAGTACCTGTTCGTGGAAGTGACGACCGACGAGGGGATCAGCGGCTGGGGCGAGATCACCACCACGACGAAGCTCGCCAACCGCGCGCTCTGCACGATCCTGCGCCAGATCGGGCTTGCCGTGGCAGGCGAGGATCCGGCGCGCATCGAGCATCTGTGGCACAAGGTCTTCCGCAGCTTCACCTATATGGGCAGCCGCGGCGCCGCCGTGGAATGCGTGAGCGCCATCGACATAGCGCTTTGGGATATCCGCGGCAAAGTTCTCGGCAAGCCGATCTATGAGCTGCTGGGCGGGCCGGTGCGCGATGAAATCTCGCTTTACACCCATCCCAACCAGGCCAAATTCACCAGCAAGGAAGCGGTGGTCCGCGAAATTCGCGACATCGTGGAGTCCGGCCACACCGGGCTCAAATTCGATCCGTTCCCGCACCAGGGTCCCAGCGTCGATGGCGTGGCCCGCGAAAGACGGGACGGCTATCTCGACGGCAGCATGACCCGCAAGGACGAGCGCGAAGCTGCCGAGCTCACGGCTCTCATCCGCGAGACGGCGGGGCCCAATGTCGACATCCTCATCGATGCGCATGGCCGCTTTGACGTTCCCACCGCCATCCGCCTGTGCCGCAGCCTCGAGGAGGCCGGCCAGATCGACTGGTTCGAGGAGCCTTGCCCGCCGGAAAGCCTCAACGCGCTTAAGCAGGTGCGCGACAAGGTCAGTGCCCCCATCTCCTGGGGCGAGCGCGGCCACACGAAATGGGATTTCGTGCCGGTGCTCGAGAACAAGCTCGCCGACTACATCATGCCCGACGTCACCTGGACCGGCGGCATCACCGAGCTCAAGAAGATTTCCGCCCTTTGCGAGGCCTATTACATCCCGGTCTCGCCGCATGACGCCGCGGGTCCGATCAATGTGGTCGCGGGAGCGCAGGTGATGATGACCGTTCCCAACTTCTACAAGCTCGAAACGTCGGAGTGGGACCTCTCCAAATACGATCACCTCATCGACAAGCCGCTCGACGTGTCGAACGGCAACCTCAAGCTGACGTCGAAGCCGGGTCTCGGTGTCGAGATGAACCGCGACTATCTGCAGGCCCACGAGATCGAGCTGGGCTAGCACTGTTTAAAGCAGGCCCGGCGGGCGGGGCCACTCCCAGCGGAACGAGGACAAATCATGCCAAAAACGGATGGAGCCGACGAGGCTCTCGATCGCATCAACACGAATTCCAGGCCCTCCGAGCTGCGCATTACCGACATGCGGGTGGCCGAGATCGTCGGCGCGCCCTTCACTTCGGCGCTGCTCAAGATCTACACGAACCAGGGCATCGTCGGGCTCGGCGAGGTGCGCGACGGCGCCAGCGCCACCTTTGCGCTGATGCTGAAGAGCCGGCTGCTCGGCGAGAACCCCTGCGATATCGACCGCCTGTTCCGCCGTATCAAGCAGTTCGGCGGCCATGGGCGGCAGGGCGGCGGCGTCTCGGCGGTCGAGATTGCGCTCTGGGATCTCGCCGGCAAGGCCTATGGCGTGCCGATCTACCAGATGCTCGGCGGCAAGTTTCGCGACCAGGTGCGCGTCTATTGCGATACGGACGCCGAGAAGCCGAGCGGCACCGAGACCGGCAAGCGCCTCAGGGCGCGCATGGAGCGCGGCTTCACCTTCCTCAAGATGGACCTGGGTCTGATGCAGATCGCCCACATTCCGGGCGCCGTGACGGCGCCCGCCGGCGCGCTCGAAGGGTTCCGCGCCAACCCGCGCGGCCGCGGCGGCACGCTCGAGGAGCGCAAGGCCCGCAATCTCGCCTATGATGCGCAGAACGTGCAGCACCCGTTCACGGGCCTGCATTTCACCGAAAAGGGCATCGACCTGCTGGAGCAATATATCCACGAGGTCCGCGAGGTCATCGGCTACGAGATTCCGTTAGCCATCGACCATGTCGGCCACATCTCGCTGCAGGACGGCATCCGCCTGTCGCGCCGTATCGAGAAATACGTGCCGGCATGGCTCGAAGACGTGATCCCCTGGCAGTACACCGAACAGTACCGGCAATTGCAGCAGGCGACGTCGGTGCCGATCTGCACCGGCGAGGATATTTATCTCAAGGAGGGCTTCGAGCCTCTGCTGAGGAGCGGCGGCCTCTCCGTTATCCATCCGGACCTGCTGACCAGCGGCGGCATCCTCGAGACAAAGAAGATCGGCGACATGGCGCAGGATCACGGCGTCGCCATGGCGATCCACATGGCCGAAAGCCCAATCGCGGCGATGGCCGCGGCGCATGTCGCGACCGCGACCGAAAACTTCATGGCGCTCGAATACCACTCCGCCGATGTCGACTGGTGGGATGATATCGTCACGGGCCTCCCCAAGCCGCTCGTCAAGGACGGCTTCATCACCGTGCCCGGCAAGCCGGGGCTGGGGATCGACGACGTCCTCGACGAGGTGATCTCGCAGCATCTGCAGCCCGGTGTCACAGGGATATGGCAATCCACCGAGCATTGGGACAATGAAAATAGCTGGGACCGGACCTGGAGTTAGCCCGGACGCCCCTGCCTTAATCCCCAAGGTCACAGAGCCACCCACCGACCATTCGTGTCGACCTCTCCCACGGGAGAGGCGGAGAAAGAAACGGACGAAACCATGATCTACGAAATGCGCATCTATGACTGCCTGCCGGGCAGGCTGCCGGCTTTGCTCAAGCGCTTTTCCGAGCAAACGCTGGCCATCTGGGAGAGGCATGGCATCCGCCAAGCCGGGTTTTTCACCACGGTGATCGGCGAGAACAACAATCGCCTCACCTATTTCCTCGCCTGGGAATCGTTGGCCGAGCGCGAGGCGAAATGGACGGCTTTCGTCACCGATCCGGTATGGCACAGGGCCCGGGACGAGTCTGAGCGCGACGGGCAGATCGTTGCCAATATCAGCAGCCAGCTGCTCACGCCGACAGCTTTCTCGTCTGTGAAATAGGACTGTGTCATGAAGATCACCGACCTGCGCTGCGCCGTCATCGGCAAGCACCCCATCGTCCGCGTCGTCACCGACGAGGGCCTCTATGGTCTGGGCGAGGTCGAATACACAAAGACCTACCTGAAACCCTTCGTGCTGCATTTCCGCGAGGCGCTGATCGGCGAGGATCCGACCGACGTCGAGCGGGTGATGCTGAAGATCCGCCAGCGCGGCTCGTTCAAGCCCTATGGCGCGGCGGTGAGCGCTATCGAGCACGCGCTGTGGGACATCGCCGGCAAGGCCGCGGGCGTGCCGGTTTACAAGCTGCTTGGCGGCAAGGTGCGTGACAAGGTGCGCGTCTACAACGGCTCGATCCGTCGCAAGCGCACGGGCGACCGACCGGAGGATTATGCCGCCGACGTCAAATGGATGATGGAGCAGCCCCAGAATTTCTTCATGGTCAAGCAGGGCATCTCGTTCCACTCCAACATGAAGGACTCCATTGAGGGCTTCCATTA